>CABRLF010000007.1 GCA_902471685.1 uncultured Porphyromonadaceae bacterium
TATACGTTCCGGACTTTTCTTATATCCTAATATCAGGATATCACGGAAAAAGATTCCATCCAATAAGCGGCCAAAGGCCATATACTTTTTACGGCGGAGTATGGATATTTGACATTTTGTAAGCGACAGTTCCTGAATTAACATTTATTAACACATAATCAGCAAAGTTGCTAAAGTATCTAAATTATCACCCAATACCCTAACTACCAATTATTTAAGTCTACAGTCAATTTCCCCGGCAATGTACATGCTCAAAAACCATGCCGTATAACATATAAATTTTTTTGGTCACCCATAAAAAAGGTGCGACCTTTGTATCGCAAACCTAAAACAATCTTTTTTACCTTAGAAATTGTACCTATTGGAAACCCATAAAAAGGAACTGCTCACGCAGTTCCTTTTTATTTTTTCATGAAAAATGGCGGCATCTTGCCGCCATTGAATTGTGCATTGTACTTCATCATTAGTGATTTCGTTAAGCGCGGGAGGTGCTTTTCCTACCTCATCCTTTTAAATCTTAACGCACCACTAATGTGCATTATTTATACAGAATCGCAGTTCCGTTTGCAGGAAGCTTTCCTTCGAGTCTGCCTTTCTTAACTTTGAACACGGCAGAGCTTACAGCATCGGTATATGTGCCATCGGGAAGCGAAGTACCCATGCGCACTTTCTGTTCGCGTTGCGAGAAATTGACTAACGCAACTCCCCGGGACCCACGTTCAACTTCAGCGACGGCGCCGTTATCGGAATAGACAAGATTTTCAGGCTGACCGTTCATGGCCTTGCGGAATTTATTGACGGCAACAACCTGCGGGTTGAAGAACTCATCGTTACCGCGAGCACCGATGCGGTTGTTGCCCCAGTAATTCTCACGTGTGCTTCCGGCGGGACGGCTGTAGAAAAGCGGCTTGCCCGTAGCGCGTGCTGTGAGGAATACCCATGCTGCGCGAATCTGGTCGTCGGTAAGACCGGCCGATTCATGCTCATTGCAGTAAGTGTCGTGGCTTTCTACCCATGTAACAAGATTTTCAGGATCAGCTGGATTCTTCCAGTCGCCGAGATCGGCAGCCATGGTGTTGCCTTCCTCAAGGGCCTTGCGGAGCGAGTGACCGTAATTGCTGGCCACAATGTCGACATATTCTGCGTATTCTTTCTCCTTCACGTTTCGGTCCTGAAGAACCTCACCGTAGATGTAGAGGCTATCGGGCATAAGGAGCGTAAGTCCCTTGACACCTTTTCGGCCGGTTGCGACATCCCAGAAATCATTCTGCGCAGCTTTCGGATCGAGAGGGTCGGTAGGCAGACCGATATGCTTGGCCGTATCATATCGGAAGCCACGGGCGCCGAGATTGATGAGGTCGTTTACATACTGGAGATAATACTTCTGGAAGTCCGGATTCTCGGTATTCACGTCGGGCAGACCGCCCATTTTGCCGGTCGTACACTCCAGACGGTCGTTATAGTCCTTAATATCCGTAAACCCGTTTGCGTGGAAGAGATTTTCGTGGCCTCCCACTGCGTTGTCAAGGCCGGGTAGCACCGCTGTGTGGTCGACTGCGGTATGATTGGGAAGGACATCGACAATGACTTTCACATTATATTTATATGCGCTGTCGCACATGGCGCGGAAATCGTCGCGTGTGCCGAGCATATAGTTTCCGATAGTCCAGTCGGTGGGCTGATAGTAATAGTACCATTTGCCCTTCACGCTGTCGCCGGGCTCGCTGAAGAGTGCCATACCGCCATCCTCGCCTACGAAGCATGCCTGAACGGGCGATGTCTGTACATAGTCATATCCCGACTCTGCAATCAGTTTCATATTGGCTGCGATAGTGTCGAGGCTCCACGACCATGCATGGAGAATCACCTCATCCTGAGGCGCGCGCGGAGTGGCGCCAAGCGCCGGTGCCGTAACGGCTGCGGCCAATAGTCCGGCCACTAAAAATTTCAAGTAAGTCATGATATAATTAAATTTAAAGTCCTTAAGGCAATTATAATCTCTGACAACCTTAAGGACTTGATGTTTTTGGATGGGTAGCCGCATCAGTCGAGCTTAAGGACGGCAAGGAAAGCCTTCTGAGGCACTTCCACACGTCCTATCTGCTTCATGCGTTTCTTGCCGGCTTTCTGCTTCTCGAGGAGCTTGCGCTTACGGGACACGTCGCCGCCGTAGCACTTGGCGGTCACGTCCTTACGCACAGCCTTGATAGTCTCGCGGGCAATGATCTTCGCACCGATGGCTGCCTGAATGGCGATATCGAACTGCTGGCGCGGGATGAGCTCCTTCAGCTTCTCGCACATACGACGACCGAAGGTAACGGCGTTGTCAACATGGGTGAGTGTCGAGAGTGCGTCGACGCTCTCGCCGTTGAGAAGGATATCGAGTTTCACGAGTTTGCTCTCGCGGAAGTCGTGCAGATGGTAGTCGAACGACGCATAACCCTTTGATATACTCTTGAGCTTATCGTAGAAGTCAATCACAATCTCACCGAGCGGAAGGTCGAAGGTCAGCTCCGCACGGTTGCCGGAAATATATTCCTGCTTCACAAGTTCGCCGCGTTTGCCCAGGCAGAGGGTCATGATCGGGCCGATAAACTCTGCCGTGGTAATTATCGAAGCGCGTATATACGGCTCCTCAATATGGTCGATAAGCGTCGGATCGGGCAGGCCGGAAGGGTTGTGTACTTCAGTCATTGTGCCGCGCTTGTCGTAGACCTTGTAGCTTACGTTCGGCACGGTAGTAATAACGTCCATATCGAATTCACGGCCCAGACGCTCCTGAATTATCTCCATATGGAGCAATCCGAGGAATCCGCAGCGAAAACCAAAGCCAAGCGCGGCCGATGATTCGGGCTGGAACGTGAGGGAGGCGTCGTTGAGCTGCAGTTTCTCGAGCGAAGAACGCAGATTCTCGAAATCCTCCGTCTCGATAGGATAAACACCGGCGAAAACCATCGGTTTCACTTCCTCGAAGCCTTCGATAGCCTTGTCGCATGGATTATTGACATGGGTGATCGTATCGCCCACCTTCACCTCGCGGCTCGTCTTGATACCGGAGATAATATAACCTACGTTTCCGGCCGAAAGCTCGGGGCGAGGATCGAGTTCAAGCTTGAGTACGCCGATTTCGTCGGCATTGTACTCTTTCTCGGTCGCCACAAACTTCACAAAATCGTTCTTCCGGATAGTTCCGTTGATAATCTTGAAGTATGCGATAATTCCGCGGAAAGGATTGAACACCGAATCGAAAATCAGAGCCTGCAGCGGGGCCTCGGGATCGCCTTTAGGGGCCGGGACTCGCTCAACAATGGCTCTCAGGATTTCGGGGATGCCTTCGCCGGTCTTTCCCGAGGCGCGGATAATTTCCTCACGCTTGCAGCCGAGCAGATCGATAATCTCATCCTCCACCATCTCGGGATTGGCGGAATCGAGATCGCACTTGTTGATCACGGGGATAATCTCAAGGTCGTTGTCGATAGCCATGTAGAGGTTGGAGATAGTCTGGGCCTGCACTCCCTGCGAAGCATCGACAATGAGCAGCGCACCCTCGCATGCGGCGATAGAGCGCGACACCTCGTACGAGAAGTCGACGTGTCCCGGGGTATCGATAAGATTGAGCACGTATTTCTGTCCGTCCAGCAGATAGTCCATCTGGATGGCATGACTCTTGATAGTGATACCGCGTTCGCGCTCAAGATCCATGTCGTCGAGCACCTGAGCCTCCATGTCCTTGGGGGCGATAGTATGAGTATATTCAAGCAGACGGTCGGCCAGGGTGGATTTGCCGTGGTCGATGTGCGCTATAATGCAGAAATTGCGAATATTTTTCATTCGGGCATATTTTGTTGCAAAGTTACGAAATTCCGGCGGATTTTCATTGTCCGGCAGCAATCCCGATAGTTAAAAAACATTCTACATACACCGAAACAATATAAATTGTTTACCTTTGTTCCCCGAAAAAACAAAAGCAAGACAAAAACCAATCAAATGCTAAAACAACATCTGGCAGCCATCGTAGCTGCATGCATCATCTTTCTCTCTTCGGGATGCAACAACGATGTCTTTCTTGACGAGCCAGACATTCCGGAAATAACCGAAGCCACCATCGAAGGCGACGGGGGCGAAGCTTATTTCGTAATCCCGACAAACGGACTGGAACATATCAGTCTGGACGTATTCAGCGATAACCTTCAGTTCTGTACATATTATAATACTGCCGGCGACATTTCCGACAGCAAAATTGCGGCATCCGAATTGGGTCGCATTGTATACGAGTCTTTTTTCAACAAACTGGAGATAATCAAAAACGGCAAAAAACTCACCATCCGCAGTATCTGCGAGACAGCACAAAGCAACGACAACTGGACTCTCCGACTGGAATACACCTACGGGGTGCGGTTTATAGAGTTCACCATTTTGCCCGGCAGACCGCTTACTCTCTCCGGCATCACCTATACATCCCGGCTGAACGTCAACGACAACGCCCAGATAAAAACCAGACGTTTAGGATGTATTAACAACAGCCCCGATATTCTGAAAACGGAAGAATACCCCTACCTCCAGGCCGATGCCACTACTATTGTGAATGTTGGAAAGAAGGATTCATGGGTCGAAAGCGAGCACGTAGTCATGAAAGTCCCGGTGTATAAAAACGGAGAATGGATTGCGGCAGAAAGAACTGTGCAACCCGGACGGACATACCGCACCTACCGACCAGACCAGATGCTGAAAGTAGACATCAACATCCCGGCCCATTTCGACGGAACCATTATCACCGACGTTACATATTCCAGCGCCGAAATTGAGGGCATCATGACTTTCACCAACGAAATACTCGACCGTCAGCGCACGGTTAATTTCACTACATCATCGCGTTATCCTGTCAGCTATGAGATTCGAATCGAAAACAATAAATAGCCTGTTTGCGGTCGTTGCCATGCTGGCAATAACGCTCACAGCAAACGCCGACACAATACCGTCCGGCTTTTCCCGTCCACTCGAATGGAGCGTCGGCGCAGATTTCAGTCCCGCGTTCGTACCAGGTACAAACAGTTTTCTGAAAGGAAATAATCCGCTGGAGAAACGCATCAGCGCAAGCTTCTCGGGCGATCTCCGTGCCGACTTCCGCTTCAGTCCCGCCACCCGCGAAGGGATGCTTTTCCGAGGTCTGTATCAAGGCATAGGATTAGGTGCCAACACATTCTTCGCCAACGAAGTACTCGGGACGCCCGTGTCGGCATATGTATATCAGGGTGCGCCGATAGCACGCTTCAACAGCAAATCATGGATCGGATACGAATGGCAGTTCGGAGCCGCCTTCGGATGGAAGCATTTCGATGATGAAACAGGCATCGACAATGCCGCTGTCAGCACACCCGTCACGGCACATATGGGAATCTCACTGAAACTGCACTATGCCCTTTCCGACAGATGGAATATGTCGTTCGGAATCGGTGCGAACCATTACTCCAACGGCAACACTACCCTGCCGAACGCCGGCGTCAACCGGATCGGTGCAGTCATAGGGCTAGCCTACACAATCAGTCCGCAGAAAAACGAGCCGGAACCGGATATGAATATCGAAAACGAAGCCGACCGGAAATACTGGTTCTACGATATCACAGCCTATGGCGCATGGCGCAGACGTATTGTCTACACAGGCGAAAGCAGCGAGCCGACTCTGTGCCCCGGCAAATTCGGGGTGGTCGGACTGCAGTTCTCTCCCATGCGTCAGCTACACCGCTGCTTGGCCGTCGGTGCGGCTCTCGACATGCAATGGGACGAAAGCGCCGGACTGGAGCCCTACTGGGTCGAAGGTAGCTACGATGATAACATCAAGTTCGAACGGCCGCCATTCGGGAAACAGCTAAGCGTCGGACTGTCGGCCCATGCCGAGCTTACAATGCCTATATTCTGTATAAACGCAGGCCTCGGTTACAATATACTCAGCCCCAAAGGCGATAAACGCGTCTACCAGTCGCTGACCCTAAAGACTTTCATCACCCGTTCTGTATTTATTAATGTAGGCTACAGGCTCGGCAACTTCAAGGCCCCGCAGAACCTCATGCTTGGTGCAGGCGTGCGCCTGTAGAAAAAAATCAGCGTGGCCGCGACCTGAATCGGGAAGCAGCCACGCTTAAAATATCATGATTGTGAATCAGCCTACCAGATTGGGAACAGGGCCGTATGCATTAGGAGTAGGATCGCTGTCCTTGATACCCCAGATGATAAACAATACGACACCTACAACAGGGATAAAGTAGATAAGCACCCACCAGCCCGATTTGCCGATATCGTGGAGACGACGCACACTGAGCCCGAGGCCGGGAAGAAACAAACATAGAGAAACGAGCGTGCTGATGACTCTTCCGAAAGTGGAATCGCCAAAAATGGCACCGACAATAACGCCGACGATGAATGAGAAAAGAATCCACCACCAGTATTCCGAACGCGATGCACGCCCGGTGAAGCAGCAGTATTTATTGAAACCGCTTTTGATTGCTTCTTGAAAAGTTACCTGTCTTTGTTGCATAACAGTTTTATTTTTTAATTGATGATTGCAAATATACACATTATTTTTCATTATAATGATTTTTTGCATCATCTTTGAAAAAAATACGACAGCTCACAAGCAGCCAAGCTCTATTTTATAAATGTTATCGAGAAAAGCAATTCGCGCCCGCGCAGAGCGTACGAATAGGAAAACCAGTCAAGCCCGTTGAAGACCGAATATGAGAATGACTTGTTGTTCAGAATATTGCGCACCCTCATTCCAAACCGCCATGTTTTATGCTTGTAGACTGCGCCGGCGTCAAAAAGCGAAATGGTCTTATAGCCGGCGCCCGGTATTTTATCGCGGATAATATCGGAATTGAGACTGAATTCCCATTTATCGGCCGGAAATAGTTTCACACCGATGTCGTGGGTCCGGGAATTATATGAGTTGCGCGAGTTCAGGAAGCGCGACGAGCTGAACGTCATGTTCAGATTATACGAAAGTTCGAACCATCCGCATGGATTCGTGTTTATTTTCGGAGTAACCGAAAAGTTGTTTCCATAGTATTTCACAAGCATTCCGTTCTGTTCGATGCGCCTCCTCGACCATGTCCATGAACCGGAGAGCGAGATTACCGTACGGCAGCGGCTGAAGCGTTTCGAAACCCCGGCATCGGCATTGAAAATATCGTAACTGTTGGGCGACAGAAAATTGCTCACTGCGATAAGACCCGACGAAACGTATTGCCTTGAAAGGAGATTGTTCCAGCCCTTTGTGAACCCTATATTGATTCTCCCGCTCCACATTGAAAGCGGCGATTTCAAGCCATAATGCATCGTGGATGCGAGCGAACGCCTATGTGCGATTATTCCTGATTTCAGCTGCATGGAAATATAGTCGGTCATTACCGGAGCCGTGAGCATATCCAGAATTCCTCCATAATCATCATTGTATTTGATCGTTCCGCGGAATGTGGACCTGGCGCTTGCCTCATAGTTAATGTAGACCGACGGAGAGAACCGGAACCGCGGGCTGCTGTCGGAATAAGGGGCATCTCCGCGGTTCTTCCATCTGTGGAGATTGAAACCTATCGGGAGTCCCACACGAACCACGAGTCTGTTATACGGCATTGCATACTCGTATCGCGGCGAAAAAGTAGCCTTGAACTCGCTGCCGCTAAGATTGTTGCGGGCGGAAATATATTCCTCATCACCGAAGCCACGGTTATCCAGCGCGGTATGTATTCTGTCATAGCTGAATTCCATTTCGACCGGAAAATTCAGGCTCCAACGCTGGCGTTCTATCCTGCCGGAGAAACTTTGAGTAGTGCTGAACGAATATGTCCTTACCTTCTGGAGCATATCGGCCGCATCGGGTTGGTCCCTCACAACTTCCGTTCTTCCTGCCGGACCGGCGCAAAAACTGAAAGCGGATTCATAATACCACTTTGTCTTTCCGCGGCTCAGACCGACGACAAGATTATCCGAGAGACTGAAGGATTTCAAAGTGCGGCTCTGAAACATAGCCGAAACCGTGCCGGCAGTCGGCAGATCGGCAGAATTGAACGCCGCATCGCCACGGAAAGAATTGTCAATATAACGCCTGTCGGAATTGAGGCGGTATTCGAGTGAAAGATATGGCTTGTGAGCATATTCCGACGGAGCCATCGACCGGTCGATCACGACATCCGCATCTCCTCCGAAATAGGCTGCAGATTCGGAATAATCATATTTTGTGTGCTCGTATTCATATCCGGCGTTTACACGCACGGTGGCGTCTTCCGACAGCTTGCTGATATAGTTTACCGAGGCCTCGGCATCGAGCGGACTGATCCATCGCTCCCGGGCGAGAGGGGGAGAAGATGACGAGAGTTTACCAAGAATATCGTCGGCGTAATTCTTTCCGGAAGACCTGTCGTTGCGGTATTGAAGCTTGTTGTCGTATGCGGCGAATTCCTTAATATTTCCTCCTTTGAGAGTAAGAATAGCCTGATGCCTGTCGGAAAAAACCATGCCGGCGCCGGAGAATTCTCCAAGCGCTTTATCGCCATATCCTACGCAACCTTCATATTTACCCATCGGCTTGAACATGGCTTATAACTGAGACCTATCGGTGCCCGTACGGTAAACTTTGCGTCGGCAGCCGAGAAGTTCGGCTCTCGCCGCAAGCCGCAAGGTCTAAAACTTGCCTTTCAGCGGGAATTTTGCTAACTTTGCGGCAGATGACGTGTTATAAAGATAACGGGACTGCAGACCGTCCCTGTATCAAGCTAACTAAAACAACGAAATGGAAACAACCCGCCAAGCCAAAATATCGCGTCTGCTCCAGAAGGAGCTGAGCGAAATATTCCGTCAGCAGACAGCCAAGACCCATGGTATAATAGTATCGGTGAGCGCCGTGCGCGTCACCCCCGATCTCTCTATCGCCAAAGCATACCTGTCGGTTTTCCCCTCCGACAAAGCCAAGGATATGATCGAGAGCATCAATGCTTCTGCCAAAACCATACGCTACGAGCTGGCGCAGAAGGTACGCTTCCAGCTCCGCAAATGCCCCGAGCTGCAGTTCTACCTCGACGATTCGCTCGACTATATCGAGAATATCGACCATCTTCTTGAGAAGTAAGTGATTCTCCGTATCGCCCTCCGGTACCTCTTCACAAGGAAGTCGCACCGGGTAGTGAACGTCATCTCCGCCATATCCATCGCTGGCGTTGCGGTAGCCACAGCCGCTATAATCGTAGTGATGTCGGTGTTCAACGGATTCACCGGTCTCGCCAAAAACCATCTTTCGGAAGTAGTTCCGGATGTCCGGGTAACAAAGCCCTCGGCCAAAGCATTTGCCGGGACCGATTCTCTGTGCGCCATTCTGGAAAGTCTTCCCGAAGTCGGAACTGCGGCAGCCGCACTTCAGGAACGTGCGCTCATCACCTCCGGCGACGGACAGATGCCCGTTGTCGTAAAGGGCGTGGACCCGGCGAAATTCACCGCTGTCACAGATATCGACACGCTGTTGCTGGACGGCATTTACCGGCCCGACAACGGTATGCAGGACAGCATTCCCGGCATTCAGATTTCGGTCGGCGTGGCCATGAATACAGGCTTGCGGCCCTCGCCGCTACCGATAGTTACAATATATATGCCCCGGCGTCTGGGCCGCATCAATCCCGCCAATCCAGCTACGGCATACCGACAGACCGCCGCCTCGGTAACAGGAGTCTTCCGCACCGATGACCCGGATTTCGATACGGAATTTATCTTCGCGCCTCTCGGCACCGTGCGCCGGCTTCTGGAATACGAGAGCGACGAAGCATCGGCCATAGAGATAAAGGCTGCCCCGGGGATTTCGGACGAACGCGCCGCTGACGCCGTTTCCGCAGTTCTCGGCTCTGAGTTCTCGGTTCTTCCGCGCGAACGTCAGCAGGCTGAGACATTCCGCATGATAGCCGTCGAAAAGTGGGTCACGTTTCTTATGCTCGTGTTCATTCTCATCATCGCTGCATTCAACATAATTTCAACTCTCAGCCTGATGGTGATAGAAAAGACTCCGGATATGGCCACACTCCGAGCCATGGGAGCCACACGGCATAACGTCCGTTCCATATTCATCGCCGAGGGCTGGCTCATAACCGTTGCAGGCGGTATTGCCGGAACTATTTTCGGGTCGCTACTTGTCCTGCTTCAGCAGCATTTCGGACTCATAAAACTCAATGCCGATCCCACGGCGCTTTCCACAGATATCTATCCTGTCGATCTGCAGGCCGGCGACATCGTCGCAATTCTGGTCACAGTCGCTGTTGTCGGTCTTGTAATAGGATTGATTTCACGCATTTTTACCCGCAAAATTTCCTGAATCATGCAGACTGTATTATTTCACAGCACCATTTTCGGTCCTATTCATTCACGCCGCCTCGGCACTTCCTTAGGTGTCAATCTGCTTCCCGACGACGGCAAGATATGTTCGTTTGACTGCCTTTACTGCGAGGCCGGATACAATGCCCAGGGGCATGGGACTACCGGCATCCCTTCACGCGAGGATGTGAAACACCGGCTTGAGGAGAAACTGAAAAGCATGAAAGAAGGGGGCGAACGGCTCGATGTCATTACGTTCTCGGGGAACGGCGAACCCACGTTGCATCCCGAATTCGAAGGAGTGATCGAAGACACACTCGCTCTGCGTGATCGCTACTATCCCGAAGTGAAGGTAAGTGTGCTTTCGAATGCTACCCGGCTGGGCAATCCCGGCGTTGTCCGTGCGCTCGCCAAGGTAGACAACAACATACTTAAACTTGATTCCGCAATCGAAGAGACAGTCCGGCTCATCGACCGCCCCGCTCCCGGATACGATCTCGAAAAAGTAAAAGAACAGATAGGCTCGTTCGGCAATGCTGCCATCGTCCAGACCATGATATGTCGCGGAGAGCATGAGGGAAAGACTATCAACAACAGTACAGAAGAGGAGATTTCAGCTCTGATTGAAGCCTACAAAGCTATCCGGCCGGGAGAAATCATGATTTATTCGCTTGACCGCCCTACGCCGGAAACAAAGCTTCAGCGCGTTCCGAAAGAAGAACTCACCGCAATAGCATCGAAGATCACCGCCGAGACAGGTATACCTGTTCAGGTGGCATGAAAATGCGCTGATTAAAGAAATATAATGTTTTCTCAAAGGTTGCCGGCCCGGCGATTATGGCCGGGCAGGTTTCCTTAGCAGTGGGCCAGAATCATCTCGAGGGTGGCGTACTTAACCAATGGAGGCAACCTCGACCATGTTTTGGCACAGTAAGGGTTGACGCATTCGGCGTAGTAGTTGTTTTACAGCATTGTAGTCTTAGGAGCGGGATCTGAGTCCAAAGCTACGTTTAAAATAATTATTGCTATATAGATAACCCTAGCTTATACTTTTGCAAAGGTATTGAATTTTAATTGTAGTACAAAAATTTTTGTTGATATTTTTTTGGGAAATATAGCCTGAGGGTAAAATTTGATTGCAACGACACAGAATCTGTAATATTTTTAAGCACAGTTTTAGTCTTGGCGGCTTTTTTGTTTTCAGAGCTCTCTGAGTACTCGAGAGCTCTGACATCGGTTTTCAAACGTAATTTTGCTTTTTGCCCGAAAATTGCTACCTTTGCGTTTTGAAAAAAAACTATGCGATGAACGTATCATATAAATGGCTTAAAGAATACGTGGACTTCGACCTGACGCCGGAAGCACTTTCCGACCTTCTCACGTCGATAGGCCTCGAAACCGGCTCTGTAGAACGTGTGGAAAGCATTCGCGGTGGTCTTGCCGGAATCGTTATCGGCAAAGTGCTCACCTGCGAGCCTCATCCCGACAGCGACCACCTTCATATAACCACCGTTGACCTTACGGGCGACGGCACCCCCACGCAGATTGTATGCGGCGCCCCGAATGTAGCCGCCGGACAGACTGTAGTCGTTGCCACAGTAGGCACAACTCTCTATTCGCCCGAAGGCGAGGAGTTCAAAATCAAGAAATCGAAAATACGCGGCGTTGAATCATTCGGTATGATCTGCGCCGAAGATGAAATAGGGGTCGGCTCATCGCACGACGGCATTATCGTCCTCCCGGCAGCCGCCGAGAATATGGTCGGACGTCCCGCAGCCGAATATTTCGGCATCGAAGACGATTACGTACTCGAAGTCGATCTTACCCCCAACCGCATAGACGCAGCCAGCCACTACGGTGTGGCACGCGACGTTGCCGCTGCCCTCACCGGCCGCGGAATATCGGCCACTACCGCACACAAACCTTCGGTCGAGGATTTCAGAATCGATAATCCCGAAGCCGACGGCATCAGTGTCCGCGTAGACGACGAAGCCGGCGTGACACGTTACTGCGGCCTTACGTTCACAGATGTCAAAGTAGGTCCGTCACCCGACTGGCTTGCCAATCATCTGAAGACCATAGGCATGCACCCCATCAACAATGTGGTGGATATTACCAACTACATCCTCCACGCTGTCGGACAGCCACTCCATGCATTCGACGCAGATACAATCGGTGATCGGCAGATTGTAGTTCGTCGTGCCGATGCCGGTTCGAAGTTCGTCACTCTCGACGGTGTCGAGCACACTCTCGACGGTGCCGACCTGATGATCTGCGACGCACACGAGCCCCGCTGCATCGCCGGCGTTTTCGGAGGTCTTAATTCCGGCACGACAGAACACACCACAAGCGTATTCCTCGAGAGTGCCTGCTTCAATCCCACTTCTGTACGCCGCACCGCCCGTCGCCACGGCATCAGCACCGACTCTTCGTTCCGCTTCGAGCGTGGCGTCGACCCCAACGGTTGCCTCTACGCGCTCAAGCTTGCTGCAAAACTGATATGCGAGCTGACCGGAGCCAAGACCGTAGGACAGATCGTCGACTACTACCCCACTCCGGCTGCGCCATACCGCGTAGACATGAAATACGATGACTTCGCCGCTCTGATAGGCGCCGAGTTCTCTCACGAGACTATCGACACTATCCTCAAGGCTCTTGAAATCAACATCAAAGCCGATGGCGAAGAGCTTCATCTCGACGTGCCCACATACCGCTTCGACGTCCGCCGTCCGTGCGACGTTATCGAGGATTTCCTCCGCATCTACGGCTACAACCGCATCGAGATGAGCTCACAGCTGCATTCTTCGCTGTCGTTCAAAACTCCCGTCGACGCTGCCGACGATCTCCGTCGCACTATTTCCGAACAGCTTACCGGCGCGGGATGGAACGAAATTCTGAACAACTCGCTGACCGCCGAAAGCTACTACGCCAACCTGTCCGACTATCCTGCCGGCAACAGCGTCCGCCTGCTCAATCCTCTGAGCCAGGACCTGAGCCTGCTGCGCCAGACACTCCTCTTCGGTGGTCTGGAATCCATCGCCCACAACATCAACCGCCGCAATCCCGACATCGCATTCTATGAATTCGGAAATGTATATTTCCACAATTCCGAGAAAGAATCGACCAAGGAAGCACCCCTCGCTCCCTACAGCGAGAGCGCTCGTCTGGCCATGTGGATGGCAGGCTCCACACGCGACGCCAACTGGCTGCGCTGCTGCGAAAACGTGACTTTCTACGACCTCAAGGCCGCCGTCGACAACGTCCTCGCCCGCACCGGTGTGCAGGTTGCCTACAAAGTGGCGTCCGTACCCGAAGGCGGCATCTTCGCCCAGGCTCTCGAGGTCTGCACCGTCAAGGGTGCGCACATCGGATATGTCGGTGTTGTAAGCCCCAAAGTACTCGCCCTCTGCGACATAAAATCGCCTGTTTGTTTCGCCGAACTCGACTGGAACGTCATCACCCGTACCTCCACCAGGACCAACGCACTCTACGCACCCCTGCCAAAGACACAGCCCGTGAAGCGCGATCTCTCGCTCCTGCTCGACAAGGCAGTGACCATGGCAGAAGTAGAGAACGCCGTGCGCGATGCCGAACGACGCATTCTTCAGTCGGTAGAACTCTTCGACGTCTACGAAGGCGACAAACTCCCGGCCGGCAAAAAGAGCTACGCAATCTCGATCACTCTTCAGGATCCCGAAAAGACTCTTCAGGACAAATACATCGATAAGGTGATGTCGAAAGTCATCGACAACCTCAAGAAACGTCTCGGAGCAGAATTACGATAATAAGAACACACAATAATACACCACTCAAACCACACCACCAATGGGAAGAGCATTTGAATACCGCAAAGCCCGCAAACTCAAACGCTGGGGCAATATGTCGCGCACATTCACGCGCATAGGCAAAGAAATCACCATAGCCGCCAAGGCCGGCGGTCCCGACCCCGACACCAACCCCCGTCTCCGCGCCCTGATGCAGAATGCAAAGGCCGCAAACATGCCCAAGGACACTGTCGAACGCGCGATCAAGAAAGCAACCGATAAGGACGCCACCGACTACAAGGAAATCACTTACGAAGGATACGGTCCTCACGGTATAGCAATTTTCGTCGAAGCAGCTACCGACAACAATACCCGTACCGTAGCCAATGTCCGTTCGTATTTCACCAAATTCGGCGGCACTCTCGGCACTCAGGGTTCTCTCTCATTCCTCTTCGACCACAAGTCGGTGTTCAAAATCAAACCGAAGGACGGCATCAGCCTCGATGATCTCGAACTCGAACTTATCGACTACGGCGTTGACGAACTCGGCCACGATGAAGATGAGGAAGGCAACGAGGAAATCGTTCTCTACGGCACTTTCGAATCCTATGCCCAGATCCAGAACTATCTCGAGGAGAACGGCTTCGAAATCATCAGTTCCGAATTCGTGCGTATCCCCAACGACCTCAAGGATGTGACTCCCGAACAGCGCGAGAGCATCAACAAAATCCTTGAGAAACTCGAGGATGACGAAGACGTGCAGAACGTATTCCACAATATGCGTGAGGAAGAAGACGAGGAATAAACCTTCGTCCATCACATAATCCATACAGTGGCGCGCCGGAGAAATCTCCGATGCGCCACTTTTTTATATTCTCTGATTTGGACAAGCCGCCCTGGAGCGACAGCCACAAACAACTGAATAAAAGGAAGTTTAGGCCAATGTATACGCAAAACGGATAAATGAAGGATCAACAATAATGCGTATTTTTGCAGGCGTAGAATAAACAGGATAAAGCTGATGAAGGTGCGCAAACGTTTTACCCGCTATGCCATAATGGCGATTCTTGGAGTCATTCTGTCTTGTTGCGACAACTTTGAATCTTCGCCCTATGGGGCTGCCATCAAAGGGAAACGCGACACAAATGCCGATTCGGTCGAATCTATTACAAAAAAGAATACGAACCTGCCGATTCGCTTTGCATTCATCACCGACACCCACGACGCCACCAAAGAAACAAAACGCGCTATCGAGATAATCCGTGACCGCGGAGATGTGGATTTCATCGTCCACGGCGGTGATCTGACGGACTTCGGGCTGCCGAAGGAATTCATGTGGTGCCGCGACGCGATGGAAGAGTCCGGGGTGCCATATATAACCGTCATAGGGAACCACGACTGTCTCGGGAATGGGGAAGACAATTACGAATGGATTTTCGGCCCGAAAAATTACTCATTCACCGTTGCCGGCGTGCATTTTGTATGCCTCAATACAGTCGCCCTCGAATACGATTATTCGGAGCCGGTGCCGGATCTGAGCTTCCTCGCTCAGGATGCATCGAGAATTGCCGGAATCAATGAGGAATATCCCGACAGCATCACACATACAGTTGTAGTGATGCACTCAAGGCCGTTCGACGAGCAGTTTAACAACAACGTCGCAATGCCATTCCTGTATTATCTTCAGGATTACCCGGGCATGAAGACCGGAACCGACGGAGAAGGATATTCCCGTGCGTTCTGTCTGTGCGGACATAATCATCATTTTCAGGTTTCCGATCTTTACGAAGCAGGACTTATTTTCTATCAGGGAGACAACATCGCAAAGCGTTCATTCATGATATTTACCATCAATGCCGACGGTTATGAAATGGAAAGAGTGGTATTCTGAGGCAATACTGTTTCTGCTCTTACTGGTGTCGTTGCCTGTGGAAGCGCGTCTGCAGGAGGATTCTGCACGTACCTTCACCTCGGCCTACGAGCACCGCATGGCCCTTCGCGCCGAACGCTGGAACAAACTCATCCCGCGGATGTCGATGATTCAGTATGCAGGCGGCTTCGGGACAGTTTCGACCGGACCGGGATGGAGCTACGCACGCGATCATTGCCTTGAAACGCATCTTCTTATAGGCTTCATACCCAAGCGTTACAACCGCAATTTTTACTGGACTCTCTCCTTCCGCGAACTCTGGATGCCCTGGCGACTGCGGACCGGTAAGCATGATTTCGAAATCCGCCCACTTACATTATCCCTGAGCCTGAATTCCATCCTCCATGAAGATTTCTGGAACAGTCAGCCGGACCGATATCCGTCGGGATACTATAGTATTTCTACACGGCTGCGGTTCATGCTCGGCGTAGGCCAACGGTTCTCGTACAACATACCGGAAAAACGACGACTCTGGGGGCGCCGTATCTCGTTTTACTACGAAGTCTCGATCTGCGACCTCTATGTGCGGCAGGCTATACTGAAAGACGGCATTCCTTTTCGCGATCTGCTCACCATTGGAATAGGCATGATCCACACTTTCTGAAATACAAGCGTCTAAAATGAAACAATATGAGAAGTTAAAAAGCTTACGGCGTTTCTTTTTAGCATATCTCTGAGGTAAAAATGCTTTTTTTTGTATATCTTTGCAATCCGAACCTTTAAAAAGCTAATATGAAATTCAGATATATGATCTCAGCAGTCTTTCTGCTGCTGTCCGTATCGGCATTCGGAGCCATCGGAACCATGCGCAGCAAGACTGTAAGCGATCTTGCACCCTATTGCGCTCCTGCATCATCGTCCGTTTCTCCTTCTTTCACTTTCATGCCCGACGGCAAAAGCTATGTCGAGCGCTCGGAAGACGGCAAATCACTTCTTATCAAGGATATCGCAAGCGGCAAAGAAACCGGCAAACTCTTCGATGTGACCTACACCCGCGAAACCGTTCTGCCAGATTTCGAAGGCTTCATTCTCAGTCCGGACGCATCGAAAGTGATGGTATGGCGTAATTCCGAGGCCATATATCGCCGTTCCACTTTGGCTGAATACTACGTCTACGAAGTCCGCTCTCGCCTGTTGCGGCCTTTGTCGACCGAACACAAACGCCAGAGCATCCCTATGTTCTCGCCCGACTCGCGCATGGTGGCGTTCGTGGCCGACAATAATATCTACGCCGCAAAACTCGACTATAATACAGAAGTGGCCGTGACTACCGACGGCAAAGCCGGCCAGATCATCAACGGCGCCACCGACTGGGTCTATGAGGAAGAATTCTCGAACACACGTCTTATGTCGTGGGCTCCGGACAATCTGACACTCTGCTACGTCCGCACCGACGAAAGCGCAGTGCCGCTCTACCACCTTCCCATTTATGCCGGCACATGCCACGCCGACGAGCGCTATGAGCTGTATCCTGGCGTAATGAGCTACAAGTATCCCGTGGCCGGACAGCCCAATTCGATTGTGACTCTCCATAGCTACGATGTCGAGACTCGCAAGACCAAGCAGATCGACATTCCCGGCGGAGCCGCTTACTATATTCCCCGCATAGAATACGGGCCCAAGCCCTCTCAGCTTATGGTTGTGACGCTCAACCGCGATCAGAACCGCCTTGAAGTATTCCAGTGTAATCCCAAGTCGACCGTCACCCGCTCGGTGTATGTCGAAGAATCGAAAGCATGGATTGACGAAAGTGTCTATACCGGCATGACATTCGGCGAGAATTCGTTCACACTCGCTTCCGACGCGAGCGGCTTTACCCGTCTGAGCGAATACAGCTATACCGGAGCAAAACTGCGCGATATCTCAGCCGACGGATACGACGCAACTGCTTATTATGGTGTGGACGCGCTCGGCAACCATTACTTCCAGGCTGCTTCCCCGACTCCGATGGAACGCACCGTCTACCGTCTCGACCGCAAAGGAATATATACGGCTGTCAGCCCCGAAAACGGCACCAACAGCGCCATTTTCGCCCCAGGCTGCTCGGCTATGCTCCTTTGCCACAGTTCAATAAAAGAGGTCCCCGTATACTCGCTCTGTCATGCCACAGGCAAGGAAATCCGCAAGGTCGAAGAGAACAAGGCGCTTGCCCAGCGTACCGCCGCCCTGCTGCAGAACAAGGAATTCGTCAAAGTTCCTACTGAAGGAGGCCTCGAACTGAACGGCTATATCGTCAAGCCCCGCGACTTCAATCCTTCGAAGCGCTATCCCGTCATCATGAGCCAGTACAGCGGACCCGGCTCGCAACAGGTTCTCAACCGCTGGTCGTTCGACTGGGAATCATATTATGCATCGCAGGGCTTCATCATAATCTGCGTCGACGGACGCGGCACCGGCGGACGCGGCACAGCTTTCCGTACGGCAGTATACAAGAATCTCGGGCATTACGAGACTATCGACCAGGTAGCAGCCGCCCGCTGGGCAGCATCACTGCCCTACGTCGACAGTTCCGCAATCGGTATCTACGGCTGGAGTTTCGGCGGCTATGAGACTCTTATGGCCGCTTCAGCCGATGACAGCCCCTACTCTGCAGCCGTGGCCGTGGCACCTGTTACCGACTGGCGTTTCTACGATACCATCTACACAGAGCGCTTCATGCTCACACCCCAGCAGAACGAAGAAGGCTACCGCAACGGATCGGCAATCAACCGCGCCCTGCATCTGAGCTGCCCGCTGCTGATAATGTACGGCACAGCAGACGACAATGTCCATCCCAACAACGCCCTGCAGTATGTGTCCACCCTCCAGAGCGCCGGCATACTGTGCGACATGTTTGTCTTCCCGCAGAAAAATCACAGCATCTACGGATGCAACGCCCGTCAGGTTGTCTACGGCCGCATGTTCGAATTTTTCCGTTCTAAACTCGTCAAATAATGACAGAGCGTCGGACAACGGAAATGATGCGCACCGATACGGTGCTTCGCAATGTATGGCGAAACTGGGCAATGTCCTATGGAGCCATAACATTGCCGCTGGTAGTGGCTATCTTCGTCCCGCGTATCTGGGTACCTCTTGCATGTTTCCTTGCAGGCTACACACTCACTGTCCTGATGAAGCGCAATCAGGAAGCGGGCGCGCTGAGCTGCCCTATGATGATGAGCATGGCTTCAAAGGTACTTTACATTTCGGCGGCGGCGATGTTCATAATAGCAGTGCTGTGCACCGACTGGCTCGTGCCGTCGGTCATTCACCTCGAGCTTTATAATACCGAACTTCCCTTTATCACCTGTCTGGTGGAATTCCCGGTTCTCGTGCTCTTGGCGCTCATATACTCGCGCATGGGCCTGCAGTCGCCTATCTGCCGCCGATGCCAGCGCCGCAACGGCTACTATGCAGGCGACAGTATCGTGGCCACACTGTACTACAGAGAGTCGAAATACCAGATAAACGTACTACTGATACTTGCCCTTTCGCTGGGAGCTGTGGAATACTGGTATTATTTCGCACGCTACATCAACGCCGATTCCAGCACTCAGGACATCTACTTCTTCAATCTCATGCCTCTGGCAATCTATCTGTTGTCGCTGCTTTTCATGGCAGGCCGCTACCGGACCCTGCACCGGTTTATGACGACCATGACCTCCGGTACAGCCGAAGCCACAGGCACGACACAGGTTCGTTTCCTGACATTCTCCGGCAACGAGCTCCTGCTCCGTCAGGATCAGGATGGTCTCTGGGACACGCCGGTACATGAACTTATCGCCCGAACAACATCAATCGGCGACACCCAGGCCAGGATCACATTCCAGTCCCTGACTGGAGTGAGGGATTTCAAACTCCGCTACTGCTATACCAACGAAGGATTCGCCCGTGGAACGAACGTGATCCACATGGCAGCATTCATTCCGGAAAACGAACGCGACCGATTTCAGGCCGATGACCAATGGTTCAACGCATATATGCTCGACCACGCAATGGCAGCCAATTCGATAGCACCGTTGCTCGCCAACGAGCTTTATCGCATCCACACTATGACCATGGCGTGGAAGACCTACGACAGAAACGGCCGACGTCTCTATCCCATAAAGCATTACCGCCCGACTTTCCGTTTCTCGGATCTGAGCGACTGGAAAATCGACTACGATGATATGAACTGGCTCGAGATAGCGTCGTACAACGAGGATCATCTTTTCTACCGCACCCACAGGTTATGGCAGAAAATGACGAATTTCTTCCGGAAGAAAAAAACAACGGCATAATGATGACCGACAGCCCCATTCTGGCCATTGTCGGACCTACGGCCTGCGGCAAGACACGCCGCGGAGTAGCGTGCGCACTGGCTTTGAACGGCGAGATAATCAGCGCCGATTCGCGTCAGGTCTATCGCGGCATGGATGTCGGCACTGGCAAAGATCTTGCCGACTACGGCGATATTCCGTATCATCTGATCGACGTTGCGCCGGCCGGTTCGAAATATAACCTTTACCAGTATCTGCGCGATGCCCGCGCGGCTCTCAGCGACATACGCAACCGTGGGAAACTTCCGGTCGTTGTCGGCGGGACGGGGCTTTATGTCGAAACTCTGCTCAAAGGCACAGCACTGGCGGAAGTGCCGGAAAACCGACAGCTACGCGAGTCTTTAGCCGGAAAAAGTCTTGAAGAACTGACCGGTATTCTCGCTTCGATGAAGCGTCTCCACAACACAACCGATGTTGACACAGCTCAGCGTGCTATCCGGGCTATCGAGATAGAAACATACTATGCCGCACATCCCGAAGCCCATAGCGCAGCACATAATCCACAACCAGAAAATGCCGTAATAATCGGCATCGACATTCCACGCGAGGAACGCCGCAGACTTATTTCCGAACGCATGCGTCGTCGCTTCGACAGCGAAGACATGCTCGCCGAGGTGGAACGCCTGATAGCCTCCGGCGTGGCACCGGAAGACCTTATCTATTACGGACTGGAATACAAATTCCTCACGCTCCATCTCATCGGACAACTGAGCCGCCAGGAAATGGAGACACAGCTCGAAACCGCGATTCATCAGTTCGCCAAGCGCCAGATGACATGGTTCCGCGGGATGGAGCGCCGCGGATTCACAATACATTGGCTTCCGTGGGATCTGTCCGACGAGGAATTCACCGACCGAGCCGCAACGCTCTTAGGTCATTGATGGGCCCGTTCGTAGCGGAAATACAGAACGAATAGCAACGCCGTGCCGATAATCGTGAAAGGCAAGCCGGAAATCACAGTCATGCGGTAGCCGTATCCGGCCGCTATGACCATGCTGCCGATCCATGCGGAGATGGCATTTCCAAGATTGTACGATATCTGAATAAGCGAACCGCCGAGAAGTTCTCCGCCTTTGGAGTACTTTATGATTATGCTCTGCAACGGGCCACCCGAGGCGAAAAGCTGTGCTGCTCCTATCACCATAAGAAGCACGGCAGCGACCTTATTACCTGCGAAGAAGAAGATCAGAACAAGCGTTATAATCGAAGTTCCCTGAATAAGGGCTGCCACGAGAGCACGGTTATATCTGACAGCACATCGTCCACCTACGATATTGCCCGCGAACATTCCCGCACCGGCGATCACCATGAGCCATGTCATACTTGAAGGACTGAATCCGGCAACATCGGTCATCAACGGATCGATGTAGCTGTACCAGCAGTAAAGGCCGGCCTGACCAAACAACGGACCGGCAAAGATCAGCCACGGAGCCCAGGAGTGCAGAAAGCGGAACTGACTAAGGAAGCCGTTATCCCTGACTTTGCCGACATCCTTCTTTATCCATGCAAGAATGCCGATAAAAGCCATAGCGCCGCTCAACGCCACAAAGGCGAAAGTCATGCGCCACGATAAATATGTCGAGAACATAGTGCCGAGCGGCACGCCTATCGTAGTGGCCAGAGTCATTCCGGCAATGACCATCGATACCGCAGCCGCACCTTTGCCCGGACCGGAGATGCGCTCTGCGACAATGGCACCTACTCCAAAGTAACATCCATGGGGGAAACCCGAAATGAAACGCGCGACAAGCAACGCATGATAACCCGACGCAAGGGCCGCAAAAAGATTACCGACCATGATAAGAGAGGCAAGAATTAGCAGAATCGTCTTCAGCGGCAGCTTACGCACAATCAGCAGAAACGGAGCGCCCACCGATACCCCGAGCGCATAGGCGGAAATAAGATGCCCGGCCTCACTTATCGATATTCCGACATCGCCTGCTATGTCGGAAAGAATAGCCATAATGACAAATTCAGCTATTCCGAGCGCAAACGTCCCGGATGCAAGCGCAAACAGACTTTTATTCATATACTTGTTTACCTTAATTTTGGAAATAGACCCAAGAAAAGCTCCCGGCCGTCATGACCGGGAACCTATAAAGATACAGTTTATTCGAAATAAATCAGAATTCCATCTGATAGCAGAAATCACGCGACTCGCCCGGCGCAAGAGTTGTCACAGCGGGACGATCGTGGAAATCTCCGTCATATCCGTGATAATCCGCACGTCCGTACCACGGCTCGATACATACGAAAGGACATTCGGGCGACGGCGACCACAGACCGACATAAGGAGCATCGAAGCAGACCTTCACGACCTTGTTCCGGTTTTTGTCCAAGAGCGAAATCTCGGTCAGACGCCGGTCGTTGAAAATATATGTACCGCAATCGAACGTATGCTCCGAAATCGGCAACAGACGGTCATCTTCAAACTTCACTTTGTGCATCCCGGTGCCTATACTTCCGTCGGGAAGAAGCTCTTCCGATTCAAGATTGTCTACCCCTAAACCGAAATAGCCGTGTACGGTATCCTCGGGATTGAAATCAGGCATCATGAAAGCAGGATGCGCACCTATCTGGAAGTCCATCTCCTTCTCGTCTCGGTTGATTACAGTCCAGCCCACGTTGAGCGTCTTCCCTTCGAGAGAATAATGGATCTGCAGTTCAAAACGGCGGGGAAAAAGTTTCAATGTCTCCGCGTCTGAATCAAGGACGAACGTCCATCTGCCGTTCACGGCCTTTTCCGGAGCACGGAATTCCATGTCGCGTGCGAAACCATGCTGTCCTATCGTATATTCCTTTCCGTCCATACGGTAAGTCTTCTGCCATACCGAGCCTACGATGGGGAAAAGCACCGGGGAATGCCGCTTCCAGAAGCGGGCATCGGCATTCCAGAGATATTCATATCCTGTTTCCTTGTTGACTATACTCTGCACTTCGGCGCCATGTGAAGATATGGTCACACGCAGATATTCGTTTTCTATATTGAGAATCATGATTACTGAATGGTTTTTATTTCAGATATTATCAGGTCGGGCTCAAATCCCCGGCCGATGGCAAAACGGAAAAGCTTGTTGCGGTCATCGAATTCCAGCGGCCTCGGCATCGTCTTAGCCTTGTAGCGGAGCAACGCCGCGAGGATGCGGATATATTCATCCTGATCAATTTCCCCAAGGGCAGAATCGATAATCCCGGCCGGAATATTCTTCTGCTTCATTGCCATGATTATGCGCCTGCGGCCCCATTTACCGAAGCGGTATTTATCGCGGACGAATGCCGCAGCAAAACGATTTTCGTCCAGAAACCTGCGATTGCGGAGAGACATGATGATATTGTCGGCATCCTCCGGGCTTATGACCCAAAGAGCCATCTTCTGCCTTAACTCTGCCTCGCACCGCTCAGCCCGGACGCATAATTCCTCAAGCCTCACAAGAGCCTGCTCCGGAGTCACCTGTTTTCTGGTTCTGACCGTTCTCATTTCTCCGGCTGTATTGCCGTGGCATACCGGTAAAGTGCGCGGTAATCACGGAGAATCCGGACATTGTCGAAACCGCTGTTCACAAGAAGGCTGCGCATTTCATCCGGGAACCTGGAATTGATCTCGAACCATATTGTTCCTCCCGGCACAAGCGCTTTGGATGCATAGGCGCAGATAGCCTTATAGAACTCAAGAGGGTTATCGTCCGGCACAAAAAGAGCCTGGTGCGGCTCATAGTCCAGAACATGACGTTCCATCTCGGCAGCCTCGCTGCGGCAGATATACGGCGGATTGCTCACCACTATATCATATTCAGGTGTCGAGGGCGCGGGAGCGCCGAGAATATCAAGTTGCATGAAGCGTGCATTGACATGCAGCAATTCCGCATTATCACGCGCCACGTTCAGTGCATCGGGGCTTATATCCACTCCCGTCACCTGCGCAAAAGGCAGAGCGCGAGCCAGCGAAAGAGCTATACAGCCCGAACCGGTCCCGACATCAAGAATTCGCAGATCGGAGCGGCCGTCGTAGGCAGAAACTATCATATCGACGAGCCCGGCCGTTTCCGGCCGTGGAATCAGAACCGCCGGCGAAACCTCGAAATCATTACCCATAAACCGAGCTTTGCCAACTGCATACTGCACCGGTTCTCCGGCAACGACACGGTCGGTCACCACTGCGATTTTCGCCTGCATGAAGTCAAGAATCTCGCGGTCGCCATTCATGAAGATATAATTTCGGTCGTAGCCGGCCACATCTTCGAAGATAATCCGTGCGGCAGCCTCGCCTTCGTTCTTGCCCAAAGCGGAAGTCAGCCGGGTTGCAATTTCCTTATAATATTGGGCTACAGTCATCTATCGGTTGTCGTTAATGGCTTCGTAGATAAAGGGATCAACATCATCGTCATCATCATCGCCACCGGAATCCTCCGGGAGCTCGTCGGCTTCGGCATCGTCCCAGTCGACATCGTCACCCCATGCATCGGGGGAAATGCTCTGCAGATCTTCTGCTTCCTCTTCTTCGGGCGACGGAGTATTCTCGAAAATGAAATTATCTTCGGCAGCCACACGGTGATGACC
This sequence comes from uncultured Porphyromonadaceae bacterium, assembly GCA_902471685.1. Taxonomy (GTDB): domain Bacteria; phylum Bacteroidota; class Bacteroidia; order Bacteroidales; family Muribaculaceae; genus CAG-873. The sequence continues at coordinate 24,894 of CABRLF010000007.1, forward strand.
GTCCAGAGGACGGTGAATAAGGTCGGGTGCACCGATACGGTTCTTGTCGTCAGTGATAGCCTTCCAGAGCACGTCTTTCAGCTCCTGAATTCCATAGCCTGTAACAGCCGAGATGAAGACATGGGGAACGTCGACCGGAAGAGTCTTCTCGATTTCCGCACGCAATTCGTCATCGAGCATATCAGACTTCGAGATAGCGAGCACACGCTCCTTGTCGAGCAGCTGAGGATTGAATTTTTCAAGCTCGGCAAGCAGAATTCTGTAAGCCTCCGGGATATCGAGAGCATCCGCGGGAACCATGAAGAGAAGCACCGCGTTGCGCTCTATATGGCGCAGGAATCGGAGTCCAAGGCCCTTTCCTTCGCTTGCACCCTCAATGATACCGGGAATATCGGCCATTACGAAAGAGCGGTTGTCGCGGTAGCTCACGATGCCAAGCTGCGGCTCCATCGTGGTGAAAGGATAATCGGCGATTTTAGGTTCAGCGGCAGACACAGCCGACAAAAGGGTCGATTTGCCGGCATTCGGGAATCCGACCAGTCCTACATCTGCCAGCATCTTCAATTCGAGAATAACCGACTTCTCGATTGCCGGCTCACCGGGCTGCGCATAGCGGGGCGTGCGGTTGGTGGAACTTTTAAAATGCCAGTTTCCAAGTCCGCCACGGCCGCCGCGAAGAAGCTTCACCTCTTGTCCGTCATCGGTCACTTCGGTAAGAAAATCGCCAGTCTCGGCATCGAAGACAACTGTTCCGCACGGCACGTCGACAATCACATCATCGCCGTCCTTACCGAAACTGCGGCCTCCTGAACCGGCCTGACCGTTGCCGGCGAAGATATGGCGCCGGTATTTGAGCGGTAGCAAAGTCCACATATTGCGGTTACCACGCAGGATTATATGTCCGCCGCGTCCGCCGTCGCCACCGTCGGGACCGCCCTTAGGTATATACTTGGCACGGTAAAAATGAGATGAACCGGCGCCCCCCTTACCTGAACGGCAAAGTATTTTTACGTAATCTATGAAATTGGATTCAGCCATTATTATAAGTCAAAAGTACTAGTTACGAGGTTGTTTTAAGTCAGAGGTTATATTTAAGTCAGAGTTACGAGGTTGTTTTAAGTCAGAGTTACGAGTTACTAAGTGTTTTTAAATCAGAATTATGGGATATCTACTTAGTCACTCGTCACTATGACTTATTACTTATATAACGCTCTGCGTACGTAGTTTGTGCGGTCAGTCGCCCTGAGTCATGGAATTATGATGACGCATCAGTTCTCCGGCCTGCCGGAAGTCGACAGGAGAACCGACATCTATCCATGTCCCTTTGATAGGGTAATAAGTCACATTCATTCCGGCGGCAATAGCCCTGTCGATAAGGTCGGTGGCATCGCAACGCACGCCTGCCTCAAGCATCCGGAGGGTACTGTTCGAGAAAATATAGATTCCGGCGTTGGCATAGTAGGAATACGACGGTTTTTCTTCAATTCCCGTCACACGCTCGCTGTTACCGCTGTCCAGAGTCAGAATCGCATAGGGCACCGACACCTGATACGGCACCACGGCAATGGTGACATCGGCATGGCGGCGTTTGTGGAGAAGATACATCTCCTCGAAAGAAATTGTGGTGAGAAGATCGGAATTCATCACCAGAGTATCTCCGTCGCCGGTCGCAACATTCGTGAGCGTGACGGCTCCGATAGTGCCGAGTGGTTCATCCTCGCGCACGGTCTTCACCTTGACGCCGCTTACCGGCTCGGAAAAATGCTCGTCGATCTGCTCGGCCAGATATCGAGTTGTGACAGTAATATCGTCTACGCCACAGGCCGCAAGAGCCTCTATGTTATAGTCTATTATTGCCTTACCCTCGATTTTCAATAATGGTTTGGGAGTCGTGAGCGTCGCCGGGCGCAGACGCTCTCCCCTACCGCCGGCCATAAGAACTGCCTTGAGCGGAAGCAGTGTCCGCTTCTGAGTCAGATCGATAATATCCACCGGCTTTCCGGCCTCGTCGAGAACCGGAATCAGCGTTATCCCATTAGCTCGGAAAGCTCTCAGCGCCTCCACATCGGGTTGGCCCTGGCGGATGAATCGGAAATTGCGGTGCACCGCTACAGTGACAGAATCTGAAAGGGACGCTCCTCCAAGAATCGCACGACGTATATCGCCGTCGGTCAGTGTGCCGGCGACTCGTCCTTCCTCATCCAGCACAAAGAGAACCATAACCTTCCCGGAGAGGCAGTTTAGGCTGAATAATGCGTCGCGGAGAGTGGCGCGTTCGTGTATAAAGTGTCGGTCGTTCATTTCTTCAGATTTGAGATTATTGATTCTGCCACAGCCCAGTCGGCGGGCGTATCGAGGTCAATGCTGCGTTCCGGAGGCATCACGAACGGCAGACGGCGCGGAAATGCACCTAATGCCATACTGCGCAACGAGTCCGGATTGATAACATAGACCGCACCGTTCTGCTCATAGACTTCGGGGCAGTCCTGACGCCTCGTATATAACCCGTCGCCCTTCGAGACATGTATGAATCCGTCAGCGCCGACTTCGAAAATATTGTAGTACGGATTCGCACCGGTCGGCGCCACAGACACCACCATGTCAAGATCCGGATTATACATATCCTCGGCCGCCATAATGTCCTGTGCGGTACGGAGCGGAGATGTAGGCTGGAGCAGAACGACACAATCGTAGGCTATGCCCTCGCGGTCGGCCCAGTCCATCGCGTCAAGGATTACTTCGCGGCTTCCGGTATTATCGGCTCCAAGAGCCGCAGGACGTCGGTAGTGCACGTCAACCCCCAGGTCACGGGCGCAATCTATGATTTCCTGGTCATCGCTTGAAAGAAGAATATACCCTCCGCTACGGCGCGAAGCTTCCTTCGCGGCAGTGATCGAATAACCGATAAGAGGTATTCCGGCGAGTGGCTTGATATTCTTGTGAGGTATTCCCTTGCTTCCTCCACGGGCCGGAATGATATACAACGGATTCATAAATCGTAAAATTTCTTAGGACCGACAGGCAGCGATGCGACAAAATCGAGAACTGCCGAGGTCATGATCTGCAATGTGTCCGGTTTATAGTATGGATTCTCCTTTCGGGCAGCAAGCGACTGCATCTCAGGCGACAGAGCTTTTTCTATAGCCTCGCGGATATCCACGCTCTCCGTTCCGCAATGGATTACCGACGGAGCCGCGATGCGACCGCGCTGCCGGATACCTATATCCACGGTCGGGATTCCGGCTGACGGAGCCTCGACAATGCCGCTCGACGAATTACCGACCACAACCTTTGCCAGACGCAATAGCGACTGATACCTGATCATGCCTAGGGAACGGACCGCACGCACACAATCTGAATTAGCGGCTGCGAATTCCTCTATCAGCGGAATCAGCGACTCGCCGCCGGCGTCATTATTGGGATATGTGATGACAATATTCATATTGGGGAACGACGAGAGCGCTTCAAGGAGATGCGTCATCTGAGCGGCCGGAGAAGCCGATGTATCGGCCGTAGCCGGATGGAAGGTGACCACAGCCGTCGGCTGCGATAGATCGAGGTTCAGCTGGCGGCCAAGTTCTTCCGCATCAAGCAAAGCTGTGTTGAATGCATTCCAGACTCCTATCGCTCCGGTATTGATCACCCGATCGGGGGCTTCGCCCAACTGGATTACACGGCGGCGATAAGGTTCTGTGGCAGTGAGATGAAGAGTGGAAAGCTTTGTGATGGCATGACGTATTTCGTCATCGATCGCGCCTTCCGAAATCTCCCCCCCTGCGATATGGATAATTGGAATTCCCATCACAGCGGCGGCCGACGCCACTGCAAGCATTTCGTAACGGTCACCAAGGATAATGACTGCGTCGGGATGAATAGATTCGAACGCACCGGCGATCTCGTCCATGCATTTTCCCATGGCACGGACACGGTCGGCAGGAGCATCGCCTTCGACGTGCATCGGCACACGTGCGGCTACCTCGAATCCTGCGTCCGTAATCTCGTCGACAGTCATTCCGTATTGCCGCATAAGATGCATATTAGCCGCCACTATACGCACGCCAATGCCGTCGGCCAGGTTCAGAGCCTTAGCCAACGGCATCAGGAGCCCCCAGTCAGCACGGGTGCTCGTCACGATTGCTATAGTTCGCACGTTATTTCGTTGCTTCCTCCGGAGCCTTGTCGATAAGGTCGAGGAACTGATCGAGTTTCGGGGTGATTATGATTTCGGTGCGGCGGTTGCGCTGACGGCCAAGTTCAGTATCGTTGGTGGCGATGGTATTATATTCACCACGTCCGGCAGCTGTCAGACGGCTGGGATTGACGCCGAAGTCGTTCTGGAGAACCTGCACAACAGATGATGCACGGAGGGTTGAGAGATCCCAGTTGTTGCGGATATTGGGACGCGTAATGGGCACATCATCGGTATTGCCCTCAACGAGCACGTCGTAATCCTTATAGTCCTTGATGATTTTAGCGATTTTACTGAGGGTCTGCATTGCGCGTTCGTTCACCTCGTAGCTGCCGCTCTTGAAGAGCATATTGTCGGCAAGCGAGATGTATACCACGCCCTTGAGAACCTTGATATTCACCTCATCGGCTTCCGAGCCGGAGAGCGAACGGGTAAGATTGGTGGTGAGGGCGAGATTGAGAGAGTCGCTCTTGTTCTTTGCCTGTACAAGTTGCTTGATGTATTTGTTCGAGGCATTGATTTCGTCAACAAGCTTGGAGATATTAACATTACCCTGCGAGTTCTGGGCAATACTGCTGTCGAGCGACTTCTGAAGAGCTGCATAGTTGCTTTTCAGCTCCTCATTGTTCTTTCGGGCCTCGGCGAGAAGGGCTTCGATTGTCTGGCCTTTCATCTGCTCCTGATTGAGCGAGCTCTGAAGAGTCGTGTAATTCTGGCTGAGTTCACGGTGTGCGGCTTCGAGTTCCGCATATTTCTTTTTGCTTACGCAGCCGGTAAGAGAGGATGCCACCAGAACAGCGGCAAGGGCGAGTGCGATTTGGTTGTGTTTCATATATGTAACTATTTTCGGATGAATACATCCACGTTATTCTTATTCTATTTATATCTAACGGATTAAAGCATCAGTTTGTTGTGCTAATATGAAAGTACATTTTTTCGCGATGCATCGATTTTGAGGAGTATGAACAGAAGTATCGTAAAGCCCCATAACGATGATCCTCCATAGCTGAAGAACGGCAGCGGAATACCAATCACGGGACATAGACCGATCACCATACCTATGTTGATGCAGAAATGGAAAATGAAATATGAAGCCACACAATAGGCATAGACACGGCCGAAAATCGTCGGTTGTCGTTCGCCGATAGATATTACCCGGAGTATCAGCCCTACAAAAAGAAGCGTCACGAACATAGCTCCTAAAAAACCTTCTTCTTCGCCGATGGTGCAGAAGATGAAGTCGGTATGCTGTTCGGGCACATATTTGAGTTTGGTCTGGGTGCCGTTGAGGAAACCTTTCCCGTAGAAGCCACCGGAGCCGATGGCGATTTTCGACTGGTTGACGTTATATCCGGCATCGCGCAGATCTTCGACTACACCAAGCGCCACCTCGATTCGGAGTTTCTGATGCGGCTGCAACTTGTCGAAAACAATATTGACCGAAAAGAGAAAAACGACCGACAATACTGCCGTAGCTACCGTTATAAACATTTTCGGTCTGTGGTATTTGATTGCTTCGACAGCCACATAGACACTGGCGATTCCTACCAGTGCCAGCGCAACTACGAGACCCGGTACCGCGACCCCGAAAAGTGATACGATATATTGCACCAGAGCTCCTCCGGCGAAGAGAATGATCAGATTTCGGCCAATCTCATATCTTCGGGAATAGACCACGGCCATACCGGTCATGACCGCCATTATCATCACAAAGACTACGAATACACCTGTAGGAATTCCGAGAATCATCGTCTCCGTGTACTTGATGGCGACAACGAAAATCACCACTGCGAAGCCTGCGGCAAACAGCACAAGACCCGACATTCCCTCACGATAGAGAACAAGGAACAGCGCGAAGAAGGTCAGGGCCGACCCCGTCTCATTCTGCAGCAGAATGAGAATTACCGGCGTAAAAATAATTACAAAAGCCTTGAGATAGTTCGTCCAGCGGGCATTGAGCACAAAGTGGTAGGAACTGAAGAGCTTCGCCAGAGCAAGAGCCGTGGCGAACTTCGCGAATTCCGCCGGCTGGAGACTCATGGAATTGCCGAATGTTATCCACGAATGGGAACCTTTGATATCGGGCGCAATAAACGGCGTTATAGCCAGGACTATTGCCACTACCACATAGATGGGATAGGCATAAGTCTCGTACATCCGGGCGTCTATCAGGAGAATGACAAGCGCCAGGCCCATAGAAAGCCCGATCCAACGCAGCTGCTTGCCGGAAAACTCCGTGGACGCGAACATCGATGCATTGTCGAAATCATAGCTCGCTGCATAGATACTGATCATGCCGGCAAACACCATGATGAGATAGATCAGCACGGTGGTCCAGTCGAGATTTCGGAATGTCGAGGCCGGATCATTTCTTCTTGGGAGCGGCATAGTAAAGCGTTGTATTAAGCATTTGTTCTTCAAGATACTTCCGTTCGGGGGCGATTGAACCCTTAAGATACTTCTCCATCACCAGCGAACCTATAGGAACACCGAAAGTAGCCCCCCAGCCACCGTTCTCGACATAGACGGCAACAGCGATCTTCGGATCCTTGTAGGGCGCGAACCCCATGAACGCCGAGTGGTCCTTGCCGTGAGGGTTCTGGGCCGTACCGGTCTTTCCGCAGACCTCGATGTCTGGAAGAGCAGCCTTACGGCACGTACCTCCGGTAACTGCCATTCGCATTCCCTCGGCAACGTCTTCGTAAAAATGCGACTCAACCGTCGGATAGCGCACTTTCAGGAGATTCGGCGGCATTACCGTATCCTGTATTGCTTTCACGACATGAGGGGTGATGAAATGTCCGCGGTTGGCGATAGTCGCCGATAAATTCGCTATCTGAAGCGGCGTAGCCAGAATTTCGCCCTGGCCGATTGATACGGAAATAATCGTATTGGCACTCCAGCGCCCTTCAGAATAGAATTTATCGTAAAACTTTGCATTGGGGATGAATCCTCGGCTTTCGCCAGGAAGATCAACCCCGAGTTTGTAGCCGTATCCCATGGAAACGAGATGGTTTTTCCATACCTCGAATGCCTTGGCCGAAGAGCCGTATTTCGACCGTTTATTGTCTATCATGGCTTTGAAACCCCAGCAGAAAAATGCGTTGCACGATGTCTGGAGCGCCGGTTTGAGAGGTAGCGGAGATCCGTGTCCGTGACATCCGACTCGCAAACCACCTGAAATGTAGCCGTGCGCGCAAGGATATGCTGTATGAAGGTCGATAACCCCTTCCTGAAGGAATATGAGACCCTGGGTAGGCTTGAATGTGGAGCCGGGAGGATATGCGCCCATGAGCGCACGGTCGAAAAGAGGCCATGAGTCGTCCTTGACAAGTTCCTGATAATTCTTGCCTCGCTGACGCCCGACAAGAAGTGTCGGGTCGTAGGAAGGCATCGACACCATACACAATATCTCGCCGGTCGCCGGCTCAATGGCAACTACAGCTCCGCGCTTACCGACCATGAGCGATTCGGCGTATTGCTGCAGATTGATGTCAAGGCTCAGACGGAGATCACGGCCGGATATAGGCGCAATATCTGCCGCTCCGTCCTCGTAGCGGCCCTGTATTCGTCCGCGGGCGTCGCGGATAAGTATTTCGACTCCTTTCACACCGCGCAGATAGGGCTCATAGCTTTTCTCTATTCCGAGGTCACCGGTATAGTCGCCCGCTGCATAGTAGTCATCGCGGTCTATGTCGGCCTGCGATACTTCACGGATATTTCCCAGCACATTTGCTGCGGTCGGATGCTTGTACTGGCGCAGAATACGCTTCTGGATGAAGAATCCCGGGAAGCGGTATAGTTTCTCCTGAAGTCGCCCGTAGTCCTGAGCCGACAACTGTGCCAGAAGCCGCTGGGGTGTATAAGTCGAGTAGCCCGGATTAAGACGCTTGTCCTTCATGTCGGCGAAGCGCTTGTCGAGCTGCTCGGGAGTGATATTGAGGGTATGGCAGAAATCAAGAGTATCGAACGGCTGCACATCACGCGGTATCAGCATCACGTCGTATGCCGGCTGATTGAATACCACAAGTTCGCCGTTGCGGTCATATATCAGGCCGCGCGACGGATAAACAGTCTTTTTCAGAAATGCGTTAGAGTCCGCCCACTTCTTGTACTGCTCATCCGCGAGCTGCAGATTGAAGAGGCGCACAACGTATATGAGGGCTATCACGATGATGAAGCCCCCGATTACATATTTTCGCTTTTCGAGATTGTAGTTTTTTCTCAAGGTTGCCCGAGTTTAATGAAGAGAGGAATACAGGCTAAGAATAGCTCTCGCTGCGGCGCATCATCAGGCAGTCGATGCCATAGAGGAACAGGAATGTATAGGCGGTCGATGCAACGATCCTCAGCAGCAGGAGGCGGAAGGTAAAGAACTGGAATGCTTCCACTGTGAACACCATCGTGCAGTAGATGAGCACCATTGTCGACATATATTTCATATATGGCCCTGCACCCATGGTCTGGGCCGACGGGCTTCTGCCCGCCAGATCATCATCCATCGACACATACAGATGGAAAATCGGCTTACGGCAGAATGCCAGAATCGTACAGCACAAGGCATTGACTCCGGGCGTATCGCAGAACATATCGAGTGCAAGTCCGGCAAGGAAGCCGAGCGTCACAGAGAGATTGGTACCGGTCGGCAGGGGGAGCGAGATTATAAGCCACAGGAATACAAGCGGCACAGCCACGTTGAAGAGAATAGCGTGGTTGAATATTATCGCCTGCGCCGGGATAAGGAGCAGAAACGCTATGGCATATTTGATGAAAAACTTGGTCATCGTCAGTTCCCGAAAGGATTCTTTTTGGAATCGTTTTCCTCACCTGCCTGTAGTGCCTTCAATTCATCTGCATAGTTGTTCACCACTACCTGAACATTGCTCAGGGTAGTGAAATCGGCAAGCAGACGCACCCGCAGAGAGAAGAAATTCTGACTCTTGTCGGTATCATTCTTTATTACCACTCCTACCGGCAGTCCGGCAGGGAAGACAGCGGAGTAGCCGCTTGTGACAATCGTATCGCCGGGTTCGAAGACTGTATGCCGGGGCAACTCCTCAAGCACGGCTTCCGTGGGATTTTCACCGTCCCATACAAGAGAGCCGAAATAATCGCTCCGCTTGATTTTGCATGAGAGACGGAAATGGGGATTGAGAAGCGATATCACTCGCGCACTCGACGGACCCACATTGCTTACTATGCCTACCACGCCGTTCCGGTCGATCACACCGAGTTCCGGTTTCACTCCGTCCTTACTGCCCTTGTTGATTGTCAGGTAGTTGTACGGATGCGCAATAGAGTTGTTGATCACATGCGCCACAATGAAGTCAAAGTGCGCCACTCCCGAATCTATCTTAAGCGTATCGGTGAATCTTGCCTCCTGCATATCATCGATGGTCTCGCGCAGCTTCACAATTTCGGCCTGTAGCTCTGCGTTGCGCCGGTTGAGATCATCGTTGATGTCATGCAGATTGAAGTAAGAGGTCACATTGTTCGACACCTTATAGGCGGATGATGCCAGACGGCCGGCCGATGTGATATAGACATGTTGCCGGTAAGGATCATCACGGAAAAGCAGCATGCAGCTTATCACCACAAAAAAGGTGAATACAAACCACTTGCTGTGCCGTATCAGAAATCCTATTAACTCGTTCACGCCCGGTGGAGTAAACCGTTATCAGCGGATCAGGAATGAGAAGCGGTGTATGTTCTTGAGTGCCACGCCGGTACCCTTTGCCACGCAGAGCAGAGGATCTTCGGCCACATGGAACTGAATACCGATCTTGTCGATAAGGCGCTTGTCGAGGCCGCGAAGCAGAGCGCCGCCACCGGCAAGATAGATGCCGTTCTTGACGATATCGGCATAAAGCTCGGGAGGTGTCTGCTCAAGTGCGCTGAGTACGGCCGCCTCGATTTTACTGATAGTTTTCTCGATGCAGTGGCAGACTTCCTGATAGCTGACAGGCACTTCCAGCGGCAGCGATGTCATGAGATTCGGACCGTGGACTACATAATCCTCAGGCGGGTTCTCGAGTTCGGTCAGAGCCGAACCGACATGAATCTTGATCTGCTCGGCAGTACGGATACCCACCTTGATATTATGCGCGCGGCGCATATGATTGAGAATATCGTCGGTGAGGTCGTCGCCTGCAATCTGGATACTCTTGTTGCTGACAATACCGCCCAGCGAGATAACGGCGATCTCGGTTGTACCACCGCCTATGTCGACAATCATGTTGCCCTGCGGAGCCTCAACATCGAGTCCGATGCCGAGAGCGGCAGCCATAGGCTCATGGATCATGTAGACATCGCGTCCGTCGGCGTGCTCCGACGAGTCGCGTACCGCACGCACTTCCACTTCTGTGGAGCCGGAAGGAATGCCGACCACCATACGGAGCGACGGCGAGAACCAGTTGTTCTTTGTCGATGCCTTCTTCACCAGACCGCGGATCATAAGTTCGGCGGCATTGAAGTCGGCAATCACACCCTTGCGGAGAGGGCGCACCGTGCGGATGCCCGGATGCCCCTTACCCTCCATAAGGTGGGCTTCCTTACCGACAGCGATAAGCTTGTCGGTGCGGTTGTCCAGAGCCACAATCGACGGCTCGTTGATTACGATCTTGTCATTGTGGATAATAATCGTATTGGCAGTGCCAAGGTCGATCGCTATTTCTTTTGTAAGAGAGAAAAGTCTCATTTAGGAGCTGTGAGGAAGAGGTTAATATTGTATTAAAATGATTAATGACGGAAATGACGGAAACCGGTCATTACCATCGTGATGCCGTGCTCACGGCAATATTCTACCGAATCGGTATCGCGGATCGAACCGCCCGGCTGAATTACATAGCGGACTCCGGCCTTATCGGCGATTTCTACACAGTCGGAGAAGGGGAAGAAGGCGTCGGAAGCCATGGTTGAGCCTTCAAGATCGAAATTGAAGCTCTTGGCTTTCTCGATGGCATGCTTCAGTGCGTCTACTCGAGAAGTCTGACCCACCCCGGATGCGAGGAGCTGACCGTTCTTGGCAAGAACAATGGCGTTGCTCTTGCTGTGCTTAACGATTTTGTTTGCGAAAAGCATATCGGCCACCTGCGCAGGAGTAGGAGCTTCTCCCGCAACAAGTTTCAGGTCATCGGGAGTCTCGATTTTATCATCGGGCTGCTGCATGAGCACGCCACCGAGGATAGTGCGCATCTTCATCATAGGTGCGGCCTTGGCCTTGCGGCGCAGAACAATGCGGTTCTTCTTCTGAAAGAGGATGGCGAGAGCGTCGTCGCTGTAATCGGGAGCAATTATCACCTCGAAGAATATCTTGCCGATTTCCTCGGCTGCCGGAGCCTCGATGCGCTCGTTGCAGATAATGATACCTCCGAATGCCGATACGGGGTCGCCGGCAAGGGCGTCTTTCCAGGCTTCCAGCACGGTATCGCGACATGCGAGACCGCAGGCATTGTTGTGCTTGAGGATTGCGACTGTAGTGGTATCGAACTCGTCTATGAGAGCACAGGCGGCATCGATGTCCAGCAAGTTATTGTAGCTTATTTCCTTGCCGTGCAGTTTATCGAAGAGAGCGTCGAAATTACCGAAATAACGGGCAGTCTGATGAGGATTCTCGCCATAGCGGAGCGGCATGGAGCCATCGACTGCTACACGCAGGTGATCTTCGGGATCGGCACCGGTAGACGAGAACCAGTTAAAGATTGCCGAATCATACTCCGACGATACTGCAAAAGCCTCGCGCGCGAGGAAACGGCGCTCCTCGAGAGTGGAATTTGCACCGTTGCGGTCGAGAATACCGGCCAGATAAGGGAACTGAGCAACCGATGCAACGATAATTGTATCAGCGAAGTTCTTGGCAGCAGCGCGGATAAGCGAAATGCCGCCTATATCGATTTTTTCTATTATATCTTCTTCGGAAGCGCCAGATGCAACGGTTGTCTCAAACGGATAGAGATCGACAATCACGAGATCGATTGCCGGAATTTCGTATTTTGCCATCTCAGCGCAGTCGCTTTCATTTTCACGACGGCCAAGAATGCCACCGAACACTTTCGGATGGAGAGTTTTTACGCGACCGCCAAGGATCGACGGATAGCCGGTCAGATCCTCTACTGCATCGCACGGGATGCCGAGGCTTTCGATATATGAACGGGAGCCGCCGGTCGAAAGAAGTTTTACACCTAGTGAATGAAGTTTCTCTACAATAGGAGCTATACGGTCCTTGTTATAGACCGATACAAGAGCGCTCCGGATGGGTTTTAATGTCGACATTTTTGTTCTTGTATCTATTGAATTGCAAAATTACAAAAATCCACCGACATTTCGCATCTTTTCCTCAACCTTTTTTCAAAGGCGACAGAGAAGTATAAACGTAAAAAAGCCCCGGAGGCGTTGTGCCTTCGGGGCTCGATAGGGGGCGGTTACCTACTTTTCCACTTTCGCAGTA
>CABRLF010000008.1 GCA_902471685.1 uncultured Porphyromonadaceae bacterium
GGCCCTGTATCCTGCCCGACACCAACCCTTTCCGTCTTTTCGCGAGCTTCAAGCCGTCCCGATATTTGCAGGGAACTCCTACAAATATCGTATTCATCAACAAGGTATTATGGCAAACTATACATCTACCGCCAATGTCGTTCTCTCCGTGAACGGCAGACAGGCTCAGAAGATGCTCTCGCAACTGGATAAGGATGCCCGCCGTCTGGAGAAGCAGTTGTCCAAAGCCGCCGCTGCGGGCGACAAGGCCACGATGAAGAAGCTTCAGCGCGAGCTGAACTCGACTAAGCGGATGATGGACCAACTCAAAGGCTCGTCCGCTTCGGTCGACAGCACCCTGCGCCGTCTCGACAAGGCTTCGCCGAAGGAGCTGAACAAGGCCCTCAAACTATTGCAACAGCAGCTCAACAGCATTCAGCGTGGCACTCCGGCGTGGGACGCCCACATCGCCAAAATCCGTATGGTAAAGGCGGAACTCCAAAAGGTTAACGCCACTCTCGCCACACAGAAGTCTCTGTGGTCGAGAATGAACACGTGGCTCAACAACGCTCAGACGGCAATAATGGCCGTGGCCGCTGCCGTCACGGGGCTTATTATGGCCAGTCGAAAGGCCGTGCAGTCCTTCGCCGACATGGAGGAGCAGATGGCGAACACGCAGAAGTACACCCGAATGACAGCCGCCGAGGTTGAAGAACTCAACGAGATCTTCAAGGGCATGGACACACGTCTTGCCCGCGAGCAGCTTAACCTTCTCGCCCAGGAGGGTGGACGCCTCGGATACAATACCGTGGCTTCGGTCAAGGAGTATGTCGAGGCCGCATCGATTATCAACGTGGCTCTTGTTGACCTCGGAGAGGGAGCCACGCAGACCATCGCCAAGCTCTCAAACATTTTCGGCATGGAGCAGATGTATGGCGTCCGGGACGCCATGCTCAAAGTCGGCTCGACCGTGAACCACCTCTCGCAGAACTGTACCGCCGCCAAGCCCTTCATCGTGGAATTTGCACAACGAATGGCCGGTATCGGCTCGACTGCAAAAATGACAATTCCTGAGATTATGGCTTTCGCCGCTACTCTTGATGCTCACGGTCAGAAGGTGGAGATGTCGGCAACCGCCTTGCAGCGTACCATAATGGAATTGTTCAAGAAGCCCGGCGAGATGGCTCAAAAGGTCGGACTTGAAACAAACACCTTCATCGAAACATTGAACAAGAGCACCACGCAGGGCGTGATGATGTTCCTCGAAGCACTCAACAAACTGGGCGAGGACAAGGCTCTCGCCGTCCTGTCGCCGCTGTTCCAGGACCTCGGACTCGACGGTGCCCGCGTGTCCTCGGTGCTCTCCAACCTTTCTTCTCACCTCGATTTCCTCAAATGGCAGCTCGGCGAAGCCAACGAAGCCTTTCGCGAGGGTACTTCCGCTTCCAACGAGTACGCCATCTTCAACAATACCGTTCAGGCGTCTATCGACAAGGCCCGCAAGCGCGTGAGCGAGCTTGCAATCGAACTTGGCGAAAAACTTTATCCGCTCATGAAGCATATCTACACTTCATCATCGGCTTTTCTCCGTGTGCTTAACTCGCTCGTTGACTTCATCATCGCGCATCGTGTCGCCATCGGGCGCCTTATCGTTATCATGGCTTCGTACTATGCCGGTCTCGTCCTTGCCAAGACGGCGCACTTCGCCTACAATGCCGTGGTGAAAATCGGCATCGGAATTCAGAAGTTGTGGCAGCTCGCGGTCATTTCTTCCCGTATCGTCGTGCTTGCCTTCACCAAAGGTCTCGGCGCCGCCACTCACGCTTTCAAACTTCTTACTACGGTGATGAAGACCAATCCCTTCGGCATGATTGCCGCAGCCATCGGTGCCGTTGTCGTGGCTATTCAGGCGTTATTGCCGAAAACGGACGAATACGCCAAGAAGTGCAAGGAACTTCTCGCCGCCGCCAAAGGCACGAATGAGGAAATGGTCAAGGAGCAGCACAACCTCGATGTGCTTTTCGGTCGCCTCAAAGGTACCACCGAGGGCACGGACGAGTACAAGAAAGCCAAAGACGCCATTATCTCGCAGTACGGCAAGTATATGAAAGACCTTATCGACGAGCGCGGGCGCATCGTTGACCTCGAACGCGCCTACAACCGTCTCGCCGATGCGGTCAAGCGTGCCGCTAAGGAACGCGGCATCGCCGACGCAGAGGAACAGATTAACCAAGACTATTACAAGGAGCTGTCGGACTATCTCACCAACCTGCAAGCCTCGCTCGAGGCCTTCGGTGCCACGGCACAGGAAGCGGCGACAATTACGCAGCGCGTATCGTCGGCCATTTCGGCGGGCAGACCTATCGACGCAGATGTAGAGGCGCGTATCAACGCTCTCTCGGCCAACACTCCGTCGAAAGACTTGCAGGGCCGCGCCCTTAACAAGTGGCAGGGTCGCCTTGCAAACTCGGCGCTCTGGAACTGGGGCATCGAAGCTCCGCAACCTGCGGAGGTTGTCAATCAGATGTGGGGCAAGTACGAGACGCACGAGAGCGCCCTGCGACAAATCGAGGGTATGCGCGACGGTGTCGCCCCGCTGCGCCATCTCGACGACGGGACTATCGACTGGATTATTCAATCACTCCAACAGGTGATTGACTCCGGGCAGACCGGCTACGCCGCCATTCACTCCGGCGAGAGCAACATTATCGAGATGACGGAAGTCACGGTTGACCGCGCCCGTCAGTTGTTGGAGCAGTATCAGTCGGAGCTTGCTTATCGCGGCGCTCAGTCGAACACCGGCCCCGACCTTGTCGCGGGCAATCCCGACTTCACGCTCGACGATTTCACTCCCTACGAGACTGAACAGGACCGCAAGGCCCGCGAGACTGCGGAGCGCCGTGCGCAGATAAAAGCCCGTCAGGACTTCAAGGACGCTCTCAATGCCACTAAGGGCACTTGGGAGACTGCCGATGCGCAGAACACGATCGATTACACAAGCGGTCTAAAATCGTGGAGTGACTACCTTCTGCGCAAGCACGAACTCGAAATGCAGTATTTCGAGGACCGCGAGGCGGTCTATACGCGCTTCAACCTCACCGAGGACGAGGACTATCAGGAACTCTTGAAGAAGAAAGCCGAGGCTCAGGCGGCATGGCTCAAAAAACAGGCCGCCCTCAAAGTGGACGAGGCCAAGCGTATGCAACAGGCCGAGGAAGTGGACGCCCAGATGGACTTCTACACTCCCGGCACAGACCTTTATCAGAACGAGGAAGCCCTGCAACAGCAGCTCTTTGAGATACGAATGAAGTATCTCAAGCAGATGCAAGCCGCCTATAATCAGGCGTCGGAGGAATGGCACAACTATCAGGTGCAGATTGAACAGGCCGAGGGTGCCGAGCAACTGCGCCGTCAAAAGGTGCTCGCCCAAAAGGTCGCCGAGTGGAAGAAGCTCTACGCCTATCAGGACGCGAAGACCAGATACGACCTTGAAATGGAATTGTTGGCCGATGCCTACGACAAGGATTTAATCACTTACGAGGATTATCTTCGCGCTCAGGCGGATATGAAGAAGAAGTATGCCGACGAGTTCATGCCGCAGTCCGCCAAGCCCGAATCGGGATCGGCGGAAGCCAACGCTGCGGCCATGAAGAAGGACATGGAGGTTGTCGAGTCGCTGTACGCCCAGGGGCTTATCTCCAAGAAGCAGTACGAGGACGCTAAGGCGCGTATCGAGCGCACATACCGCAAGAAGTCTCTCGACGGTGTGCGCCGTTTCGGTTCTCAGGAGACAAATCAGCTTCTCGACATCTACGAGGCATGGCAGAACTTCTTCAACTCCACGGAGGAAGACGGCGGCAACTGGGCTACGCGACTGGCCGCTCTCGCTTCGTCGGTATTCGCCGTGATGAACGCCGGTATGCAGCAGGCTTCGGAATATATGCAAGCCTGTGTCGATGTGGAGGTTGCGAAAGCCGAGAAGAAGTACAACCGTGAAATCGAGCTTGCCGAGGGCAACTCGTACAAGGTCAAGAAAGCCGAAAAGCAGAAGGAGCGCGAGATTGCAAAAATCAAGTCGGACGCCGCCCGCAAGATGTTCGTCATGCAGGTTATTCAGGCCGTGGCGCAGACTGCGACCAACGCCCTTAACGCCTACGGTTCGGCTGCGGCCATCCCCGTTGTCGGCTATATCCTCGCACCCATCGCGGCGGCTATGGCCGTGGCGGCAGGTGCCCTGCAAATCGCCACTATCAAAAAGCAACAACAGGCGTCAGAGGCGCAAGGCTATATGTCCGGCGGCTTCACAAAGGAGGGGCCCGTTGATGAAGTGGCCGGTGTCGTTCACGCCGGGGAGTGGGTTGCCTCGCAACGTCTTGTGAAGTCGCCTCAGGCTCGGCCTCTTATCGAAGCCCTCGATTACGCCCAGCGCACCAACACGATAGGCTCGTTAACTGCCGCTGATGTCTCTCGCTCTATCACAGCCCCCATGCTGATTGCGGCGCAGCCTCAATCAAGCCCGGCTCCGGCTGTTACTAACATCTATACGTCAGAGAGAGAGAGGAGCAACGATAAAATCGTAGCTGTATTGGATAGACTCGACTCTCGCCTTAACGAACCTTTCGTGACCGTGAACACCGTATCCGGCGACCACGGAATACAACAGGCCCAGGACGAATACGACCGCCTTATGAGAAATAAATCGCCCAAATCTCGCAAATAATTATGGAAATACGCATCAACGGCAAGATTGCCATGCTCAAAAAGGGTACTTCTTTTGAGTTCGTGGCCGAAAATCGCCTCTTTTCGGGGAGTGACGGCTATACTTTATCCATCACTTTTCCCCTGCGCCATTGTCGGAACAATCTCGACATTTTCGGACACATCAACCGTGCCGATGTCATCGCCGGTAAGGTGATTTTCGACTGCGAAGTACGCGACCGCAACTTCTACAAGTTCGGTTCTATCACCATTACCGAAATCAACGATGCCGAGGTCAAGACGCAGTTCCTCGAAGGCCGCTCGGAGCAGAACTTCGACGTGACTTTCGATGATGTGTTCATCAACGAACTTGACCTCGGCAGTCCGACCGAGACAAACGACACTACACCTGAAAACGCTTGGAACCCGCGCCTTCAGGGAATGAAGTGCGTAGCCCTGCCGTGGGTCAACGACTATTCGGGCAATATTCAGAACCTCGCAGACTTCCACCCGGAGGAACGCAATGCCGACGGCACGTTGAAGTCGCACTCTTACTATTCGTGGAACGCCGACTGCCGGGGCCGCTCATGGCAGCCTTATCTTCTTTACATCACAAAGAAGATATGCGAGGCTGTCGGCTACTCGGCTGACTTCTCGAAGTGGGAGGAAAAGGAGGAATACAAGTATCTCCTTGTCTGCAACACGCTCCCTTATGCCTGGGACACTGCGGGCTTCGCCCGTTCGTTGCCGCATTGGACGGTCGCGGAGTTCTTCGAGAAGTTAGAGCTGTTTTTGGGCGGTGAGTTCACCATCGACCACCGGGGCAAATCGGTGGAATTTGCCTTTACCGATGCCACGTTGCTTGCCACTGAGCCGGTGCAGCTCGACAAGGTGGTTGACGAGTACACGGTCGAGGTGACGGTCGATGATGACAAGTGCGAGTATCAGGAGGCCAAAAACCTCGTCTACAAGGAGTGCGACCACGAAATGTGGAAGTTCTACTCCTGCGACTGGTTCATCAAGGCTTGGCAGAAAGGCGCCGTCCGCTATGCGACCATGCGCGAACTTCTATCTGCCAACCGTTGGCTCGCAACTTGGAACGGATCGACCTCGCGTGGGTCAAACCGTGACAAGCTGCTCTATGCCGAGGACGTGGACGCTTACTTCATCGTGCGCTCGCTCTCGAAAACGCTTGTGGAGAAGCGCCCCGGCTGGATGCCTAACCGCTATTCGTACAAGATGGAACTGCGCCCGGTAAACCTATTTGGCGGGCGTATCGTCAACGATGACGAGGACGCCGACGAGGTGGAGATTGAGTTTGTGCCGGCATGGGTGGACGAAACCGAGGACAAGTACGGGCGTTGTCTGTTCCTGTCATTCTCCGGCTATGACGAGAACGACAGCACGGGCACGTCATGGAGCCGCGACCCGTACCAACGCAAGGAGGAAATCGACAACACCCTCTATCAGCCTTTTGCCTTTCAGTCGCTTGCCGGAGGTGAGCGCAACAAGAAAGCGGAGTATTACGACCGTATTTATGTGGGCTGGTGGGACGGTGCGCAGACGCAGAACGGCAAACTCCCGCACCCCTATGTCGAGGACATCGAGATTGCGGAAGACTGGAGCAATTTCATAAACATTCATTTCTCCCTGCGCATCAACCACACCACGCTCAACCGCCGCCGCACGGTCCACTCAATCAATACGAAGCAAAAGACTACCTTCAAGTTCCTCTCCGACAATATCCCGAACCCTCGCGCCGTGTTTTTCATCAAAGGCAAGAAGTACCTTTGTGAAAAAATGACTGCGACATTCACGGAGAACGGAATGTCGCAGCTCATCAAGGGCGTTTTTTACCCAATCCTGGATTAGAACCCTTTGCCCTTTGTCCGCTCGTAGACGGCCTCTCGCCCTGAGTCTACGTTTTTGATGCGGAACTGAACGGCAGCGCGGGTCGGTATTGTTTCAGGTAGTTTTTCTACCAGTGCCGAAATTACAGCGTCTACGGTGCCGAAGCCTATATCTGTAATTTCAGCGAGGACTTCTCCCTTGTAGTAGGCACGGGCATAGACCATCATCTTCGCTGAAAGTCGGAAGAGTTTATCTTCCGGCTCGTCTATGTCCTTAGCGATGCCTTGTTTGCTTCGCTTCTTGCTGAACAGGATAAAGTCAATGACTTTAGCGTTCAGTTCCCATGCAGGGGAGAAGTCGATTTTTATATAGCCTCTTGTTACCGTATGGCCGTGGCTGTGGTTCATGGCGAAGCCGACCTCAGCGATAGTTGCGCCGCAGTCGTTCTGCGCAACCGTTCCCCAAGTGTGGCGAAATGTGTAGACGCAGTAGTATTTCTTCTCGTCCATACCCATACTCTTACATATTTGCTTGATGCCGGTGTTCGCGTTAGCGTTCAAGCTGTCTGACGTTGAGAAACGCTTATGGAAGCTGAACAGGTACGGATCATCTTCTGCCGTCTTGTACTTCTCGAACAAGGGAAGTAATACCGGCTCGACGCGCATCTCGATATATGCGTTATCGCGGCGGCTACCTTTGGTCTTTGCTCGGTTGTAGCAGATACAGCCATTGCGATAGTCCTCCTTTTTGAGATTGTAGAGGTCAACGGTATTGATGCCTCCGAGACACAATACCAACATGGCTACATCTCTGCCAAGTTCAGACAATGGCTCTATCTGCTTCGTTTCGGGGAGTGGTGCCGCAAAGAACTCACGACAAGCCTCTGGGGATATGGCACGTTTTGTTGTGGTGTCCGCTTCGGGTATCTTCACCTTAATCCAAGGATTGGTCTTGATGCGAAGAACCCCGGTATCGTAGTCGTTGAACTCCTCGATGGCGGCTCTGAATACCTGCCGCAGACACACGGGGTATTGCTCTTTAGCTCTCTTTGTGCCGGACAAAGTCTTTATCCAGTTGTTCACGACAGCAGAGGTCAGTTGCGAGAACATGACCTGATTGGTGCCAAGGTGCAGTTCGAGGCTTGCGATTGCGTACTTGTAGTTACGCGAGTTACGCTCCTGTCCGCGATTCTTCATGCGGTCAATGTGTATGCGAGCGTAATCGCTGAAACTGATGTCATCGCTTTCCGTTGTCAGGTAGTCGATAACCTGGTTGACACTCCAACCATCATACTCTTTGGCATTGAGCAGAGTGTTGTAGCGAATGATAAGGTCCGCGCAGTGTCTCAGCACAAACGGGTCCTTTATCTCGTTCTCTTTGGTCAGCTCTCGCTTAGTGACCATCTTTTCTGTCTTGATGAATCCGACATTGCGTTTGTGGGTCACTCTGATGTAGACCTGCCAGAATCCATCTTTACGGGGGCGGCGTACACACGCCTTGAAGTTTGCCATATTGATGTTTATTTAATGGTTAATATATTGCTGATTTACAGTAATTTGCAATGGTAAACATTTGGTCAACACTTGGTAAACAGCCTTCCGAATTTTGGTCAACAGTTTGTCAACTTTACTGCTCATTTGGCTCGTTTTGTGCGGTCAAGTGTACGAACCCCCTAATCGCAAATTAGGCTGTAACCACCTTTTTATCGGTGAGTTACAGCCTAACTGACTGAATGTCTTGTATGTCGAATTAACTATCTTTAATCCTCAATCGCAGCCTGCGCCGCAGCTACGCGGGCGATAGGAACGCGGAAGGGCGAGCAGCTGACGTAGTTCATGCCGAGTTTTGCGCAGAAGATTACGGAGCTGGGTTCACCGCCGTGTTCGCCGCAGATGCCGACTTTGAGTTCGGGCTTCACGCTGCGGCCTTTCTCTACACCCATGCGGACGAGCTGGCCTACGCCAACCTGATCGAGCACTTCGAAGGGATCGGTCTTGATTACACCGTGTTCCTTGTAGAATTTGAGGAACTTGGGAGCGTCATCGCGGGAGAAACCGAAGGTCATCTGAGTAAGGTCGTTGGTACCGAAGGAGAAGAAGTCGGCTACGGTAGCGATTTCGTTTGCTGTGAGAGCAGCGCGCGGAACTTCGATCATTGTGCCGACCATGTAGGGAACAGAGTCGCCTTTTTCTTCAAATACCTTGACGGCAGTTTCGTTGATAACGTTGGCCTGATTCTGAAGCTCCTTGAGAGAACCAACGAGGGGAACCATGATTTCGGGATGAACGTCGATGCCACGTGCCTTGCAGGCAAGAGCGGCTTCGATGATGGCGCGGGTCTGCATCTCGGTGATTTCGGGATAGGTGATGCCGAGACGGCAGCCGCGGTGACCGAGCATCGGGTTGAATTCCTCGAGGGCGTCTACCTTAGCCTTGACTTCTGCGAGCGAAATTCCCATTTCGTCGGCGAGTTCCTTCTGAGTAGCTGTCTGATGAGGTACGAATTCGTGCAGAGGGGGATCGAGGAGGCGGATTGTGACGCCGAATCCATCCATAGCCTCGAAGATGCCTTCGAAGTCACCGCGCTGCATGGGAAGGAGTTTCTCAAGAGCGTGCTTGCGGCCTTCGAGGTCCTCGGCGAGGATCATCTCACGAACGGCTTTGATACGGTCGCCTTCGAAGAACATGTGCTCTGTACGGCAGAGACCGATACCCTGAGCGCCGAACTTGCGGGCCTGACGGGCGTCGCGGGGAGTATCGGCATTGGTGCGGACGTATGTCTTGGTGTATTTCTCAGCGAGATTCATCACGGCAGCGAAGTCACCGTCGAGCGAAGGCATAACGGTGGGAACCTGACCTTCGTAAACCTCACCGGTAGAACCGTTGAGAGAAATCCAGTCTCCTTCCTTGAATGTCTTGCCGCCCATTTCTACGGTCTTGGCAACGTAGTCGACCTTGATTTCGCCTGCGCCGGAAACGCAGCACTTGCCCATACCGCGGGCGACCACTGCAGCGTGCGATGTCATACCGCCACGCATTGTGAGGATACCCTGAGCGACTGCCATACCGCGGAGGTCTTCGGGAGAAGTCTCGATGCGGACGAGAACGACTTTCTTCTTCTTCTCAGCCCATGCTTCAGCATCTTCGGCGCTGAATACAACCTGACCGGAAGCTGCACCAGGAGATGCGGGAAGACCCTTGGCAACGACAACGGCACGCTTGAGGGCAGCCTTGTCGAATACCGGGTGAAGGAGTTCGTCGAGTTTGGCGGGCTCCATGCGCTTGAGGACGGTCTTTTCGTCGATTACACCTGCGCGGAGGAGGTCCATGGCGATCTTGACCATAGCGGCGCCTGTGCGCTTGCCGTTACGGGTCTGGAGCATCCAGAGCTTACCGTCCTGGATGGTGAATTCCATATCCTGCATATCTTTGTAATATGCTTCGAGACGGTCGGCGATAGCGAAGAGTTCGTTAGCGCAGACAGGCATGGATTCTTCGAGAGAAGGATATTTAGCCACACGTTCCTCCTCGCTGATACCCTGAAGGGCAGCCCAGCGGCGTGAACCTTCGATAGTGATCTGCTGAGGTGTGCGGATACCGGCAACCACGTCTTCGCCCTGAGCGTTGATGAGGTATTCACCGTTGAAGATATTCTCGCCGGTAGCGGCGTCACGGCTGAATGCGACACCGGTAGCGGAGTTGTTGCCCATGTTGCCGTATACCATTGCCTGTACGTTGACAGCGGTACCCCACTCTTCGGGGATCTGGTTCATGCGGCGGTAGATGATGGCGCGTTCGTTCATCCAGCTGTCGAATACGGCGCAGATGCCGCCCCAGAGCTGTTCCCATGCGTCATCGGGGAAATCCTTGCCGGTGTATTCCTTAACGGCAGCCTTGAAAAACTTAACAAGGCTCTTGAGGTCGTCAACGTCGAGCTCGGTGTCGAGCTTCACGCCTTTGGCTTCTTTCACCTTGTCCATGATTTCCTCGAAAGGATCTATGTCAGTCTTCTTCTTGGGCTTCATGCCGAGCACAACGTCGCCGTACATCTGTACGAAACGGCGATAGCTGTCCCATGCGAAACGGGGATTACCGCTCTTTGTGGCGAGAGATTCGACAGTGGCGTCGTTCATGCCGAGGTTGAGGACAGTATCCATCATACCGGGCATGGAGGCGCGGGCGCCTGAACGAACAGAAACGAGAAGAGGATTTATAGGGTCGTTGAATTTTTTGCCGGTAAGCGCCTCAACGTGAGCGATCGATTTCTGTACGTCTTCCTTGATGCGTTTAACGACTTCGTCGCGACCATACTGGGTATATTCGTTGCAGACTTCGGTCGTGATTGTAAAACCCGGAGGAACGGGCATTCCCAGAAGATTCATTTCAGCGAGGTTGGCACCTTTGCCGCCGAGAAGGTTTCGCATATCTGCATTGCCTTCTGCCTTACCGTCGCCGAATGTATAAATTCTTTTCATTCGTGTGGTTATTAATTATTTTGTTAGGTATTCGTGTTTTTCCGGCATCTGAGGCCGACTGTTACTCTTAACTGTTCGCACAAAGTTACTGAATTTGCTCCAATGCAACAAACAGTTAAAAGAATAATTTGCCTAAAATGCCCTCTGGATGCTCTGATTTAGTCTTTTTAAAGATTTTTCAACCGCCGAAATTATCGTAGTGGATGCTTGAAGGCTCAACTCCGAGGCCGTAGAGCATATTGTTCACGGCATTGCTCATCGGGCCGGGACCGCACATATAGTACTCGATGTCCTCGGGCGAATCATGATCCTTGAGGTAATTGTTGTACATCACCTGATGGACGAATCCGGGGGTATACTTCACTCCGGCAGCGTCCGCTGCCGGGTCGGGACGGTCAAGCGCGAGATGGAACTTGAAGTTCGGGAAGTCCTTCTCAAGCTGAAGGAAATCCTGAAGATAGAAGACTTCGTTAAGGGCGCGGGCCCCGTAGAAATAGCTCATCTTGCGGTTGGTGGTCTTCAAGGTGCGGGTCATGTGCATGATCTGTGCGCGGAGCGGAGCCATACCGGCACCGCCGCCAACCCAGATCATCTCGGCATCGGAATCGAAGATAGGATGGAAGTCGCCGTAAGGGCCGGACATCGTCACTTTGTCGCCGGGTTTTAGCGAGAAGATATAGGAAGAGGCTATACCGGGCATAACATCCTGAAATCCTACCTGAGGCTTCGGCTTGAATGGCGGAGTGGCGATTCGGACCGTAAGCATTATGCGGTCTCCTTCGGCGGGATAGTTAGCCATCGAATAGGCGCGTACTGTAGTCTCCTTGTTGGAGCACTTGAGCGAGAAGAGACCGAATTTCTCCCATGCCGGGAGATATTCCTTGCCGATAAGATCCTTGTCGATATCTTTGTCGTAATCCATCGAATATGGCGGAATCTTGATCTGCGCATATGAGCCGGGGAGGAAATCCATATGCTCTCCTTCCGGAAGTGCTACGATAAATTCCTTGATGAAGGTAGCCACATTGCGGTTAGAAATGACCTCGCATTCCCATTCCTTCACGGCAAGTGCCGAAGCCGGAACTTCGACCGCCATGTCGTTCTTGACCTTTACCTGACAGCCGAGACGCCAGTTGTCCTTCATCTCCTTGCGGGTGAAGTGCACGCCTTCTGTAGGAAGGGGCTCTCCTCCACCCTCCGTCACGCGCACACGGCACTGTCCGCAGCTGCCTTTGCCGCCGCATGCAGAAGGAAGAAAGATGTTGTTGTCGGCCATCGTCGCAAGGAGCGACTTGCCGGCTGGAGTTGTGATCTGTTTATCGCCGTTGAGGGTGATGGTGACATCGCCTGTCTGCACGAGATATTTCTTGGCTACCAGAAGGATTAGAACCAGAAGAAGAGTGACGCCGAGGAAGAAACCCACTCCGGCAGCCACTGTCAGCCAGGCATTTGTGGTAAGCTGGCAAAGTATATTCAGTTGCATGTCCGTTTAGATTTTAATGCCGAGGAAGCTCATGAAGGCAATGCCCATAAGCGCGGTGATAATGAATGTGATGCCTACCCCGCGAAGAGGCGCGGGCACCTGAGAATACTGCGCCACGCGCTCACGCACGGCAGCGACGGCTGTGATAGCAAGAAGCCAGCCGATGCCCCACCCTGCTCCTGCGCAAATAGCTGTGCCTACATTCGCGAAATCACGCTGCTGCATGAACAGCGAGCCGCCGAGAATCGCACAGTTCACAGCTATCAGAGGAAGGAAGATGCCAAGGGATGCATACAGTGCCGGGGCATATTTCTCGACTACCATTTCGACGAGCTGGGTCATCGACGCGATCACGGCAATGAATACTATAAGCGAGAGGAAGCTGAGATCCACTGTTGCATATTCGGGGCCAAGCCACGTGAGGGCTCCTTCACGGAGAACGTATGTCTCGAGGAGATAGTTGACCGGAAGTGTGACCGTAAGCATGAAGGTAACGGCAATACCGAGACCGAATGCGGTCTTCACGTTCTTGCTCACGGCAATAAACGAGCACATGCCTAAGAAGTAGGCAAATATCATGTTGTCGACGAAAATCGACCTGATGAACAAATTCAGATTTTCCATAATTGGTCCGTATTAAGTCGATTTAATTTTCCTGCAGGTCCTTGTTTATCGAACGATGAACCCAGATAATGCATGCCACTACAATGAGAGCCATCGGGGGCAGAATCATAAGACCGTTGTTTGCATATCCCGCTTCATAGAAGCACTGCGGAACAACCTGAAATCCAAACAGAGTGCCGGAGCCGAGAAGTTCGCGGAAGAAACCGACAATGACAAGGATAATAGCATAGCCTATGCCATTGCCGACACCGTCGAGGAATGACGGCCAGGGGCGGTTGGCCATCGCAAAAGCTTCAAGACGGCCCATGAGAATACAGTTGGTGATAATCAGGCCGATGAACACCGACAGCTGCTTGCTCACATCGTAGGCATATGCCTGAAGAAGCTGCGAAACTATGACCACAAGACCGGCGACAACCACCAGCTGGACTATGATTCGGATATTGGTAGGAATTGTATTGCGGATCAGAGAAATGATAACATTACTGAACGCAAGGACCGCGATTACGGAGAGTCCCATGACGATCGCGGGCTCAAGCTTGGCCGTAACGGCAAGCACGGAGCAGATACCCAGAATCTGTACGACTACCGGGTTGCTCTTGGAAAAAGGATTGAAAAAGACGCTTGAATTCGACATTTCTTTCATTATTTGCTGTTAACCGAAAGGCCTTCAAGAAATTTGCTGTATGGCGACAGGCATGCGTCGATCATATTTCCGACGCCCTTGGAGGTGATAGTACCGCCGGATACGCCGTCGACATAGTCTTCATCGCCCTGCGGGGCCAATCCGGCCTTGACGACCGCGATGGGCATGAACCGGCCGTCCTTGATGAGGTGCTTGCCTTCGAACTTGCTTGAGAACGCCGGTTTCTCGATTTCTGCACCGAGGCCCGGAGTCTCGCCCTGATGTGCGAAATAGGTGCCGTATACTGTCGAGCCGTCGGCATCGACTGCCATATATCCCCATATCGGGCCCCAGAGACCGGCGCCGTACATAGGCAGGATATACTTCTGCGATCCGTCTTCCAGAGTGCATACATATACAGGCAGCAGACGCTTGGCGGGATCGGTCTTGCTTTCGACGGCGACATTCACTGAGAAAGCCGGTGTACCGTTATCAATCCGGTTGCCTTCGGAATCGATGATATATGAATCGGTGATATACTTGGCGTAGTCTTCGATTATCTGATCCTTTTCCGGATGGATATTTACGCTTGCAAGAATCTGACGCATCTTGTCGGCATCGGCATTGGCCTGCTGACGAGGCTTCAGCGATATGGCGGTGAATGCCAGGGCTGCGCCCACGAGCACCACCAGAACCACTATATATATAATGGTGTAGAGATTGCCTTGCTTATTCATTGGATGCGGTTTTAGCAGTTAGACGGCTGGTACGGCGACGGATATTGGCCTGCACGACGCAATAGTCGATCAGCGGAGCGAAGCAGTTCATGAGCAGCACCGCAAGCATCGCGCCCTCGGGGTAGCCGGTATTGTACGTGCGGATAAGAACCGCAATGACACCAATGAGAAAACCGTAGATATACTTGCCCGGGGTAGTTCGTGCGGCGGTCACAGGATCGGTTGCCATAAAGACGGCAGCGAAGGCGAATCCGCCGAGTAGCAGCTGTTCTACGGGATTAAGATAGGAGGCAGGATAAGTCGGCGTGGCGAATACATTGGCAATCCAGCCCATGAAGAGACCGCCGACAAAAACAGAGAGCATCACGCGCCATGAAGCGATTCCGGTGGCAAGAAGAATAATCGCACCGATAAGAATACAGAGTGTCGAAGTTTCGCCAAAAGAACCGGGGATAAGGCCGAGGAATGCCTGCCACATGTCGATAGCATGGCCGTCGAGACCAGTAAGATGCAGTTCGGGACCGGTCTGACTCACAAGCTGACCCAGAGGAGTCGCACCTGTGAATCCGTCAGGCAGCGGTGTTCCGTAGCCGAAGGGAGCGCCCGAAGCCACAAATACGGCATCGCCGGACATTTTGGCGGGATAGGCGAAGAAAAGGAATGCTCGTGTAACCAGAGCGACATTTAGGACATTGTAACCAGTGCCGCCGAATACTTCCTTCACAAAGATAACTGAGAAAGCCACTGCTACCGCAAGCATCCACAGGGGAACTTCGGCCGGACAGATCATCGGGACAAGAATACCCGTCACAAGAAATCCTTCCTGAATCTCCTCATGCTTGAGCTGAGCCGAGATAAACTCGATTCCGAGACCGACGATATACGAAACGGCCACACGGGGAAGAATAACAAGAAAACCGTAGATCATCAGTTGCCAGAACGGGAACTCGGTGGCCCCGAGAGCCAGCCAGTGCTGATAACCGGTGTTATACATGCCGAACAGGAAGCAAGGCAGAAGCGCCAGAATAACGATAATCATCGTGCGTTTGCTGTCGATGCTGTCGTGTATGTGGACCGCACCCGACCGCGCCGATGTGGTGCGGGGGGTATAGAGGAATGTCTCGAAGCCGTCGTAGACCGAGCGGAATGCATGCAGTTTTCCGTCCGGTTCGAAATTCGGCTTTATGCGGTCGAGATATTTTCGTAAGGTAGACAAAATGTTTATAATGAATGGTTCTACAATTCTATTCCAATTCTTTGCGAAGGTAATCGAGACCGTCGCGAACTATCTGCTGGAGAGGTAGTTTCGATGTGTCGGCATATTCTGCAGCAGCAAAATCCTCAGGAGCGACCTCATAGATGCCAAGCTTCTCCATATCCTCGATATTCTTCGAGAGGATAGCCTTGATAAGATATTCCGGGAGGATATCCATGGGAAGGGTCTTGTCATAGTCGCTCATAATCATCGCTCTGCGTCCGCCATGAAGACGTGCGTCGGGCGAGAAGAGTTTTTTAAAGAAATGACCGGGGAAAGAACGGCTTTCGGACATATGGGACGGCGAAAGCGATGCCCATCCCATGAATTCGTCCACGTCGTTGCCCTCGTCGATCACTGACACCTGACGATAGGGGAACCGGAGATATCCGTCGGCATCTACAGCGGTACCTGTCAGGACATTGCCGGATATGATACGGAGATTGCATCCCGTATCTTTCACATTTCCTTTTAGTATATCCTCTACAGGAGCTCCGATAACAGTCTTCACCAGACCTGGAGTCTTGACTTCGGGTCCTGTAACGGCAACGATCACCGACGAATCGAATTTGCCCGTGCGGGCAGTACGTCCGATCCGGGCAAGAGTGCGTCCATCAAGGGTCCACACTGTGTCACCCTTGTCGACGGGACGTACTGTCGCAATCTGAACTCCTACGTTGCTTGCGGGATACGGGCCTTCGACCTCAAGCATCTCAGCACCGCGGAGTCCGCCGTAAGGCCAGCCTTCAGCAGTGGCGACATAAACTTTTCCATCTGTCACAAGCCGGAGAACTTCCACTCCTGCCTCATAATCCTCTTTGCCGAAGAGGGACAGACCGAGGGTTGCTCTGTTGTCGGCTAACGGCGCGAAATCAGTTGCTGTCACAAAAATATCGCGCACTTTATCGTCGGGGTCAGGCACGATACAATAGGGACGCTGGCGGAAGAACGACATCAGTCCGCTTTCTGCAAGGAATTTGCGTGCCGAATTCTCGTCGGAGGGTTTCGGGAAAACCGGAGCTTCTGCTTTGGTTTCGGCAACTTCCACCTCTATCCGCATTATTTTACGGCGATCGCCACGTACAACTCCTTTGACACGCCCTGCTACAGGCGATACGATTTTCAAATCGGGATGTGCCTTGTCGAAAAGCAAGGGGCTTCCGCAAGCCACCTCATCTCCCTCTTTAACAGCCGGTTTAGGTTTAAATCCGGGGAAATCATCAGGAACAACAGCGCACACGGACGGTTTCACATCGACAGTCGTTGCGTCATTGCCTAAGGCTCCCGCGATATGCAAATTCAAACCTTTTTTGAATTTCAATTTCATGGGCTAAAAGTACTAATAGCAAATTTTTGACAAAGGTACGTTTTTTTTGTCAAAATTTCTTAAAAATACGACGACAAAATCTCTAAAAAATTATTATGTGGCAAAATCATAAAAATATGTTAAATCAACATCAAAAGTTTGCAGAATTAAAAAACATGACGTAACTTTGCAACGCAAAAGCGAGGGAGACCTCAACAAAAGCTATGGCGATTTAGTGTAGTGGCCTAGCACGCCACCCTCTCACGGTGGAGACCAGGGTTCGATTCCCTGATTCGCTACAAGCGACGAAGGCAGATCATTTCCGATCTGCCTTTTTTCTTTTAAAACCATGACAACCAAGGACTTCAGTATACGGCAGTATCAACCTGAGGACCGGATGATGTGGAACGAACGCGTGGCTTGCTCACGCAATGCCACATTCCTCTTCAACCGGGACTATATGGACTATCATTCCGACCGCTTCAAAGATAACTCGCTGATAGCCATGCGGAATGACAAGCCAGTGGCACTGTTGCCTGCCGAAATAAGTTCTGACGGGGTTCTCCATTCTCACCGCGGACTTACATACGGCGGCTGGATATTGCCTCCGAAGCACTTCAATGCTGTCGACATGATGTATCTTTTCGACGATATGATACAGTGGTGTCGCGCTGAAGGAATCCAAGCCATCGATTACAAACCACTGCCTTCGATATACGCTTTGGCCCCAAGTGAGTGCGATATCTATGCTCTTTGGCGTAAAAAAGCCGCTTGCACAGAATGTAACATTTCTGCAACAATCGATATCCGGTCAAATCCCGGACTTAATATGCTGCGCCGCCGAAAACTGAACCAAAGCATACGTATGGGAGTCGAAGTCGAGGAAATTTCCAAACCGGAAGAAATTGCGGAATTCCACAAAATGCTTACGACTTGTCTTGCCGAGCGACACGATGCTGTCCCGGTCCATTCACTTGCGGAACTTCTTTTGCTCAAGCAACGGTTCCCGCAAGGCATTCGCTTTTTTGTCGCCAAACTGAACGGCGAGATTCATGCCGGTACCTGCATCTATGATTTCTCAACAGTGCGTCACAGTCAATATATATGCACTACTGCCGGGGGGCGGAAAAATAATCTGCTGACTCCCCTCACAGTCCATCTGCTGTCCACGATGCTGAATGGTCAGCGATATTTTGACTTCGGGACTTCCAACGAAGATTCGGGACACATTCTTAACGAGGGGCTGTACGAGAATAAAGCCTCCTATGGCGCGACAGGCGTAGTGTATCAGCGTTTCCGTCTTGAAATATAAAGTCCCCGCAACCACGGCGGACGCCGAGATCGCGGGGATGTAAGGATTCGGATTGTATTTTGTCAGAACAGGCTCCAGCTGACCGTGAGGCCGGCCATGACGATCGAAACCATCGACATAAGTTTGATAAGGATGTTAAGCGAGGGACCGGATGTATCCTTGAAAGGATCGCCGACAGTATCGCCTACGACAGTAGCGCGGTGAACTTCACTGCCCTTGCCGCCGAAATTGCCTTCCTCGATATATTTCTTGGCATTATCCCAGGCACCGCCTGAGTTGGCCATGAAGATAGCCAGAACAAATCCGGCCGAGAGGCCGCCGACAAGAAGACCGAGCACACCCGGAACGCCGAATATGAGACCGGTGAGAATAGGGGCGATAATGGCGAGAAGGGACGGGAAAATCATCTCGCGCTGTGCGCCCTTGGTGGATATCTGCACGCAGCGAGCATAGTCCGGTTCTGCTTTACCTTCGAGAATACCCTTTATTTCACGGAACTGACGGCGAACCTCATCCACCATATGGCCGGCTGCACGGCCGACGGCATTCATGGTAAGACCGCAGAAGAGGAAAGCCATCATCGATCCGATAAACATACCTGAGAGGACTTTCGGGCTCATGAGGTTCACATCGTATAGCGTCATGAAATCGAGGAAAGTCATTTCATGGATATGGACAGCACGGTCACCAAGCTGAATGGTAGTCTCGCCGAGGCGTTCAAGACCGATACGGATTTCTTCGATATATGAAGCAAGAAGAGCGAGACCCGTCAGAGCCGCAGAACCGATAGCGAAACCTTTGCCGGTAGCCGCCGTAGTATTACCGAGCGAATCGAGAGCGTCTGTACGTTTGCGGACTTCTTCACCCAGGCCCGACATTTCGGCATTACCGCCTGCATTGTCGGCGATAGGACCGTATGCATCCGTAGCGAGCGTGATTCCGAGGGTGGAAAGCATTCCGACGGCAGCGATACCGATACCGTAAAGACCCATTGCAACATTGGCGAAGTCGAAACCGGACGCAAACCAATAGCTGAGAATGATACCGGCAACTACTGCGATAACAGGAATAGCGGTCGAAACCATACCGAGACCAACGCCGGAGATAATCACTGTGGCCGGACCGGTCTTTCCGCTTTCGGCAAGACGGCGGGTCGGTTTATACGACTGAGAAGTGTAATATTCGGTCGAACGGCCGATAATGATACCCACAAGGAGACCAACCACTACGGAGCATCCGATAAGCGCCCAGTTGTTGATGCCTAAAAGCCAGAGAATAAGGAAAGCAGCACCGACAATAAGCACCGAGCTAAGATTAGTGCCGAACGAAAGAGATGCGAGCAGATTCTTCATCGATGCGTCTTCTTTAGTACGCACCGAGAAAATGCCCACGATAGAGAGCAGAATACCCACTGCTGCGATAAGCATGGGCGCTATCACGGCCTTATACTGCATGACCACGTCGCCCGAGAGGAGATAGGCGGCCGCACCGAGTGCGGAAGTAGCAAGAATAGAGCCACAGTAAGATTCATAAAGGTCGGCACCCATGCCGGCAACATCGCCCACATTGTCGCCTACATTATCGGCGATGGTAGCGGGATTACGGGGATCATCTTCCGGAATACCGGCCTCAACTTTACCGACAAGATCAGCACCCACGTCGGCAGCCTTTGTGTAGATACCTCCACCCACACGTGCAAAGAGAGCCTGAGTCGATGCACCCATACCGAACGTAAGCATGGTTGTTGTGATCATGGCAAGCTTGGCAGTGCCGGGAAGATCGACACACCAGTCGAGAAGAAGATACCAGAAAGAGATGTCGAGCAGACCGAGGCCCACAACAACGAGACCCATCACGGCACCAGACCGGAAAGCGACACGGAGACCTCCGTTAAGCGATTCGCGGGCTGCATTGGCCGTACGAGCGGAAGCATAAGTGGCAGTTTTCATGCCAAGATAACCGGAGAGACCCGAGAAAAAGCCACCGGTCAGGAAAGCCACAGGCACCCATGGATTCTGAAGCTGAAAACCATATGCCATGATTGCGAAGAGGACTGCGAGGCAGATGAATACCACGCCTACAATCTTGTACTGCTGTTTGAGATACGACATGGCGCCTTTACGCACATGGGAAGCGATCCTCTTCATCGTGGCATCGCCTTCGCTGGTTCCCATCATCTGCCGGTAGAAATACCATGCCAGAACGAGTGCGACAACAGCCGCAGCGGGAACAAGCCAGAATACTGCTGTTTCCATAGATATTAGTATAAAAGGTTTAGAAGGAATAATAGAGGCGGAATCCAGACAGCTTTAGAACAGCCATTGAATTCCGCCGGATGTTTAATTATTTTGCGGCGAAGGAGCCCGAAAGAGCCATCTGCTGATAAGCATAAAGGCCCGCTTCAGAAAGCTCGACAGTCTGCCAGTCGTTGCCCGCACCGGCGGGAACGCGGACGTGAGTCTCGTCGATGAACGAGAAGAGCACGCGGCTCTCGCCATCGTTTACGCTCATGCTCCAAGTCTGAGTCTTGGTGTCGAAGTCGAGACGGGTCTTGCTTCCGTCGTTTAGGCTGATAATGTCGTAGCCCTTCTTGTCAGCCTTGACCATGTACTTGCCGTCGTTACCTTCGATAACTTTGTTACCGCATGCAACAGGATTGCTGCCACTCCAGAATTCGATGCTGTTCAGCACGAGCACATCGGCGAGCGCGCATACTTCGTATACGGGAAGAATCCAGAATCCGAAGAAGATGAGTTCGTTGACGAACTTGTCACTTACATTCTTGTTCCAGCCCAGGAGACGGTTGAAGAGGCTGAAACTACCGATGCATGAAGTCTGTGTGGTCACCATGGTGAGGCACAGGAGGGCGCCGATGGCGCCGGTCAGAATACGTTTTTTCATAGAAACTATTTTGGTTAGACAATAATTCACTAACGGGAGGCAAAAAGCGGTATGTCAGGAAGGCGCCGAGGGACATATGCTGTCAGCTCTCGTCGAGCCTGCTCGTAAAAGTCTGTGATGTTTTTCACATATGTCACTGTCTCGATACCGCGACAATAACCGTATTTCACCACAGGATCATTGTAATACTTAGGATTCATTTTCATCAGCAAAGCCTTCGATACGTTTCCGTCCCATACCTGCGGATTGTAACCGTATTTCTCGGCAAGCGCAATGGCATCATATATATGCGCTATCCCGACATTATAGGCTGCAATGACGAACTTGGTGCGTTCCTTGTCGTTCGGAACGTATTTCGTCAGGTATCGGTCTAGATCCTCGATGAGAGCCGTAGCGACTCGCACACTCGTCTCTGGGTCGTTTAGCCTCGAAATGCTCGTGCGGTAACCCCGTGCGGTTTTCGGCATGATCTGCATAAGACCGCGGGCACCGACCCACGATCGTGCGTTTGGTCTGAATCGACTTTCCTGATAGGCCTGAGCCGCCATAAGACGCCAGTCCCAACCGACATTAGGCGCATATTTCTTGAAGAGGTTGTCATACTTGGAGATATAGCCTTTCGAAAAGTCGAAGTTGAATACCGGAGGATATTTACTCTGCTCGAAATACTGCTTCAGCAGCTCAGCATTTGTCATCTGTGGGGAAGCTCCGGCGAACCACGAATCAATCGAGTCGGCCAGCCAAGCCTTCGATGGCGCGACAGCCCATGAAGCACGCTGTGGGAATCCCACAGCGAGATCGACGTCAAGATCGGGATAATATGTTCTGTTCAGCCGGGCAATATCGCTGTCGACAACCGTAAGAGGAATCTGCCCGTCGCTCACCATCCTTATCAGATCCTCGGTGATAAGAGTATCGGAATCCACTTCTCGGATGATAATCCCTCCGCCAATCTCATCGTTAAGATGCTGCATACGACGGAGATATTTGCTGTCTTTCTCCACATAGACCTCTTTCCCGACAAGCTGAGTCACATCCGATATCTGTGACTGACCGTTTATCATAGGCTGGACGAGCACCTGAGTTGTAAGCACTTCAGGGCCACACGGAATCACATACTGCCTGTAATGATTGGTCACAGGCACATCGTACGCTATCAGATCGACATTCCCGGAATCCAGCATTGCTACCGCCGTAGTCAGGCTTTTTGCCACCTTCAGGTCGAGCACCATATTCTTCTGGCGGACAAGAGAATCGACAAGGGTATAGTCATATCCCATGGGTTCGCCACGGTATATAAAATATGAGGTGGGACCGTAAAGGGTCACCACCTTGAGAGTGTCCGGAAGAGCATGGTCATCGACTGTCGAACCGGAATGACCGCAGGAAGCGACAATGCACGCAAATGCACTGCAGCCCGCTATGAATGTCAAGAATCTGCACATATCATCCTTGTTTATGGCGTTCCTGCAACCAGCCCGACAGAGGAAGGATCAATAGTCGAATGAGCCAAACGGAGTATGGAGCGTAAGCCGGTTCTGATCGGCTTCCTCTACTCTGCCAACTATCTTAGCAGGCACTCCGAAACTCTCGCTTACGGCGATGATTCCGGGAGCGGCCGCGGCAGGACAGTAGATTTCCATACGGTGTCCCATGTTGAACACACGGTACATCTCCTTAGGCTCAGTACCCGACTGACGACGAATCAGATCGAACAGCGGCGGAACGTCGAAGAAGTTATCTTTAATAACGTGCTTGCCGCGGACAAAGTTCATGACCTTGGTCTGCGCACCGCCGCTGCAATGCACCATTCCGTGTACCATAGGACGGTACTGCTCGAGAACAGCCTTGATTACGGGAGCATATGTGCGGGTGGGCGAAAGGACAAGTCTGCCAGCATTGAGAGGCGCACCAGGGACCTCATCGGTAAGCCCGAGGGAACCGCAATAAACGAGTTCTTCGGGAAGGCCGTTGTCGTAAGTCTCGGGGTATTTCTCAGCCACACACTTTCCGAATACGTCATGTCGTGCGGATGTAAGGCCGTTGCTGCCCATTCCGCCGTTGTATTCTGTCTCATAAGCGGCCTGACCATAAGAAGCCAGTCCGACAATAACATCGCCGGCAGCGATATTGGCATTGTCTATGACATCGGACCGGCGCATACGGCAGGTAACCGTGCTGTCGACAATGATTGTGCGTACAAGATCGCCGACATCCGCAGTCTCGCCGCCGGTAGAATAAATATTCACACCGTATTTGCGGAGATCAGCAAGAAGCTCCTCGGTGCTGTTTATTATCGCGGATATAACCTCGCCAGGCACGAGCCGCTTGTTGCGTCCGATAGTCGAAGAAAGAAGGATATTATCCGTAGCGCCGACGCAGAGGAGATCGTCGATATTCATAATCAGCGAATCCTGGGCAATGCCTTTCCATACGGAAAGATCGCCTGTCTCTCGCCAGTATGCATAGGCAAGCGAGGATTTTGTGCCGGCACCGTCGGCATGCATAATATTGCAATAATCAGGATCTCCGCAAAGATAGTCGGGAACTATTTTGCAGAAAGCACCCGGGAAGACGCCCTTGTCGAGATTCTTGATAGCCGAATGGACGTCGGATTTGGTAGCGGACACTCCGCGCAGGTCATATCGTTCGTTTGCCATATCTGTATATTGAGTTTTTTATTTCATTTTATTCAGTTTTGCCGCATTGCCTACAATCCAAAGAATATCACCGGCCTGAAACACAAGATCCGGTCTGGAATCAATATGCACCTCGCCGCGGTCGACAGCCACAACAAGAGCATCGAAGTTATTGCGCAGGGAAGCGGAGCGTGGAGTCTTGGAAATAAGAGGAGATGTTGGCGAAAGCTTGATACTGAGTAGTTTCACTTCCGAGGGGTCAACGGGCACTTCGGGTTCCGGCAGATTGGCCTCGACTTCAGGAAGCATGCGCTCTATCTGCTCGTCGGTGCCTATCACACTGATTATATCGCCGGGATATATACGGGTCTTGCCGTCCGGAATAGGGATATACTGCTGCCCACGCTGAATACCGGCAATATTCACTCCATAGCGTCGGCGTACATCGGAATCCATAAGGCGCTCGCCTACAAAAACGCAGGCAGTTCCGACAGTCATATATGCCTTGTGGAGGTCATAGACCACCGCATTATTTTTGCCGCTGCGACGCAGTTCCCTTTCGTTGAGATTATCCATGAAGCGGTTCTCAATGCGCCGGAGGTTGCGCCTCACTCTCTTGGAAAAGACCAGAATAAGCAATATGAGGACAGCAATAACAACAAGCAGCCCCGTTTTTGCCGAGTAAAACACGGTAATTCCACGCGTGACAAGAGCTATGGCAATCATGAATCGGAAAAGCGTCATCACTATTCGCGGAACTTTTGTTGATTCATCGGATGCATCCGAAGTTTTATTGGCCGAAAGGGGCATCATCAGTGCAACGAGGAAGGGTGCCATAACCACTATGGTTCCTATGGTACACAAGAACCTCATCCAGTGATTGGTGGCGCGGACGCATATCGGCACCAACACATTGTGCGCAATGGCTATTATTCCTATAAGAAGGATGATGAACAGCAAAGTGCGCCCGATACTTTCTTTGAAAACAGACGCCCACGGATTCTTCCTCGAATCGTCGCGGGCAGACTGGACACGACCTGTGATCAGGAAATGAAGACGATGCGGCAGACGCCGTTCGACCATTTCATATGCCGGATCGGCCATCTTGATGAAGTATGGAGTGAGGAAAGTAGTAATTACCGACACGGCAACAACGATAGGATAAATTGTTGCGTCGAGGACACCCAGCGACATACCGAGAGTGGCGATGATGAAAGCGAACTCTCCGATCTGCGTCAGGCAGAAACCGGCTTCCATCGAAGTCTTCAAGGACTGACCGGTGATAAGCATTCCGGAGGTTCCGAATATAATCATGCCCACGATGACCGTCAGAGCGAGAATCAGAATGGGGAACCAGTATGTCACGAGCACATCAGGCTGCACCATCATACCCACAGAAATAAAGAATACGGATCCGAACAAATCCTTGACCGGCGTCACAACATGCTCTATGCGCTCGGCATATGATGTTCCGGCAAGGATCGAACCCATGACAAAAGCACCGAGGGCCAGAGAGAACCCGCAGTAGACCGAGAACACGGCCATTCCGAGACACAGGCCCATCGCCACCACAAGGAGCGTCTCTCCATTGAGATAACGCCGTATGCCGTTAAGCAGCGATGGCAGCACATAGACACCGACTGCGAACCATATCACAAGGAAGAATACGAGTTTACCGACGCTGTAGAGCAGTTCCGAACCTTCGACACTCTTGTTGATAGCCATCGAGGACAGAATCACCATCATCAGGACGGCGAAAAGATCCTCGACAATAAGAACAGCAAGCACAAGGGTTGCGAATCTTTTCTGTCGCATCCCCATATCGGTGAGGGCCTTGATGATGATGGTGGTGGATGACATGGAAAGCATGCCACCGAGGAAAATGGCATTTATATCGTTGAAACCCATCAGTTTTCCGATTCCGAATACAGTAACCATCATTCCCGTGATGATCACCAGAGCTGTGACTACGGCGGAACCGCCGGAGTTGACAAGCTTCTTGAAACTGAATTCGAGACCGAGGGAAAAAAGAAGAACAACGATACCGATCTGCGCCCAGAATTCGATATTCTCTTCATTGGCGACGGACGGCAGATATTTGAAATGGGGACTTGCAAGGAAACCCGCCACAATATAACCGAGCACAACCGGCTGCCGGATAGCCTTGAACACTACCGTCACCACAGCTCCGAGGAGCAGGATAAACGCAAGATCGGTGATTAGTCCTTCAATATTCATTTTTCCGATCAGATACTCAGTTGGTTGGCAAGGGTGATAGTCTTCGTGGGATGCAGCTTACCGAATGCGGAGAAAAGAGTGATATAATCAGTATTCTCGCGGATAAGCACAACGAGATTCACACGAGTCTCGGGAGCCTCGAAATCGTACTCCACATAAAAATTGATAAGCCTGGCATCATTGTCGGCGAGTACTCTCCGGTAGTCGGAGATATCGCGGATAATATCCGCCGTTCTGATACGGATGATTCTCATCTGTGAACCGCGGCTGACGCGAGTCTCGATACGCTCGAGAAGAACCAGAATGAAAAGAATCAGACCGCAGGCGATGACCGACACCCAGTACATGCCCACCCCGACAGCCATGCCGATGATCGCCACCATCCATATGCCGGCAGCCGTGGTAAGGCCGCGGACGGAGCCTTTCATCTGTATTATCGCACCGGCGCCGAGGAAACCGATACCGGTTATCACCTGCGCCGCGATACGACCGGGATCGCCGTTCTTGAGTCCCATGTATTCCTGCGGCACATAGATCGACAGAAGCATTGCAAGGGTGGCTCCCATGGAAATGAGCGAGAAAGTACGGACTCCGGCAGTCTGACCGCGACGCTTGCGCTCCACACCGACAACGGCACCGAGGAGCATGCTCAGCACCATCTTGTAGACAGCGCCGAGAGCATTCACGTCCAGAGCATTTATCTGCTCATATACATAGTTCCACCACGTCATTAGCGAAAGTATTACTTGAGGTTGAAGGAGCGCGAAATGAGGCGGAAATTATCAGCGAATAGTTCAACCTGATAGTCGCCGGCCATAAGAGGAGTATTGACATCGTAATAGATAGTGACGCCGCCGATTTCCTCACCTTCGTATTCCACGATTTTCTTAGACGTGCACTCTACTCTGCCTCCTTCGAAATCGAATGTGCCGCCATTGCCAAGAAGCTGTCCGGAAGGCGAAACGATACGCATATAGATGGTCTTCTCGCCGACAGGCGTAGAGTTGTTCTGCGGGATTGTGAAGGTGACACGCAACTGAACGGCTTTCGTTACTTTCTTCTCGTTCTTGCCTTTTTTATTGAGGGGAGTAAGAGTGAGGCCGGTAACGTTCAGCTTCTCGGCGAGAGTCATACGCTCGCTGAGGACTTCGTTCTTGCGGCGAGTCTCGTCGACCTGAGAAGAAAGACGCTGGTTGCGGTCTTTGATTTCGGCATTCTCCTTACGGAGGCCTTCGTTTTCTTTATTCAGACGGTCGATCTCCTCCACGTAATGACGGAGAAGATTACGGAGAGTGCTGATTTCATCGCGGAGCTTGGCAATCTCAGCTGCACTCTTGTGTTTCTGGTTTTTGAGTTCCTGCTGAAGTTTCTCAACCTGAACGCGAGCAGCCTCGTATTTATCGTTAAGCTCACGCTTCACGGAGTCATCCATAAGATAGCGGCGGGAATTCTCGAACTGAGCGAACTCATCGTTAAGGTCGGCATAATCACGCTCGAGATCCTGCTGAGCCTGGTCGAGCTGCATCTGCTCGATGCGAAGCTGCGCCTCGTTAGCACGTTTGTTGGCTCTGACAGCCGTAAAGACAAGATAGAAAATCAGGACTGCAGCAGCAACACAGCCGATGCCGATCCACAACATTCGCGAATTACCGGCATTAGAGCGCCGTGGTGTTCTTTTAGGTACTTTATTTATGTCTGCCATAATATGCTTTAATTCCTATTTTATCCTACAAAGTTAAGGATTTAATATGAATCTGCAAAAATTATGTACAAACACGCTTTCAAAACGAATGCCGGAGGTTCCGTATGGACACAAAAAAGGGAAAGCTTACTACATCGCGCCGCGTCAACCCGATACCCTTGCTTCGGTCAGGACCTGGGGGATTCTCGGGGAGCATGCCGTGTAGGACTTTCCCGGCTGCAAAGGTACGACCTTTTTCATTCACAGCAAGCGCAGACATGCCATTTAACACAAAATTAACACTCACATATACAGCGGGAGAGGAGGCTTTTATACCCCAACTCACTTGGTTTCGAGACCTAAAGGCCTCAGACCGGGGCAAAAAAAGCGAAAGGGAAGGATAATTATTTAAGCGATGGCATGGACAGAAAAAGCCCACGGTTTTGAGAGCTATCTCTCCTCCGTGGGCTTAAAGATTCTGAACGGCTGCCTTTAATTCTTTGCTTCGGGCTTGCTGTCGTCATCCTTTACAGGGCTGACGACAGTTGATGAAGCGAACATTTTCGAAAGGTACTTTTCCTGGAAATTCTGGAAGAGCTCCCAGAAATTAGGAACGAAGATGGTTCCGAATACAGCGTTAATCGCCATACCGAACACAACTGCCGTTCCGAGAGCGACACGGCTCGCTGCGCCGGCACCGGTAGCGAACATCATAGGCATCACACCGAAGACAAACGCAAGAGCTGTCATCAGAATAGGACGGAGGCGCACATCGCCGGCGCTTTCGGCAGCCTTCCGTACGGGCATACCTTGCTTGCGGTAATCCATGGCATACTCAACAATAAGAATCGCATTCTTGGCCGCCATACCAAGCAGCAGAATAATACCGATCTGAGTATAGATGGATATGCTCTGACTCAGGAAAATACAACCGATGACTGTACCGAGGATTGCTGTTGGCGTCGTGATGACCACAGCGAGAGGATCGGTCCATGACTCATACTGCGCAGCAAGCACGAGAATAGTGATTATAATGGCGAAAATAAGTGCCATGGATATGCTCGTCCCGGACTGAGTCTCCTGAAGGGCCTCGCCAGTCCAGGCATGAGAGAATGACTGTCCGAGGGTCTTATGCACTATTTCCTCCATGGCTTTTATACCGGCCGACGAACTTACATTCTCATTCAGATTTGCCGTCACAGCGGCCGTGGAATACATATTATACCGGTTGACAGAAGGCTCGCCGAGCGATTCCTCGACAGAAGCGAAAGCTCCGAAAGGAACCATCTCGCCCTTATCATTCATAACGCTGAGCTTGAGGACATCCTCGGCCCGCTCTCTCGACATGGCATCGCCACTGACAAGCACCTGATAAGTGCGCCCGAATTTGACGAAGTCGTTCACATAACTTGATCCCATGTATGATGCGAGAGTCGAATAAATGCTTTCGAGACGCAATCCATACATTTTAGCACGATCGCGGTCGACCTTTATATCGTACTGCGGGACTTCACCCTGATAAAGAGATGTTATGTCCTTTATCTCGGGATAATCGGCCGCGGCCTTCTGCAACTCGGCCACAGCCTGAGCCATCTCTTTAGGCCCGAGGTTATTTATGTCGAGAAGCTGCATTTCCAGGCCCGACGAATTGCCAAGACCGGGGATAGCCGGAGGATTGACAGAGAATATAACAGCCTCCTAAATCGGAGCCGTGATTTCATCTACCTTCGCGAGGACGGCATCGACTGAGTTTTCCTTGCCTTTGCGTTCACTCCACGGCTTCAGGACCACAAACATAGAGCCCATATTGCTTGCCGCGCCGCCACCGAGGAACGAATTGCCGCTCACACCTATCACATCCTTCACCTGAGGCAATTTAAGGATTTCCTTCTCGGCAGCACGCATAACGCTGTCGGTACGCTCGAGCGAAGCGCCCGTAGGCAACTGTATCGACGTCATGAAATAACCCATGTCTTCCTGAGGGAGATAACTTGTCGGCCAGCGGAGGAACCCCCAGAATGCAAGACCGCAGAGAACAATGAATATAGCAAGAGCCAGAAGCGGTTTCGCCAGAAAACGGCCGACAATACCATTATATAGATTACGCACGCTGTCGAACGCCTTGTTCCACCAGCGGTAGAAGATGAACCTGGGTTCGCCGGTTTTCGGCTTGAGGAATAGGGCGCACATGGCCGGCGTGAAAGTAAGAGCATTGAAGCCGGAGAATGCTGTCGAGACTGCGATCGTCAGAGCGAACTGTTTGTAGAGCTCACCGGTGATACCGGAAATGAAAGCCGTGGGAATAAACACAGATAGGAGCACAAGCACTTCTCCTACAATAGGCCCGGTAAGCTCTTTCATAGCCTGCTCTGCAGCCTGAACAGGACTGACACCGCCCTTGCTCAGAATTCGGGCACAGTCCTCCACTACCACTATCGCATCATCGACCACGATGGCGATTGCCAGCACAAGACCGAAAAGAGTAAGCGTATTCAAGGTGAATCCCATCAGCTTCATCACGGCGAACGTTGCGATCAGCGACACAGGAATCGTGAGCATAGGAATAATCACGGCACGCCAGTTCTGGAGGAAAAGAAGAATCACAAGCATCACAATCAGCGATGTCTCGAAGAAAGTGACAATCACCTCATCTATCGAAGCCGACACATAATCGGTGGTATCGAGGATAATACGGTATTTCACGCCCTCCGGGAAATAAGGCTCAAGTTGCTTCAGTTTGTCTTTCACGGCATTCGCCACCTGAAGTGCATTGGCACCGGGTAACTGATAGACACCTATAAGACCGGCATCATGATCGGATACATTCGACTGCATGGAATAGCTCTGGCTGCCCATATCTATTCTGGCGATATCCTTAAGACGGAGAATGCCGCCGTCGGAATTCGTCCTGATAATTATATCGGCAAACTGGGCAACATCCGACAGTCGTCCCTTCGATGTGAGAGTATATTCGAATTCAGTCCCATTCTCTGTAGGAGGCGCACCGACAGCGCCGGCAGACACTTCGATATTCTGACTCTCGATAGCGGCCGTGACGTCTGCCGGAGAAAGATCGCGTACACGCATCTTCTCGGGATCGAGCCACACGCGCATACTGTAGTCGCCGGATCCGAAAGCTGACACATTGCCCACTCCGTCGATACGCGACAGTTCGTCGACCACAGAAAGCTGGGCATAATTCGTAAGGTACAGACCATCGTACATACCCGGCTTCTCGCTCTCGAGCGCAAGGAAAAGAATAATATCCGATGAGCGGCCCATGACATTGACGCCCTGCTGCTGCACCACGCCCGGGAGTGTCGGCTCGGCCTGAGCGACACGGTTCTGAACCTTTACTGTAGCCATATCAAGATCCGTACCGTTCTCGAAGGTTATCTGCAGCATATATGAACCGTCGCTGCCC
This sequence comes from uncultured Porphyromonadaceae bacterium, assembly GCA_902471685.1. Classification (GTDB taxonomy): domain Bacteria; phylum Bacteroidota; class Bacteroidia; order Bacteroidales; family Muribaculaceae; genus CAG-873. Next base: position 31,228 of record CABRLF010000008.1, read on the forward strand.
GAGGATGACGACATATACATCATCCCCTCAACGCCATTGATCTGTTGCTCAAGAGGCACACCGACAGTCTCGGCCACAGTCCTGGCATCTGCGCCGGGATAAGAAGCCATCACGAACACTGTCGGAGGCGTTATATCGGGATACTGCGCCACAGGCAATGTGTGGATAGTAAGCAGTCCCGCGAGCACCATCAGAATCGCCAGAACGGTGGCGAAAATGGGGCGTTGTATGAAGAATCTGCTGAACATGGCTTATTTCTTTTGAGATGTAACACTGTCGGTGAGAACCGGTTTTACTTCCATGCCGTCGCGCACCTTCATTATCGCCCTGGTCACATAACGGTCTCGCGGACCAATGCCAGAAGTGATTATCCGGAGACTGTCTCTAACGGCCTCACCGGTTTTAACGGGAGTATAGACCACCTTGTTGGAATCATTCACCACATAAAGATACTTGCCAAGCTGATCGGAGCCGATGGAAGCGTCGAGAACGAGAATCGCATTGGGATCACTGCTGACAGGAAGGTCCACGCTGATATACATACCCGATTTCAGCTCATCGTAAGGATTCTCGACGACCCCCTTAAGAGTCATGGTACCTGTGGCGGTGTTGACCTCCGGCGACTGATAACATAGATCGGCGAAATATTGATGACCGGTCTCTTCCGAGAATTTTACCGGAATATGGTGATAGTCGATTTTACCGGCTTCGATATTCCGACGGAGAGAACCGAGCGCCTCATTATCCTCGACAGCGAATGTGGCAAGCATTGTCTTGTCGTGGTAGATACCAGAAAGCTTGACCGGCGCACCCTCGCCGCCCACATATGCTCCGGGATCAAATTCTGCGCCGGCCATACGTCCGTCGAAAGGAGCCGTCACAGTACAATATGACAGCTTGGTACGCGCTATCTGAAGTGCTGCCCCGGCATTTTTTACGGCAGCCTCGGCCTGCACAAGTGCGCTGCGCGCCTGCTCAACCTCCATATCGCTTACGGCATCGGCTTTAATGGCTTCGGTCATGGCCTTGTAGTGAGCGGAAGCGTATTCAAGATTACCACGTGCAGTGGTGAGTGCGGCCTCGGCCTGTACTACAGCATCGCGGTAGTTGCGGTCTTCGATACGGAACAGGACTTTTCCCTTAGGCACACACTGGCCGGAGACATAATCCTTTGAAATGATATAACCGTTGACGCGTGCAACTATATCGACATACTTCCCCGCGCTGAGTGTGCCGGGATATGTTTTGGAAATAAGTACAGAATCGCATATCGGAAAAGCCACGTCGACGGGTACAGGAGCTGATGCATCACGATCCGTTTTATGATGACAAGCAGTCATGCAGATCAAGGCCATGCCTAAAAGAAGATAATGGTTTTTCATCGCTTTCTATTGTTTTATTCCTCCGCCGAGCGCTTTATAGAGATCGGTGAGCGAGATTAATGCTCTGCCGCGGGCAGCGACAAGACTATTCTGGTTTGAAAGATAAGTTAATTGTGCCTGCACGACATTGTAGAAATCGGACAGACCCTGAGTGTAGCGGTCAAGAGAGAGAGTCACTGTTTCCTGACTGCATTTGACAACTTCGGCCAGGCTCCCGATATACAGGAGAGTGGCGTTATAATCGGAGATGGCGTTTCTTACCTCCTCGACAGCGGTCTGCACGATGAGATTGTAATTGTCGATCATCATCTCCATGTTTGCCTTAGCCTGAGCTGAGACATAGCGCCTGTCAAAACCGTCAAAGAGTGTCCAGGAAAGTGTCGGAGCGACGCTGTATGTCAAGGACTGCTTGCCGAACAGTTCGTCGAACGAATGGGCCGAGGTACCGATGGAAGCGGATACAGACAACGACGGAAGATACTCGCTGCGGGCCACGCCGAGAGAAGCGGCCGCAACATCAATGTTCTTCTCCGCTGCGACGATATCGGGGCGGCGGCGGAGAAGTTCGAGCGGAGCGCCGGCGCCGGCGAGCTGATACTGCTCCGGAATAGCTCTCTCCTGATATATCGCCTCGGGAAGGCCGTCACGCCCTACACCAAGGAGAACTCCGAGTGCATTATATGAGGATTCTATCGAAGACTCAAGAAGTGGAATTGAGGCGATTGTGGAGTAATACAGTGTCTGAGCCTGAGCTACATCGAGCTTAGACACAAGACCTGTCTTGAAGCGTGCCTGAGTGATATCGAGAATATGCTTCTGATTCACACTGTGCTCCTTGGCAATAGCCAGCTGAGCCCGATAGACAAGCAGATTGAAATATGTGGTCACAATCTGTGCCTGAAGGGAGAGCATCACTCCATTGAATTCAGCGGATGTAACCTCGAGGCTTTTCTTGCTTTCCTTCACCCGACTTCTGATCTTGCCGAAGACATCGATTTCCCAGTTCATAGTCGCGCCGGCGGAGTACCATGATGTGGTCACGGCCTGGCCGGTGTTCGAAGCGATGCGGCCCGACTGACGCTGGCGTGTCCATCCGGCACTGACGCCTATCTGCGGATAATAGCCGCTCTCGGACTGGTGCACGGCGGCACGTGCCATATCGATACGTCTGGCAGCAGCGCCTACATTATAATTGTTACTCTCGCCTATATTGACAAGTGAATCGAGAAGAGGGTCGTTGAAGGTATTCCACCAGTGATCCGGCAGAGCAAAGTCCGACATACTTTCGCTCACGTCCCAGTGATCAGGCAAAGGATTGTCAAGATATTTTCTACCGTCGGAGACGTCATTGCGGCCGAGAGCCACAAACGACGTCAGAACCGAAAGGATACATAATGAAGCATGAAATCTCATAAATAAGCAGTTTTATAATTTTATAACATTGCTAAAACCGAATTGTTTTTGGATTTTAAAAGCTTTTAAAGTATCGCAGCAGTTCTGCAACACTCTCTTCGTGCAGAGAGTAAAACCAATAAAATAACGAAGTAAAATTTCACATTATGGAAGACATTCGTTATCTTTGCGGCAGTGTAACGACTAAAAACCACATTATGAAATTCTTCAATGCCTTAAGCCTATCTCTAATCCTGTTTTCGCTTGCCGGATGCGCGCAGAAGCCGGAAATGACAGCAAATTACCAAGTAATTCCCCTGCCTCAGGAAATCGCAGTAGATTCTGTAGCCAAGGGCTTCGTATTCGATAAGAGCACAGCCATCGCCTATGCTTCCGACGATGCTTCGATGCAAAAGAACGCGGAGCTTTTAGCTTCCTATCTGGCCGAGACCACCGGTATCACACCTGCCATCAAGCCGGACGCCTCCAAAAACGCTATTATCCTTACCGACACTCTGACCAACCCCAATTCGGAAGCCTACAACATCACCGTAAATTCCGACCGCATCGTCATCGACGGAGCTTCGTCGGCGGGTACATTCTACGGAATCCAGACCATCCGCAAATCGGTAGCGGCAGCCGACAGCCTCAAGCAGGGCGCAGTCCTTTTCCCCGCAGCCGAGATTTACGACGCACCGCGCTTCGCATACCGCGGCGGGCACTTCGATACGGCACGCCATTTCTTCACTCCCGACTCGGTGAAAATCTTCATCGATATGCTTGCAATGCACAACATCAACAAATTCCACTGGCATATCACCGACGATCAGGGCTGGCGACTCGAAATCAAGAGTCGTCCCGAACTGACGGAAAAGGGCTCTGTCCGCAAAGGCACTATGATCGGCCAGAATTTCTCGACGAACGACAGCATTCCTTACGGTGGTTTCTACACCCAGGATGAGGTTCGCGACATCATCCAGTATGCTGCCGACCGCCATATCACCATCATTCCTGAAATCGATCTTCCCGGTCATATGCTTGCTGCTCTGGCCGCTTATCCCGGACTCGGATGCACCGGTGGCCCGTACGATGTATGGGGTAAATGGGGCGTTTCCGAAGATGTGCTCTGCGCCGGCAACGACAGTGTATATGCTTTCCTTGACGATGTTCTCGGGGAAGTAGTAGACCTGTTCCCCTCGGAATATATCCACATCGGCGGCGATGAATGCCCTAAGGCACGGTGGTCGAAATGCCCGAAATGTCAGGCAAAAATCAAAGAACTCGGTCTTAAATCGGACTCACACAGCACAGCAGAACAGAAACTTCAGACTCATGTCATGGCTCATGCATCGGATTTCCTCGCACAGCATGGCCGCAAAGTTATCGGTTGGGACGAAATCCTTGAAGGCGGAGCTCCCGACGGCTCCATCATCATGTCGTGGCGCGGTATCGACGGCGCAAGAGAGGCTGCCAAGGCCGGTCACGACGCTATCATGACTCCGTGTCAGTATCTCTACTTCGACTTCCGTCAGAGCGATGATCCCAGCGAACCCATCGCTGCCACCTGGGGCGACATCATCATTCCCGAGACAGTCTACGGTTTCGACCCGATCCCCGCCGACCTCACACCCGAAGAGGCTAAGCACATCCTCGGCGTACAGGCTAACCTCTGGACAGAATATATTCCCAATTTCCGTCAGGCCGAATAAGATCGGAAGAGCGGTTCAGCAG
>CABRLF010000009.1 GCA_902471685.1 uncultured Porphyromonadaceae bacterium
GTTTAGCTCAGTCGGTAGAGCACTGGTCTCCAAAACCAGGTGTCGGGAGTTCGAGTCTCTCAACCCGTGCCAAAAAAGAAAAAGTAATGAAATTCAAACTACTCACGAATATACAGGAGGCTTATGACGAACTGCGTTACAAGACCTCCTGGCCCACCAGGAAGCAGTTGGTCAAGTCTGCAATCATTGTCATGATTGCTTCCGTGATTATCGCCTTGATAATCTTTATCATGGACCAGATTGTGGACCATCTGATGCATTTCATCTACAGCTTGTAAGAGTCTAACCCTAATTAGCGAAATCAGAAATGGCTGAAAACACGAAAGGATGGTACGTTCTGCGTGCTATCTCAGGAAAAGAAGCGCAGGTCAAGGAGCTCATCGAAGGTGCGATGAAGCGTACTGATCTGGGCAAATATGTTTTTCAGGTGTTGATTCCTACTGAAAAGGTGATGGCTCTCCGTAACGGAAAAAAGGTTATCAAAGAAAAGAACCTTTATTCCGGTTATGTCTTTATCGAAGCACGTCTCACAGGGGAGGTCATGCACGAACTGTCGAACACAACCAACGTGATCGACTTTTTGCGCGGCCGTGAAAAGAACTCCGCACCGGAGCGTCTGCGTGAGAGCGAAGTGCTTCGAATGCTCGGAGCCGCCGACGAGATTTCCGAAGCAGAGTCGGACGGTGTAAACGATTACATCGTCGGCGAACGCGTTAAGGTTACCGACGGCCCGTTCAAGGATTTCTCGGGTGTGATTGAAGAAGTCAACCGCGAGAAACGCAAGCTGAAAGTGATGATAAAGATCTTTGACCGCAAGACTCCTCTTGAACTGGACAATTCGCAGGTAGAGCGTGAATGATTTGAAGATGGCCTCCCTTTTTGTTACGAAAGGCGGCCGTTTGTTTGCTATCGCGCGGAATATTAATTTTTAAGTTTTAAATCCAATGGCTAAAGAAATTGCTGGACAAATCAAACTGCAGATTAAAGGTGGTGCTGCTAATCCTTCGCCTCCAGTAGGACCTGCTCTCGGTTCGAAGGGTATCAACATCATGGAATTTTGCAAGCAATTCAATGCCCGCACCCAGGACAAGGCCGGAAAGATTCTCCCTGTAGTTATTACCTACTACACCGATAAGTCGTTCGACTTTATCGTCAAGACTCCTCCCGTTGCCGTACAGCTCAAAGAAACTGCACATGTTAAAACCGGTTCTGCTCAGCCTAACCGTAATAAAGTTGCAGAAATTACTTGGGATCAGGTGCGTGCGATTGCTGAGGACAAAATGCCCGACCTCAACTGCTTTACCATAGAATCCGCTATGCGTATGGTTGCCGGTACGGCCAGAAGCATGGGTATCACCGTCAAGGGTCAGTTCCCCACTAACAATTAAACACTTCACTTGATATGAGTAAACTTACTAAAAATCAGAAGGTAGCCGTATCCAAGCTTGAAGCAGGAAGAGCTTATACCTTGGCAGAGGCAGCAGAACTCGTGAAGGAAATGACTTTCACTAAGTTCGATGCTTCGTTCGATATCGATGTACGTCTTGGCGTCGATCCCCGTAAGGCCAATCAGATGGTCCGCGGCGTTGTTACCCTTCCTCACGGAACCGGTAAAACCGTTCGCGTACTCGTACTCTGCAACCCCGATGCTGAAGCAGCAGCCAAGGCAGCCGGCGCAGACTATGTAGGTCTTGACGAATACATTGAAAAAATCAAAGGTGGCTGGTGCGACGTTGACGTCATCATCACTCAGCCCGCTATCATGGGTAAAATCGGTGCCCTCGGCCGTATCCTCGGTCCCCGCGGCCTGATGCCTAATCCCAAGAGCGGCACAGTGACTCCCGACGTTGCCAAAGCTGTTGAGGAAGTTAAGAAGGGTAAGATCGACTTCAAGGTCGACAAGAACGGTATCGTTCACTCTTCCATCGGTAAAGTGTCGTTCGCACCCAACCAGATGGTAGATAATGCACGCGAGTTCATCAATACCCTCATCAAGCTGAAACCCGCAACTGCAAAGGGCACCTATATCAAGAGCATTTATCTTTCCAGCACCATGAGTCCGGGCGTCAAAGTCGACACCAAGTCGATTGATGCTTAAATCTTTTAAACACCGAACACAATGAAAAAGGAAGATAAAGCCAAAATCATCAGCAATATCAAGGAGACAATCGCAGCCTACAACGGTTTCTACCTCGTAGAGACCGCCGGACTGAATGCAGAAAAGACCTCCGAGCTCCGTCGGGCCTGCTTCAAGGCCGACCTCAAACTTGTAGTTGTCAAGAACAAACTTCTTCATGAGGTATTCAAGGAACTTGGCGGCAACTACATGGAGCTCAATCCCGCACTTCACGGCGCAACCTCCCTGCTTTGCACCAATGTGGGCAACGCGCCCGCAAAGCTGCTGAAAGACTTCGTCAAGAAGGGTGATACCCTTCCCGCTCTCAAAGGCGCATATGTAGAAGAAACTGTATATCTCGGAGCCGACCAGCTTGACGCACTTGCCGCTATCAAGAGCAAGAACGAGCTCATCGCCGATGTTATCGCACTTCTCCAGTCGCCTGCCAAGAACGTTATCTCCGGTCTCCAGTCCGGCGCTACGAAGATTCACGGCATCCTCGAGACACTCTCGAAGAAAGAAAACTAAATCAACAATTAAAAAAACTACAAAAATCATATTAAAATGGCAGATTTAAAAGCTTTTGCTGAACAACTCGTAAACCTCACCGTTAAGGAAGTTAACGAACTCGCTCAGATCCTCAAGGACGAATACGGTATCGAACCCGCCGCTGCTGCTGTAGCTGTTGCAGCAGGTCCCGCCGCTGCAGGTGCAGCTGTTGAGGAAAAGACTTCTTTCGATGTAGTCCTCAAATCCGCTGGTGCTGAGAAACTCAAAGTGGTTAAGCTCGTTAAGGAGCTCACCGGTCTCGGTCTCAAGGAAGCTAAGGAACTCGTTGACGGCGCTCCCAACACCGTTAAGGAAGGCCTCGCCAAGGCAGAAGCTGAAGCTATGGCAGCTCAGCTCAAGGAAGTAGGCGCAGAAGTAGAGCTTAAATAATATTGTCTGTATATCAGACACTTAGGTTAAGAAACACCCTAATCGGGGTTTCTTAACCTTTTGTGTCATTAAAACGCACAGGCATCAACCGGCCCATCGGGCGCCGTAATTCCGGAGGCGGCAACAGCCGCTCTTTCAGTCGACTGGCGGGCACCGTGCCCGCACGGAATCGCGGATTCGCCATTTCTAAGGGCCTCATGCCGCATCCCTCCTAATCTCTCTTGCATTCCCGGAATCTTACACATCCATAACACTATGGTTTCCGTAAGTTTGCACAATCCCAAAGTTTTATCACGGCTCCAAATACATATTAGATGTCAGCTACGAAAGACAAACCCCGCGTTAATTTCGCATCGGTAAGGAGTCCTTTCCCGTATCCTGATTTTCTGGAGATCCAGCTGAAATCCTTCCGCGATTTCTTCCAGCTCGATACCCCTCCCGAAAAGCGTACGAACGAAGGCCTTTACAAGGTGTTCGCCGAGAATTTCCCTATCTCCGACACCCGCAACAATTTCAACCTCGAGTTCCTTGACTACTATGTCGATCCTCCCCGTTATACTATCGAGGAGTGTCTGAATCGCGGTTACTCATACAGTGTGCCTCTCAAGGCAAAACTGAAACTTTCCTGCACCGATCCCGACCACGAAGATTTCCCCACCAAGATTCAGGACGTATATTTGGGTCAGATCCCGTATATGACCGAGAAGGGAACCTTCGTCATCAACGGTGCCGAACGTGTCGTAGTATCGCAGCTCCACCGTTCGCCGGGTGTGTTCTTCGGACAGAGCACCCATGCCAACGGCACGAAGCTCTACTCCGGCCGCATCATTCCTTTCCGTGGCTCATGGATTGAATTCGCCACTGACATCAACAATGTGATGTACGCCTACATCGACCGAAAGAAGAAGCTACCCGTAACATCGCTTCTCCGCGCAATCGGTCTGGAGACGGATAAGGAAATCATCGATATCTTCGGACTTGCCGAGGAAATCAAAGTGACCAAGGCCAATCTCAAGAAGGTGATAGGCCGCAAGCTTGCTGCGCGTGTTCTCAAGACATGGACTGAGGAATTCTCCGATACCGATACCGGTGAGGTAACGACAGTTCAGCGTAACGACGTTGTCGTAGACCGCGAGACTGAAATCACCGAGGACGATGTCGAAAAAATCCTCGCTTCCGGTGTCCCCACCATCCTTCTTCACAAAGAAGACGCCGGCTCTACCGACTATTCAATTATCTTCAATACCCTCCAGAAAGATACAACCAACTCGGAGGCTGAAGCAATCCAGTATATCTACAGACAGCTCCGCAACGCAGAGCCGCCAGATGACGCATCTGCACGAGAGGTGATCTATAACCTCTTCTTCAGCGAGAAGCGTTATGACCTCGGCGAGGTTGGTCGCTACCGTATCAACCGCAAGCTGAATCTGCCCATTTCGCCTGATGTGCGTGTCCTGACCAAGGAAGACATCATCGCCATCATCCGATACCTTATCGAGCTTATCAATACCCGCGCCGACGTCGACGATATCGACCACCTGTCGAACCGTCGTGTACGTACCGTGGGCGAACAGCTCTACAACCAGTTCGGCGTCGGCCTCAGCCGTATGGCCCGCACCATCCGCGAGCGCATGAATGTCCGCGACAATGAAGTGTTCACCCCCACCGACCTTATCAACGCAAAGACGATCTCGTCGGTGATCAACACATTCTTCGGCACCAACGCTCTGTCGCAGTTCATGGACCAGACCAACCCGCTGGCCGAAATCACCCACAAGCGCCGTATGTCGGCCCTCGGCCCCGGCGGCCTCTCGCGTGAACGTGCAGGCTTCGAGGTTCGAGACGTACACTATACCCACTACGGCCGTCTGTGTCCTATCGAAACTCCTGAAGGCCCGAACATCGGTCTTATCTCGTCGCTCTGCGTATATGCTAAGATCAACGACCTCGGCTTCATCGAGACTCCGTACCGCAAGGTCGAGGATTCGGTTGTAAACCTCAACAATGACGAAGTCGTATATCTCACCGCAGAAATCGAGGAAGGCAAGACTATAGCTCAGGGCAATGCGCCCCTGAACGCCGACGGCACCTTCATCCGCAACCGCGTCAAGGCCCGTTGCGACGCCGACTTCCCTGTTGTTCCGCCATCGGAAGTTGAACTGATGGACGTTTCTCCCGCTCAGATCGCATCTATCGCCGCATCGCTCATCCCGTTCCTCGAACACGACGATGCCAACCGCGCCCTCATGGGATCGAACATGATGCGTCAGGCAGTTCCCCTTCTCCGTTCGGAGGCTCCTATCGTAGGTACAGGTATCGAGGCACAGCTTGCCCGCGATAGCCGTACCCAGATTACGGCCGAAGGCGAAGGCGTAATCGAGTTCGTCGACGCTACCCAGATCCGTATCCGCTACGACCGTACCGAAGAAGAACAGTTCGTCGCTTTCGACGAGCCTGTAAAAGTATACTCGATTCCTAAGTTCCGCAAGACCAACCAGAGCACTACCATCGACCTCCGTCCTATCTGCAACAAGGGACAGCGCGTCAAGGCAGGCGATATCCTCACCGAAGGCTACGCCACCGAGAACGGAGAACTCGCACTGGGCCGCAACCTCAAGGTTGCCTTCATGCCCTGGAAGGGTTACAACTATGAGGATGCTATCGTGCTCAACGAGCGCGTAGTCCGCGACGATATCCTGACATCTGTTCACGTCGACGAATACGCTCTCGAAGTGCTCGAGACCAAGCGCGGTATGGAAGAACTCACTTCCGATATCCCCAACGTGAGCGAGGACGCCACCAAGGATCTTGACGAACGCGGTATCATCCGTATCGGCGCACATGTAGTGCCTGGCGACATCATGATCGGTAAGATTACGCCTAAGGGCGAGTCCGACCCCACTCCGGAAGAGAAACTACTACGTGCCATCTTCGGCGACAAGGCCGGTGACGTGAAGGATGCCTCTCTGAAAGCTACTCCTTCGCTCAAGGGTGTTGTAATCGGAACAAACCTCTTCTCGCGCGCTGCGAAAAAGAAGAAAAACAAGAGCGCCAACGTCCTCCTTCCCAAGCTCGACGAGGAATACGAAGAGAAGCTCGACGCTCTGATGAATATCCTGGTCGACAAGCTCCTTGTTCTCACTCAAGGCCTCACCTCCAACGGCGTATTCGACTTCCTCGGATCTGAAATCGTTCCCAAGGGAGCCAAGTTCACCGCAGGAGTCCTCAAGGGCATCAATTACGATACACTGAGCCTCTCCAACTGGACTAACGACGAACACAAGAACGACCTCATCCGTCAGACTATCGTCAACTATCTCCAGAAGAGCAAGGAAATCGATACAGAACTCCGCCGCAAGAAATTCGATATCTCCATCGGCGACGAACTCCCCTCGGGCATCATGCAGATCGCCAAGGTCTACATCGCCAAGAAGCGCAAGATCAGCGTAGGCGACAAGATGGCAGGCCGTCACGGTAACAAGGGTATCGTATCGCGTATCGTGCGTCAGGAAGACATGCCTTTCCTCGCCGACGGTACTCCGGTCGATATCGTCCTCAACCCTCTGGGCGTGCCTTCGCGTATGAACCTCGGTCAGGTATTCGAGACAGTACTCGGATGGGCTGGCCGCGAGCTCGGCGAGAAATTCGCAACTCCTATTTTCGACGGTGCCAGCCTTGACCAGATCAATGAATGGACCGATAAAGCCGGTCTGCCCCGCTACGGCAAGACATACCTCTACGACGGCGGCACAGGCGAACGCTTCGACCAGCCGGCAACCGTAGGCGTGATCTACATGCTCAAACTCGGCCACATGGTCGAGGACAAGATGCATGCACGTTCTATCGGCCCGTACTCGCTCATCACCCAGCAGCCTCTGGGCGGTAAGGCACAGTTCGGCGGCCAGCGTTTCGGTGAAATGGAAGTATGGGCGCTCGAAGCATTCGGCGCCGCACACGTACTCCAGGAAATCCTGACTATCAAGTCGGATGATGTCAACGGCCGCAGCAAAGCTTACGAAGCTATCGTCAAGGGTGATCCCATGCCGGTTCCCGGAATTCCCGAATCGCTCAACGTGCTTCTGCATGAGCTTCGCGGTCTCGGTCTGAGCATCAACCTCGAAAATTAATCACTCTCCTTACTACTAATTGACATACACCACAGCATATATGGCTTTTAGAAAAGAAAACAAAGCAAAAAACGTATTCTCCAAAATTTCCATCGGCCTCGCATCGCCGGAGGAAATTCTGGCGAATTCGAGCGGTGAAGTGCTCAAGCCCGAGACCATCAACTACCGCACCTACAAGCCCGAACGCGACGGCTTGTTCTGCGAGCGTATCTTTGGTCCGGTCAAGGATTATGAGTGCCACTGCGGTAAATATAAGCGTATCCGCTACAAGGGCATTGTCTGCGACCGTTGCGGCGTCGAGGTGACCGAGAAAAAAGTGCGCCGCGAGCGCATGGGTCACATCCTTCTCGTCGTTCCGGTAGCTCACATCTGGTATTTCCGTTCGCTGCCCAACAAGATAGGTTATCTGCTCGGTCTTCCCTCGAAGAAACTCGATGCGATTATCTATTACGAACGCTATGTGGTTATCAATCCGGGAGCTGCCGCCGACATCAAAATCGGCCAGACCCAGACTCCGGTAGAGAAACTGAGCCTTCTTACCGAAGAAGAATATTTCCAGGTACTCGACGAGTTGCCTAAGGAAAACCAGCTTCTCGAAGACGGTCATCCCGATAAATTCGTCGCCAAGATGGGCGCCGAGGCTATCTACGATCTCCTCAAGGAGCTCGACCTCGACTCTCTTTCGTACCAGCTCCGTCATCAGGCCAATCAGGAAGGCTCGCAGCAGCGCAAGACCGAGGCGCTCAAACGCCTTCAGGTCGTTGAATCGTTCCGTGCTTCGCGCAACCGCAACAAGCCCGAATGGATGATTCTTCAGGCTGTGCCCGTCACCCCGCCCGAACTCCGTCCTCTGGTGCCTCTGGATGGCGGCCGCTTCGCGACCTCCGACCTCAACGACCTCTACCGTCGTGTCATCATCCGTAACAACCGTCTGAAACGACTCATCGAAATCAAGGCTCCCGAAGTGATTCTCCGCAACGAGAAGCGTATGCTTCAGGAAGCCGTCGATTCACTGCTGGATAACAGCCGCAAGTCGTCGGCCGTTAAGAGCGATGCCAACCGTCCTCTCAAATCACTGTCCGACTCGCTCAAAGGCAAGCAGGGCCGTTTCCGTCAGAACCTCCTCGGTAAGCGTGTCGATTATTCCGCACGTTCGGTAATCGTCGTAGGTCCTGAGCTCAAGATGGGCGAATGCGGTCTTCCCAAGGATATGGCCGCCGAGCTCTATAAGCCGTTTATTATCCGTAAGCTTATCGAGCGCGGCATCGTCAAGACCGTCAAGAGCGCAAAGAAGATCGTCGACCGCAAGGAACCGGTAGTATGGGATATACTCGAGAACGTAATGAAGGGTCATCCCGTTCTGCTGAACCGCGCACCGACACTTCACCGTCTCGGTATCCTCGCTTTCCAGCCCAAGCTGATCGAAGGCAAGGCAATCCAGCTGCACCCGCTGGCATGTACGGGCTTCAACGCCGACTTCGACGGTGACCAGATGGCAGTCCATCTTCCTCTCGGCAACGAGGCCGTCCTTGAGGCACAGCTCCTCATGCTCGGCTCGCACAATATTCTTAACCCCGCCAACGGCGCGCCTATCACCGTTCCTTCACAGGATATGGTGCTCGGCCTCTACTATATAACCAAGCTCCGCAAGGGCGATCAGGGCGAAGGTCATACTTTCTACGGTCCTGAAGAGGCGCTTATCGCCCACAACGAAGGCCGCGTCACCCTGCACGCTCCCATCAATGTGATGGTAGACGACGTTGACGAGAACGGCAACAAGATCCGTCACATCGTGGAGAATACTTCCGTAGGCCGTATCATGGTCAACCAGTATGTGCCGGAGGAAATGGGTTATATCAATACGCTCATTTCGAAGAAATCGCTCCGCGACATCATCACCAATGTAATCCGCCGATGCGGTATTCCCCGTTCCGCACAGTTCCTCGACGACATCAAGAACCTCGGATACTACATGGCATTCAAGGGCGGTCTGTCGTTCAACCTCGGCGACGTGCTTATCCCGCCGGAGAAGGAACAGATCGTTGCCGACGGTTACAAGCAGGTAGACGAAGTGATGGAGAACTTCAACATGGGCTTCATCTCAGATAAGGAACGCTACCAGCAGATCATCGATATCTGGACGCATGTCAACGCACGTCTTACCAACGTGCTCATGAAGCAGATGAGCGAGGCCAACCAGGGATTCAACGCCATCTATATGATGCTTGACTCCGGTGCCCGTGGTTCGAAGGACCAGATCCGTCAGCTGGCCGGTATGCGTGGTCTTATGGCCAAGCCTCAGAAAGCCGGTGCCGAGGGCGGCCAGATCATCGAGAACCCTATTCTTGCGAACTTCAAGGAAGGCCTCTCGGTGCTGGAATACTTCATCTCCACCCACGGTGCCCGCAAGGGTCTTGCCGATACCGCGCTTAAGACTGCCGACGCCGGTTATCTTACCCGTCGTCTTGTCGACGTGGCCCACGACGTTATTATCAACGAAGAGGACTGCGGCACACTGCGAGGTCTCGTCTGCACCGCCATCAAGAACAACGACGAAGTTGTCGCTTCGCTTGGCGAACGTATTCTCGGCCGCGTTTCAGTCCATGACATCATCGACCCGCAGACCGGCGAACTCATTGTCGCTGCCGGCGAGGAAATCAAGGATGCCGCTGCCGACCGTATCGACGCATCGCCTATCGAAAGCGTCGAGATCCGTTCCGTCCTCACCTGCGAAAGCAAGCGTGGTGTCTGCGCCAAGTGCTACGGCCGCAACCTTGCCAACCTCCGCATGGTTCAGAAAGGCGAGGCTGTCGGCGTGATCGCCGCCCAGTCGATCGGCGAGCCCGGTACTCAGCTTACCCTCCGTACATTCCACGTCGGTGGTGTTGCAACCAACATCTCCGCTACCTCGAAACTTACTTCCAAGTACGACGGCCGTCTTGAAATCGACGAACTCCGTACTGTCGATTTCGAAGGCAATGACGAGAGCGCTGCCGAAGAAGGCGCAAAGACCGGCAACAAGGTGCGTGTGGTTGTAGGCCGACTCGCAGAAATGCGTATCGTCGACAACAACACCGGCATGCAGCTCATGAGCGCAGCCATCCCCTACGGCTCGAAACTCTTCTTCAACGAAGGCGATCAGATCAAGCCCGGCGATGTGATCTGCGAATGGGACCCCTTCAACAACGTCATCATCTCCGAATACAGCGGTATCGTCCGTTATACCGACCTTATCGAGAATGTCACTTTCCGCAATGATACCGAAGGCCACTCCATGGCCGAGGACCGTGTCATCATCGAAAGCCGCGACCGTCAGCATGTACCCTCTGTCGAGATTATCGGCAAGGCCGGCGAGACCCTCGCAACTTACTCGCTTCCTGTGGGCGCACACCTCATTTTCAAGGAAGGCGACGAAATCAAGGCTGGCGAGACATTCGCCAAGATTACCCGCTCCACTTCCGGCGCAGGTGATATCACCGGCGGTCTGCCCCGTGTGACCGAGCTCTTCGAGGCCCGTAACCCGTCCAATCCCGCTATCGTATCCGAGGTCGACGGTCAGGTGAACTTCGGCAAGGTAAAACGCGGCAACCGCGAGATTACCGTCACTCCGAAATTCGGCGAACCCAAGAAGTACCTCGTGCCTCTGTCGAAGCAGATTCTGGTTCAGGAGAACGATATCGTACGTGCCGGTACTCCGCTTTCCGACGGGGCCATCACTCCGGCCGATATCCTCAACATTATGGGCCCGACTGCTGTTCAGGAGTATATCGTCAACGAAGTGCAGGACGTATACCGTATGCAGGGTGTGAAAATCAACGACAAGCACTTCGAGGTTATCGTACGCCAGATGATGCGTAAAGTCCGCATCCTCGACGCCGGCGATACAAACTTCCTCGAAGAGCAGATCGTCGACAAACGCGACTTCATGGACGAGAACGACCGCATCTGGGATAAGAAAGTGGTTGTCGACGCAGGTGACAGCGAGAACCTTCAGGAAGGACAGATCATCACTGCCCGCCGCCTCCGCGACGAGAACTCGCTTCTCAAGCAGCGCGACCTCAAGCAGGTTATCGTCCGCGACGCACAGCCCGCAACCTCCGAGCAGATCCTCCAGGGTATCACCCGTAGCGCACTCCAGACCTCGAGCTTCATCTCCGCAGCATCCTTCCAGGAAACAACCAAGGTACTCAATGAAGCAGCAATCCAGGGCAAGAGCGATCCTCTCGAAGGCATGAAAGAGAACGTTATCTGCGGCCATCTGATTCCTGCCGGTACCGGTCTCCGCGAGTACGACAGCCTCGTGGTAGGAAGCCGCGACGACGATTCCGACGGGTTCTCGGAGTATTCCGAAGCAGGCAACCGCTCTTTCGAATTCGTGAACGACTGAACAACGAATAAATACAAATGATACAGAAGCGCCTCCATACGGGGCGCTTCTGTCGTATAAAGACCGTATTATAAATTGTCAAAAAGGCGAACGGAACATTTAAAATTTGCAGAAAAAGGCGATAACTTAAATTTTTTTATTACTTTTGCATAACTATACATACGTCATCTTCTATGAGAGTAAAAATACATCATGAAGGGACCCCGGTGCTTGTGGCGATGGCTGCAATCTTCGTGGTAATCAACCTGCCGCTGTGGCTGTGGGTACGGCCTTTGGCGTGGGCTATTGGAGCTACGTTGTTGAGTGCCGCCATTTATCTTGTGGCCGTTAATTTCTTTCGTTCTCCGCGCCGCAGATTCGTCGGAGACCGCGAAAATGTAGTCGTTTCGTCGGCCGACGGCACAGTGGTGGCTCTTGAGGAGACTTTCGAAGACGAATATCTGCATTGCCGCTGCATACAGCTGTCCGTCTTCATGTCGATATTCAATGTCCATGCCAACTGGTTTCCCGTCGATGGTGAGGTTGTATTTGTAAAACATCATCCCGGTCGTTTTCTTGCCGCATATCTTCCAAAATCAAGTACTGAGAACGAGCGCTCTACCGTAGTGATACGTACCCCGGAAGGCCAGCAGATACTCATGCGTCAGATCGCCGGTGCCATGGCAAGGCGTATTGTGACATATGCCCGTCCGGGAGATGAAGCTTCGATCGAAGACCATATGGGATTCATAAAATTCGGATCCCGCATAGACCTTTATCTTCCGCTCGGAACAGAAACTTTAGTAAACATCGGCGACAAGACCACCGGTGGCATCACTGAGGTGGCACGTCTTCATCCTACTTCTCAAAATGCTTGATCGCATAAAACACTGGATTCCTAACATAATCACATGCCTGAATCTCATTTCAGGATGCGTGGCTATCTATATGGCCTTCAATATGACAAAGCTCTTCGGACCCCTTGAGGGCGGCCAGTGGGCTCTTGTCGCCATGGGTATGGCCGCAGTATTCGATTTCCTCGACGGCATGGCCGCACGTCTGCTACACAGCTATTCCGATCTCGGAAAGGAACTCGACTCGCTCTCCGACCTTGTGAGCTTCGGTGTGGCGCCCGCAATGCTTGTGCTCAATATAATGAGCGTCTGTGGAAATGTGCAGTGGGTTGCGTTTGCGGCTCTGCTCATTCCTGTTTTCGGAGCATTGCGTCTGGCACGGTTCAACAACGATGCCGAACAGACCACCATATTTCGTGGTCTGCCGATTCCGGCGAATGCTATATTCTGGGTCGGTGTCTACGGATGGACAACCACATACGGCTATCCCGGATGGCCTGTCATGCTCGTCCTTATCGCGCTCATGTGCTGGGCGATGGTAGGCCGTTTCAAGATGTTCTCTCTGAAATTCAAAAACTTCGATATCCGCGAGAATTTCTGCCGTTACGTCATTATTCTGGCTGCGGTACTTTTCGTGTGGATTTATGGCCTTGCAGGCTTTGCCTGGACCATAGTTCTTTATTTTCTCCTCTCCGTTCTCCGTCAGAAACGTATCTGATATGGGAATAGAGTCTTTTTCTCTTCCCGACTCAATCTACAATGCTACTTTTTTTACTGTTAATCCTTGTAATATTTGTGCTGTGGCCGTTGCTGGTCGCCGGATGGAAGATATTCCGTCAGGTTCGCATGATGCGGCGCTTCATGAACGACCCTATGGCTGAGATGAGGCGTCAGGCTCAGCAGCAAAACAGAACACGCGCAAGCCGCAATTCTGATTCCGGCAATCCTTTCGGGTTCTGGTTCGGCGGTAATGACGATCCGCAGGAGACATATAAGGCTCCTCGTGGGAAAAAAATTCCGAAAGATACCGGTGAATATATTCCCTTCACTGAAATCAATATTTCCGAACAGGAACTGAAGGCTTATTTCGCACGAACCGCCACGTATGTGCGAGCCGAGGAACAGGTGACAGATATTAAATGGACAGACCTATGATGACCGACCTTTTTAATTTTCTCGAACGCCTCGCGCTCAATAACAACCGCGAATGGTTCAATGCTCATAAACCCGAATATGAACAACTGCGGACAGAGTGGATCGCCGATATACAGAAAATACTCGATGCTCTGGCCATGCACGACCCTTCGCTGGCTCATGTCCAGGCAAAGGACTGCCTTTACAGAATATACCGCGATACCCGCTTCTCGACAGACAAGACCCCGTACAAGACACATTTCTCGGCATTGCTGTCGCCGACAGGACGTCACAGCGACCGTGCCTGCTATTATGTTCATGCCGGTGTTGACGAATGCGCTATCTACAGCGGACTGTGGTGCCCTGATGCAAAGACGCTCAAGAAGCTCCGTAAGGCCATTGTTGACAATATCGAAGAATTCCGTGGCATTGTCGAGACACCAGAGATTGAAAAATATTTCCCCGGATGGTGGGGGCGTCAGCTCAAGACCGCCCCGAAAGGCTATGACCGCGACCACCCGGATATCGATCTGCTGCGACTGACTGAGTACGGCAAATGCTGCACTCTCGACCGTAGTTTCTTCAATCGTCCCGACTGGCACGCCGAGATTGCCCGGCGTCTGGAGCTGCTCAAACCCATGAATGACTTTCTCAATTACTCTATTGACGAATAAATAACCATACACTATGGCCCAATCAACCTCCAAGGCAGATGCATGCGTAATAATACCGATGTATAACGAGTGCGAGAATGCTGCGGCAATTATCGACGCGGTGATGAAACTCCCGGTTCCGTTCGATATACTTGTAATCGACGATAACTCGCCCGATGGCACTGCTGCTATCGTTAAAGGCAAAATGGAGGAATATCCCGGCAGAATCGAGATCATCGAGCGGGCGGGGAAGCTGGGCCTCGGGACGGCATATATCGAGGGTTTCAGGCATTGCCTGAAACGCCGCTATGAATTCATATGCGAGATGGATGCCGATTTCTCGCATAATCCTGAAGATCTTGTGCGTCTGCGCCAGGCCGCTGTCGATCAGAAAGCGGATGTCGTGGTCGGATCGCGCTACGTGACGGGTGTCAATGTGGTGAATTGGCCCATGGGGCGCATTCTCATGTCGTTCTATGCGTCGAAATATGTCCGTCTTGTCACCGGACTCGATGTGCATGATACCACAGCCGGCTTTGTCTGCTACCGGCGCCGGGTGCTGGAGGCACTTCCGCTCGACAAGGTGAAGTTCAAGGGTTACGCTTTTCAGATAGAAATGAAATTCACTGCGGCGAAATACGGGTTCAAGGTTGTGGAGGTCCCTATCATTTTCGTGAACCGTGTGCTCGGTACCAGCAAGATGAATTCAGGTATCTTCGGAGAGGCTGTGTTCGGTGTGATCCGGCTGAAATGGAATTCACTTTTCAAAAAATATCCCGATTATTCGTCAAAAGAATAGCCGCATGTACGACCTGCTGATTTATAATGCTGTGATTGTCGACAGTCGCGGCGAACGTCAGGGCTGGGTTGCAGTGACAGGAAATATCGTTGCTGCAACGGGCGAAAGCTCCGATATGCCTGAAGCCAGCGAAAAAATTGATGCGCGTGGCGCATATCTGATTCCCGGACTTACCGACACACATGTCCACTTCCGTGATCCGGGTCTGACGCATAAGGCCGATATAGAAAGCGAGAGCCGGGCCGCTCTGGCCGGTGGCGTCACAACCGTTTTCGATATGCCGAATACCGTCCCTCCGGTAACTACAGTACGCATTCTGCAGGAAAAACAGAGGATGATCGCTGAGAAGAAAACCGGAATCCGCATTATTCCTCTTATGGGGCTCGCCCCCGGGGCGATGAAGGAATTACCGGAGCTTGTCCGGTCAGAGGATGTTCCGGCGGTAAAACTCTTCCTCGGCACTACCACCGGCGCGATGTCGGCTCCCGGCGACCGTGAGCTTGAGGAGGTGTTCAGATTCCTTTCCGACCATAATATTCCAGTTATAGTCCATGCGGAGGATAATTCTCTCATCAACGCCAATATGGAGGCCGCAGTGGCGAAATATGGGTCGGCAGAGAATGTCCCCGTGAGTCTGCATAGTGCTATCCGCTGTCGCGAGGCATGTCTCCGGTCGGCCGCGCGGGCTGTCAATATGGCTCATAGGTTCTCTACAAGGCTCCATCTGGCCCATGTGAGCACAGCCGATGAGATTCGCGAGTTGCTTGACCCCGGTCCAACCGACGGTAAACTTGTCACTGCCGAGACCACAGCATTGTATCTCGATCCCTATACTGTCGCACGTGCGGATTCTGCGCTCCTGAAAATAAATCCTGCCATCAAGACTCAGGAAGACGCCGAGGCGCTTCGAGAGGCAGTGCTTGACGGTAAGATAGACACTATCGGGACTGATCATGCTCCGCATCTGCTCAGCGAGAAGCTGCTGCCGGGAATGAAAGCCATGTCAGGAGCTCCTTCCATACAGTTTGCATTGCCGGTTCTGCTCACAGTTCTTCCGATTGATGTCGTAGTGAAAAAAATGACTTCCGGGCCTCGTAAAGTATTCGGAATAGACGTGCCCGAGACTTTCGCCCCGGGCATGCGTGCGGATTTCTCGATTGTGCGTGAAGTCGAACCTTATGCGATAAGAGATTGCGATGTTCTGTCCAAATGCGGATGGACACCGTTTGACGGTCAGCAGGTCCGTCACCGCGTTGAAGCCGTATGGACCGGCGGACAGCTCCGCTATAAGGCTATCTAAGGCTTTTTGACGTCTGAAACCGTCGTGGGCCTGAAATGAAGATTATTCATTTCGAGAGGCTTGAGTATACGTGCGTCTGTAAGATTGGGACGCGGGATAATCTTTATCATGATTTTTCGGTTTTGTCAAAGGCAGGATCGATGGCGTTGAGACAGAAAAGCGCAATCACATATGCTGCTGCAAGAATAAAGAAGTGGATATCCGGTGGCCAGCTTTGACCGAACCATACGCCGAAGAAATAGACGGCGAGGCCGATCCACAGAAGTGCCTGAACGATGAGACACATGGTGCACCATGTTTTGACTCGGTATTTCTGGTACCACACGCTCCAGAAAGAGAACGGGCAGCAGCAGGCGTTTATGAGCGCCATAAATCCGATGTATTCCGGGAAGAGAATCAGCCCGGCGAGTGAGACGCTGAAATATGCCAGACCCACTTCGCTCCAGCTGAATATTCCGAAGAATTTGCCGGCCGTCGAGGTAACGACCTTGTGGCAGCCGTTCGGATCCAGGATTCCGCATATCCTGTCGCCATGGGGTGTATTGATGTTCAGGGATTTCAGCAGCAGGTGATAGGAGACATATATACCCGCGAGATCGATCAGAGCAAGAGCTACGGTCGACCACGAGGCATATATCCTGTTGGCGATAAAGAAATACCCGAATACAAATACAATGGCTGCAATAAGAACCCATTTCTTCAGTTTCTGGCCGATGTCCGTCACCTTGTGCGAGGCATAGGCCGGCTCCGTCGATTTTTCGGAAGGAAAAGCGCACATCACAACTCCGGTCCAGTCTTTACAGAATGACTCGCGGGGAAGAGTGAGCTGGTTTTTATGCAGACCGTCGCGGAAAGTGACGCTCGACGAGTCCTTGTCGGTGACAATGACGAAATAATCCGTCAGTCGTGCTATGAAAGGCGCAGTGAGAGCATCAAGATTGCGCGATTTGTCGGCGACTTTCACAGTCTCGTTCTCGATACCATAACTTTCAAGCAACTTCGACAACCCGAAGAGCGACTGGAAAGTCATGTTCTTGAATTGCCGGGTACTGTACCAGTCGGTATGCGGAACGCCAAGTTCTGCAAGAAAATCGGTGAAAATGCATCCGGGGGTCATCGCTCCTGTATCAGTTCATGAATGACTGCATTTTCTGAAGAAGGACATTCCCGTCGATTTCACCGCTGAAGCGCCAGACGGGGTTCCCGTGATGATAGAGGATAAAAGTCGGAGTGCCGTTGACTTGTTCTTTTTCGGCCAGCTCGCTGTTCTTGTCTACGTCAAGCTGATAGATAGGCACTGCATCGCCTATGAGTTCGCGGATCTGTTCGATGACGGGCATCATGCGCTGGCAATGGCCGCACCATGTTGCGTAGAATTCGACAAGTACTGTAGGGCTGCTCGATATAAGTGAGTTATAATCATTCATAGCGGATGTGTTTTAATATTAGTAAAGGTTTAACACATCCGTTATCGTTTTTGTTCGGAAAGGCTTTTGTCAAATAGTTTTGTAGACCGCTTTATGCAGGGCTTTTTCTGCAGTTGCGCCATCTGTTTCCGCATCGGTGCACATCAGCCTCAGCGGAACGGGCGGAAGCCCGGGCGCATACGGTGGCTGGATATAATCGTAATCGATGAGATGGAACCCGTTGCGGAGATAGAAACCAATTCTCCGGGAGGCCATAGGGTTGTCATCGGACACCGGTTCCGCTTCAAGCAGCAGCGGCTTGGCGGATGTTTCTTTTAAAGCGGCAATCGCCTTTGCTCCTATGCCCCCGCCACGGAGACCGGACATTATGGCGAAGTGCTCGATGTAAATCCAGTTCCCGAGGTCCCAAGTGGTGATAAAACCGGCGAATTCGCCGTCGGCGAGTACCATCTGCAGTGTCGGCCCTTCTCCGTTGGCGATGTCGGTCCATGGACGGCGTTCTTCGGGAGGAAAGGAGTCAAGGTAAAGCTGTTCCGCTGCGGGCAGCAGTCTTGATTCAGGAGAAGAGATAGTCAGTTTCATCAGTATTTACCTGTAAGGATTCCGCGGATGTCGTTTAGTTTTTTAAGAGCCTCCAGCGGAGTGAGATTGTTGATGTCCACGCCAAGAAGCTCGTCGCGAACCTGACAGAGCACCGGGTCGTCGAGCTGGAAGAAAGAGAGCTGCATGCCGGCGACAGTGTCGTGGACCGGTGCGGATATTTTGGCTTTTCCGCCGCGTTTGCGGGGAGTTGTTTTCTTTTTTTGCCCGGTTTCCGGTTGTCCGGATGTATTGTCGGCGGCTTCGAGCTGAGCCAGAACTTCATCTGCACGGCGTACGATAGACGCCGGCATGCCTGCGAGCTTGGCCACATGGATGCCGAAACTGTGTTCGCTTCCGCCGCGTGCCAGCTTGCGCAGGAATACGACCTTGCCGTCGATTTCCTTTACCGAGACATTGTAGTTCACTATGCGGTCATAGATCGCCTCCATGTCGTTGAGTTCATGGTAATGGGTGGCGAAGAGTGTCTTGGGGTGCAGGTCGCCGTAGTTGTGGATATATTCCACGATCGCCCATGCTATGGATATGCCGTCGTAGGTCGAAGTGCCTCTGCCGAGCTCATCGAAGAGAATCAGCGACCGCTCGCTCATGTTGTTCAGAATTGAGGCGGCTTCGTTCATCTCGACCATGAAAGTCGATTCGCCGAGTGATATATTGTCGCTGGCGCCTACGCGGGTGAATATCTTGTCTACCACACCGATGTGAGCGCTCTCGGCAGCCACGAAGCATCCTATCTGCGCCATCAGGACATTGAGCGCGGTCTGGCGCAGCAATGCCGACTTACCGGACATGTTCGGGCCGGTAATCATCATTATCTGCGTGCCTTCGTTCGATAGTTCGACAGTGTTGGATATGTAAGGTTCGCCGGGCGGAAGCTGTTTCTCGATAACCGGGTGACGGCCTTCCGTGATTTTTATCTCAAGCGAGTCATCGACTACCGGCCGGTTGTAGCGGTTTTCGATGGCGACACGTGTGAATGCGTTCAGAACGTCGAGCTGTGCCAGAAGAGCCGCGTCGAGCTTGATGGCAGGTGTGTATTGGTCGACCGATGCTACGAGTTCTGTGTAAAGCCGCTGCTGGAGCGCTTCTATTTTTTCCTGTGCTCCCAGAATACGCTCTTCATAGTCCTTCAGCTCAGGCGTGATATATCGCTCGGCGTTGACAAGGGTCTGTTTTCGGATCCAGTCGCCGGGAACTTTGTCCTTGTGGGTGTTCGTCACTTCGATATAGTAGCCGAAAACATTGTTGTAGGCTATCTTCAGCGACGAAATACCGGTTTTCTGTATCTCGCGTTCGCGCAGTTTCTGGAGGTAGTCGCGGCCTTCGTAGGCTATGCTGCGCAGCTCGTCGAGTTCCTGATTTACTCCGCGGTTGATTATATCACCGCGGTTGACGAGCGAGCCGGCATCCTCCGGAATCTCTTTTGTGATGCGTTGAATGACGGCCGGACAGGGGTTCAGCTGGTCGGCGATGGCTTTGAGCTGAGGCTGGTCGGCGGTGAGGCACATGGCTTTCAGATCGGTCACGGCTCTGAGCGCATTGCGGATCTGGATAAGCTCGCGCGGAGAGATGCGCTCGCATGCCACTTTCGAGACCAGACGTTCGAGATCGCCTACTGTTTTCAGCGATTCGGCTGCATCGTCGCGCAGTTCTGTGTTGCGGAAGAAATACTCGACCACATCAAGGCGCTTGTTGATTTCCACGGGGTTGCGCAACGGCATCTGGAGCCAGCGCCGCAGCAGACGTGCGCCCATCGGAGTGACGGTACGGTCGATGACGCCGAGAAGGCTTTTGCCGTCCGGATCGAGTGGCTCGAACAACTCGAGATTGCGCATCGTGAAGCGGTCCAGTCGAACCGACGATCCTTCGTCGAGGCGCGATATGGAAGTGATGTGCGATGTATGGGTATGCTGGGTAAGGTCGAGATAGTGGAGAATCGCCCCTGCAGCTACGATCGCCGTGTGCATGCGGTCCAGACCGAAGCCTTTGAGCGATGCCGTACCGAATTGCTTGCGCAGACGCTCGTCGGCAGCATCGAGCGTGAACAGCCAGTCCTCGAGTTCGAAGCAGACGTATTGCTGGGAGAATTCTGTCATGGCCCGGCTTTTGAATCCGCGCTGCACAAGCAGCTCTTTCGGCGCCATGGTCGACAGAGTCTTGTCGATGTAGTCACAGGAGCCTTCGGTGGCGAAGAATTCGCCGGTCGATATGTCGAGCAGTGCCAGGCCGATGCAAGCTTTGTCGAAATGCACGGCGGCAAGGTAGTTGTTCTCGCGGCGCGAAAGTACATTGTCGTTCATCGCCACGCCGGGCGTTACAAGCTCGATGATGCCGCGCTTGACGAGTTTTTTTGTCAGCTTGGGGTCTTCGAGCTGTTCGCAGATTGCCACGCGCTTGCCTGCACGCACAAGTTTGGGCAGGTATGAGTCAAGAGCATGATGCGGGAATCCGGCAAGCTCGACATATGAGGCGGCGCCGTTTGCGCGACGGGTGAGCGTGATTCCGAGAATCTCGGATGCTTCGATGGCGTCGTCGGAGAAAGTTTCATAGAAATCGCCAACACGGAAAAGGAGCACTGCGTCGGGATGCTTGGCTTTCATCTCGGCGTACTGCTTCATCAGCGGCGTCTCAACAATCTTCTTTGCCATTATTTACTGGCCTTTTCGGGTAAGCTTGGCCTCACGCAGGGGGATGGCGATTGAGGTAATGATCTGTATAACTGCTCCGGCGAGGGTGAATGCGAGCCAGTCGCGCAGTTGTCCTTCAGGCCAGAACAGGAAGAAGGCCGCCACACAGAAGAAGATGGCGCTCCACGATTCGATGCGGTGCCACCGTTTCAGACGCAAGTCGGTGCCGCGGAAAGGCGTGAAAAGGCGGATGATGAGCAGAAGCACGGCTCCGGCACTGAATATCCACGGGAATGCGGTTTGTGCAGAGGCGTTGTCGGCGAGAAAAAAAGGTATCATCGTAGCTCCGAGAATGATGAGGAGAGCTACCGGGACGCCTGCCGACGTCAGAAGATTTGACTTATTATTTTTCAATTTCTTTGGGAGTTTCGGTGAATATAAATACATCCTCGCTGGCACGCTTCATGCCGTACTGTTCGCGGACTACCTGCTCCATCAGATCGCGGTCCGACCCTAAGCGGCGGTTCAGGTCGCGGTAATAGAGCATGGTGTCGCGGTTGGCTTCCAGTTCGGCCCGGAGACTATCGATGGTGCGGTCGTAGTCGATGCTGTTGAATACCGTATTATCGCCGGCGAAGATGATATAAGCCACCAGCAGGATACATGCTATGGTTGTCACCGGCATAAACCGGCGCATCCATTTCCATGCCGATGTTAATTGTGCGTTCATATGGCAAAATTACGAAATTAAGGCTGAATCCGCAAAAAACATTCCCGATTTTCACCTCCGTTGACTCAGCCAGGAGACCGAAAAAACGGAGACAAAACAAAAGAGGCAACCCGATGGCTGCCTCTCATGCAGATGTTGTTTGCTCCGCTTAACGGATTATGACTTTAGAGATTTTTGAGCCTTGGCGACGGATGACGGGCTGACCGGCGGCGGGATTGCTGACGGGCATACCCTGAAGGTTGAAGTATTCAACGGGAGCATTGTTCTCAATTTCGATATCATCGAGACCGCTGTCGGGGAGTCCGAAGGGAACTTCAACTTTTAGGTTGTACATCTGACCTGCTTTTTCTTCGGTCCACGCGTCGTCTTTGAATTCCTTAGCTGCTGCCTGAACGAACATTGTGAATTCCAATATGCCGTGATTGTTTTTGTCTGGATAGTCAGCATAGGAGTAGCCATTCATCAGTGAGAATTCAGGATTCTTGACCTGAAGTGCGTCTTTGCCGTCGAGAGTAAGAGCTTTCGACCATTTGTCGGCAAAGCCGTTTACAGAAAATCCGGCGTCTCCGAATATAGTAATAGCCGTGGTGCCATCGTCTGGCTTGATATATTTATATTTGGAGATGTCATCAAGTGACACGCCTTCCTGCGGTTCAATCTTGACGGTGAAGTTGCAGCCTGAACCTAAAAAGTCAACGAAGGTGTAAGTTGTATTGGCCTGATCGAAGGTAATTTCCTGCTGGTATTCCCCGGCTACAGCTTGCATCATTGTGACAAGCTTGAGTGTGTAGACATTCTCTGCTGCGAAAGCAGTGGCGGCAGCGCAAAGGCATGCGAGTAAAGTTGTGTAAAGTTTTCTCATAAGCAAATTACTTTTTGATGTTTAACACGTAAAAGTAGATATAATATTTATTCTCACATAATTCCTTACCATGAATTAACAATATTTAAGAATGTGTCAAAAGCGCATTCTTCTATATTGACAAAACAAAAGAGGCAACCGCACGGCCGCCTCTTCTGCTTCACTTAATTATATATCAATATCAATCTATAGTCAATAATTCTGGGTCATGGAAGAATTGTAGAGCGTGACGGACTTGGGGAACGGGGTGATCCAGAGAGGAGAATCCGGTTCGACAGTGAAGTATCCGTCTTCGCCACAGTCGTGAGTGGAAGCCTTGCGGTAAGCCTTCTCGGTATTCCAGCGGCGACGGTCAAGGAAATTATAGATAGTTGTGAACATCTCGACGCGTTTGTTCTTCTGGAGGATTTCCATAGCCTGAGCTTCGGTGGTAATGTCGGTG
Organism: uncultured Porphyromonadaceae bacterium; assembly: GCA_902471685.1. GTDB lineage: Bacteria > Bacteroidota > Bacteroidia > Bacteroidales > Muribaculaceae > CAG-873. The sequence goes on from CABRLF010000009.1 coordinate 22,977, forward strand.
CGGTCGAAGTAGTGCCTGGAGGCATTGTCGTTGATTCGGAGGTCGCGCACAGCATCCACGTAGCGCAGACCTTCACGGTATTGTCCGGCGCGGATCATTGCTTCGGCGATGAGGTAGTACATGTTCTCGGTGCGGATGCCGTAGGAGTTATAGTGCACGTCCCAGCTGCCGCACATGAGTGCGCCTTCGGGACCGTATCCGGCGTTGTCGACCCAGCCATCCTGAGTGTACTGGCCGAGCAGGATGAGAACGTCGTCGGGATCGATGTCGGCGCAGAATTCAGGGGTTCCGATGCAGCCGCCCCATTCGCCGATGTTGGAGTTGTTGTGGTAGATGAGCAGATAGTTGTTGGGCGAGGTGTGGGGGAGCATCCAGACTGCGTTGGAGAGGACTGTTGTGCGATCTTCAAGCTTGCCGTTGAGTTTTATTGCTTTCTGAGCGTAAGGCAGAGCCTCGGCGTAGTGCTTCATCTGGAAGAGTACGGAAGCGCGGACTGCGTTGCCGAATTCGGCGCCGAAGCGGAAAGGATTGTCGACGGCGGTCTGACGGAGGTCGGCTATCACTTCATCGCTGCAGTCGGTCAGGATATTGTTGTATACCTCTGCCAGGGTGAGTTTTGTCTTCTCGGTCTGCGGATTGGTGTCGGCCACATATGCGATGCCGCCCGTGGTCGCAGCTGTTGCGTCGTCGTACTGTGCGGCATATAGGTTGGCTATCAGGAAGTGGAGCCAGGCGCGCAGAATCTTGGCTTCGGCTATGATTCGGCGAGCGTCATCGGGATTGCCTTCGGCTTCTGGCGCTTTGCTGATGATGACGTTCATGTAATTGATATACTGGTAGGCGAACTCGTAGGTCTGGTCGCTCGTTGCGAGTTCAATGCGGTCGACCGAAGCATCGCCTGCGAGGTAGGCATATTCCAGCGAAGACTTGTCGGCGAGTGTCATGCCGGGCTGCTCCCACAGTACGGGATAAGTGTTGCCGACAAGAGTCTCGTAGTTGGCGGTCGAACTGAGCATGAAGCGCTGCTCAAGCAGGGTCTCGAGGTCGGAGACTGTCGAGAGTGTCGTCTTGCCCTTGGGGACGATGTCGAGTTTGCTGTCGCAGGAGGTGAGAAGGAGCAATACAGACAGGAGGGCGAATATCTTTTTCATATCTGAGAATGCGTATTAGAGGTTGAAGAAGAGACTGAAAGTATAGCTGCGGGGAACAGCGAGCGACGGACGTCCATTGGAAACTGCTTCGGGATCGAGGCTGCGCGAGTTGCGTGCCCAGGTGCAGAGGTTATTGACCTGGAAGCGGAGACGTATGTCGTTCAGACCGATGCGGCGGCAGAGACGCGGATCGAAGTTGTAGCTGAGCATGAGGTTCCGAACCTTGAGGTAGTCGGCGTGCTCGACGTTGTTGTTGCGGTAGTCTGAGTTGGACATGTATTTGTATTTTTGGCCTGCGTATCCATTTGCAGGGATGGTCTTGTCGCCTTCCCAGTAGCTGAGGGCGCTCTTATGGACAGACGACATGCCGAATACGTTTGAGTAGCCGGATGCGCCGCCTTCCATATCCCAGTCCTCGTTGCCGATGCGCATGTAGTGGCCGCCGTAGTAGTTCATCATGGCCGAGAGGGTGAATCCGTTCCATGTGATAGTCGGGGTGACGGAGCCGGTGAATTTGGGAGTCGTGGTGCCGGAGAAGAGAACGTCGCCGATACCGAACTCGCTGTTGGAGAGCGAGCTTGTGTGCTCGTGTCCTTCGGCGTCGCGCCAGCCCATATACCAGAATCCGTCGACTTCCTTCAGACCTGTATAGTCGAACGAGAAGAGGCTGTTCATCGGGTATCCCTGATGCAGAAGCGATGGGCTGAGGTATTCGTATCCGCTTTTTGCGAAGTGAGAAACAGAGGTGATTTCGTTGTGGTTGTACGCAAGGTTGAGGCCGAGATTGATTCCGAGGCTCTTGCGTCCGCGGGCACGGAGGATGACGCCGTCGAGCTGGAGCTCGATACCGTGGTTGACCATGTTGCCGCTGTTGATGGTCAGGCTCGACCAGCCGGTTGTACGGTCAAGGTCGGTGACAGTGAGAAGATCGGAGCCGCTCTTGTGGTAGTAGTCGAAGGAACCGTTGATGCGGTAGTCGAAGAGAGCGAAGTCGATGCCGGCATTCCATGTGGAGGTCTTTTCCCAGCGGAGCTGGTCGTTGGGCGGGGTCTGTAGGTTGCCCTGCTTGCCGCCTGTGATACTGTTGGTGGTGATCCGTGCGGTGAGGTAGCTCGTCGACGAGGGGTCGATGTTACCGGTAAGACCGTAACTGAAGCGGACTTTCAGGGCGTTGAGCCAGTCGATGCCCTGCATGAAAGATTCCTTGTGTGCGTTCCAGCTTGCGCCAACCGACCAGAGTGGACGGCCGCGGAATTTGGGATCGGCGCCGAAAAGGTCGGTCTTGTCCACACGATAGCTTCCCGAGACGGAGTAGCGGTTATCGTAGACATAGTTGCCGGTGAAGTAGTAGGAATAGTAGCGGTGAAGGACATCGGAGGTCGTGAACGATGACGGAGCGCCGTAGGGCGAATAGTCTGAGCCGAATACGTTCGAGGTAGGATTGTTGATGTAGTTCCAGTTGGTGAGCAGATTGAGGTTGCTCTGGGTTGTCTCGTCGTAGCCAAGCAGGACATCAGCGTCGGAGGTTGTGTGCGTCTGGCGGTATTCGAAACCGGCCACAGCATCGATCAGGTGCTTGTCTGCGAAGGTACGGTTGTAGTTGGTCTGGGCACGGAAGGTGTAGAACTGCGATTCGGTGGTATTTGTGGTCAGTGCGCCTCCTTCGGGAACGTTGTGGACAGTGCGAACATTGGCGACTTCTTTCATGCCGTAGTGGTCCGGGTCGGCCATCCATGCGTCAAAGTCCATGTCGGCGCCCCACCAGTCCTTGCTGTCATCATCCACCCACTCCATGAATGTCTCTGCGGAGGTGTATTTGTTGAAAATATCACGCATGAAGTAGGAGTCGGCGGTATAATAAGTCTTGCTGCGGCTGTAGATGTCCTCATACTGGAACTGACCAGAAGCGGTCCATCCGGGCAGGATGTTCACTTTGGCGTGGATGAACGTACGTGTATTGGTGTAGCGGTATTTGGAGAAGCTGCGGTCCATTTCGTCGGCGAGATTGTAGGTCGGGTCTTTCAGCTCATATGCCGGTTCTGCGAATGCCTTGTAGTCCGGATTGATGCCGCCTTCCATGCCTCGGCGCGAGCCGTCGGCGTTGTACATGCTTTCGTAGGGAAGGTATGAGTTGATGTCGCCGTACGATCCCAATGCGTGCGTCTTGCTGCGAGAGTTGAGCACGTTGACGCCGAACGAGAGGTCGAGCCAGCTGCACACTTTCAGGTCGCCGCGGTATTTGAACGAAAGATCGGAAGAACTTGCTTTCTTCACGCCTGTATTGTCGTCGGAGTAGCTGATGTTGAAGCTTGAACTTAGCGCGTTGCCCTGCATGCGGAGAGCCACGTTATAAAGCTGTGTGATCCGGGTGCGGTCGTGAACATCGCGGTATTCCTGTCGGTAGTCGTTGCGTGACCACTGGTCGAGAGTAGAGTTCATCTCGGCGTCGGAGAGGTCGCCGTTGCGGTTTGCGAGGAATAGACGCATCACTTTCGATATAGAGCTGATGCGGCCGTTGCGGTAGTCGTTCATGATGCTGTTGAGAGCGCTCTGGCCGTCTTCATTGAGCATATACTGCCAGTTATATTTCTCAAGCTGGATCATGTCGGCTGCGGATGCCCAGCCCATGTTGGAGTAGTCCTGATTCTCGCTGACGGTGAGGTCGGCGTTGAAGTCGACTGTCAGGCGCTGCTGCTTAGCCTGCTTGGTGGTGATTACGATCACACCGTTGCTGGCGCGTGCGCCGTAGATAGAAGCCGCTGCCGCATCCTTGAGGACGGTGATGTTCTCGATGTCGTAGGGATTGACGGTCGAGATGCCGCCTTCGATGGGGAGTCCGTCGACAACGATCAGCGGGCTTGATTTGGCCTGGAATGTACCGACACCGCGGATGGTGAAAGCGTCTTCCCCGCGGTCCTTGTTCTTGGGGTCGACAACAAGCCCGGGGATGGTACCTTCGAGTCGCGAAGCAAGGTCGACGGTCGAGCGGTTGTCGAGATCCTTTGCGGTTAGGACCTGATAGGAACCGGTCGCGCTCTCGCGCTTGATATTCTGATAGCCTGTGACGACTACTTCGTTCATGATATTTGGAGCCTGCTCAAGCTCGACGCGGATGTGTACTTGCTTATGAGCCATAGGTATGCGCCTGGTCTGCATGCCGACGTATGAGAAGACGAGGACCGGTTTCTTCTTGTGGGTCATGATGGAGAAGAGACCGTCGACATCTGTTGTAGTGGCTTCGTCGGAGTCTTCCACACGGACCGTTACGCCGGGCAGAGGCTCGTCGGATTCGTCAACAACAGAACCGGTGATAGTATTGGCCTCGATTTTTTGATAGGTTGAGGCGATACTCGACCCGTTGCTGTTTTTCTGCGCCACGATTTCCTGCGGCAGGACGAGCGCAAGTGCTGAGATTGCAAGAATCAGAGTTTGTTTAAACATGGATGATTGTGTTTGTTGTTTTTAAGGTCGGGTAATAATCTTATTCTGCCAGTTTGCGGAGTTCTTCGACAACTCCTTTTGAAGGACGTCGGGCATTGGTGTCGATGAACCGGCTGTCCTTGCCGACAATGAGGAATCGGGGGATGCCGAGGATGCCCATGTCGGCCATGAACTTGTCGCCGGATGATTTTTCGAAGATATAATTCGGCCATGTCGGCTTGTCGCGACCGAGTTTTTCGAGCCATGCATCGCGGTTTTCATCCCACGAGATGGAAATAAAGCGGATATTCCTGTTGTCTTTCATCTCCTCGACGACTTTCTCGAGGTGAGGGATCTCGGCGCAGCAGGGTGCGCACCATGTGGCCCAGATGTCGATATAGACTATTTCGTTGCCTAAAAGCTCTGAGAGGTGCACTCGCTTGCCTTCCGGATCGATCAGGACGGGATCGGAGGGTATAGCGTCGTCGTCGCTGACCTTGGGACGTATTGATTCCTGCATATCGATCATCTTTTGCCGGAGTTGCGGCGCTTTTTCAAGTTGCGGTGCGATGCTGTCGAAGAAGGCATATAGCTGTTCGTCGCTCATGGGGGCCATGAGGAATGACGAAGCCAAACGTAGCCAGAGATATTTTTTATTGCCAGGGTTTGAAACGAGACTGTCGGCGATACGGATTGAATTAGCCGTGAAAGAATCGTAGGTTGTCATCTGCGGCAGTCGGTCGCGGCTTTCACGGTCGAACCAATAGGTGATGATATAGGATTTGCGCGCCACGTCGCTGTTGGGATCGACGGCTCCGAGGATGGAGTCGATCTCTGCGGAATGGTCGTTGTCTCTGTCCATATTCAGCGTAAGGACACGGTAGAAACCGTAAGTCGAGTTTACGAGATCGGCAAGCTCATCCTGCAGTTCTTCCTGAACCGAAGGGATAAGTGCGCGGATATCGTCAGTGCGCGTCGTGAGCCGTTCGTTCCATTGCGCATAATCGTAAGGCCTGTCGGGAGTGGGCTTGAAGTCCATGAAATTATAGGCCTGATAGTAGCTGTCGAAGAAGCGGCTCGCATCCACATTGTCGCCCGTAAAGGCAACCTTGGGATGTACGTTCATCTCGACAGTTTTCCCTTTGGCGAGATAGGCTCCGTGAGGCATGCCGTCGATAGTAATCAGAACTTCGGACGCCTCGGGAATAAATGCGGAGTCGGAATACTCGAAAGCCCCGTAAGGCTCGACCATGAACTTGGTTTCATAGGTGTCGCCTTCGTAGTCGTAGGATACGGAGACTTCGACGGGATTAGGTAAATTGACTTTTCCGGTCAGCAGTGGTTTCTGTTCATTCTTGCCTGTGCACGCCGTGAGTGCGAGGAGTGCCAGAGGCAGCAACATAAGTTTCATTGCGGGCAAATGTGAATTGATTTGTGGCAAATGTATTGATATGCTGCCGTTTTTTCAAATTTTTTGTTTTCGGAAACGTAAAATTGAGATTTACGAAATCATATTTAACTTTCGCAAGTTAAATTAAGTTGATAAAATCACACCTTGTAGAGTTGTTCGCGGTAGCGCGCCGGCGTCATGCCGGTGAATGCCTGGAAAGAGGAGTAGAATGTGGACAAGGAACTGAAGCCGGCCAGCGAGGCGATCTGCTTGAGCGGCAGGTCGCGTTCCCGGTCGGAGAGGAGCGCTATTGCTTCGCGGACGCGGTAGTCGTTGACCACCTGAGTGAAACTTTTGCCTGTGCTGTCGTTGACCGACCGCGACAGATATGTGCGGTTTGTGTCGAGCATCTCCGCGACGCTTGCCACTGTAATTTCGGGATTGGTGTATAGTTTCTGCTCGGTCATCAGCTGTGTGAAGCGACTCATGATATCGTCGGTTTTCTCCTCAGGGAGAGACGTGCGCTGTTTCTGTTCGAGCAGAAGCTTTTCGCGCTGGGCGAACTCACGGTTCTGGAGGACAATCGCACGGTAGAGCCGGTCCTTGCGGCGGTAGTTGTGGTAGGTCAGTCCCAGAAGCAGTGCGATTGCTGCGGCTATTATCGCCAGAACGACAATGCGGTGGCGTGAGGACATGATTTCCAGCTTCTGCTCGTCGATTTTCCTTTCCTTCGATTCTATGTCGAAGCGGATTCTGTTTTCCTGAAAAGTGCGTTCGCGGCTGATGTTGAAAAGACTGTCCTGCCGGTCCTGATACATGATGCTGTATTCCAGAGCTTTTGCGATATTTCCTTGATCGCGGTAGGCATAGACGAGCTCGCGGAAAATCTGAGGAACCCAGAGCCGGGAATCGCTGTCGCTGCGACGAAGGTCTTCTTCGAGGATTTTTATCGCCTCGCCGGGACGGTTGTCCTTCCGGAGCAGTTTCGCGTAATTAAGAAAAGTGGGATTCATCATCGAGAACGTTACGGATGAGTCCCGCAGCAGTTCGATTTCGGATCGATACAGCCGGTAGGCCTCGGCTTTGTTGCCTGTCGCTTCGGCAATTCGAGCCCAGAGCCCCACGTATCCGTCGTCTTCGGGCATATTCAGTTTGCGGTGCAATCGCTCTGTCTCTTCCAGCATCTGCTGCGCAAGCTCGGGCCGGTTGTCGAGCAGATAGTAGCTCACCAGGGAGTATGCAGCGTAATACATGGGGATGGGATCGCCGAGTTTGTGCGACATCTCATAGGCCTGCTCGGCCACCGGAAGGCCCGTCAGGTCGTTCACCATTATGTAAGATCCGGAGAGATTCGACAGGATAATGCTTATTCGCCGCTGGTCACCGATGGCCTTGGCGCAGTCGAGCGCCATATAATAATATGACGCGCACGTGTAGTAGTCGCTGTGGGTGTAGAAATAATGGATTGCGAGCGAATTATAGACCGATACCATCGCATCGAGATTGCCGGTGTTTTCGGCAATGGCTCGTGCCTGCTCGATGTGCGCGAAGTAGCTGAGATCGCTTTTTTCGAGATAATAAGAAGCTTTGGCGATGTGCCCGTAGAGTTCGCAGAAGTTGCGGTCGCCTGTGCGTTTTCCCAGCTCCAGCAGACGGTCGGCATATACTGCCACCAGGGAATCGTTGCCTAAGTTCATATAGTAGAACGCGATTTTTTTCAGAAGCTCGCGGTCATCAGGCTTTTCTTTGAGGTTTTCGAGAGCTTTCTCGATGTCTGTCGGCGACTGCAGTGCATCCGCTATGGCGCGGCATGGAAATACCGCAAGCAATAATAAGATGACAAGTCGGGCGATAACGGACATTATCGTGTGAGATATGATTGTGTATAAAAGCGTGGCGGCTCTCCATCCGGAGAGCCGTCGAGAGAATGCGTTGAGGTCTTATTTGAGTTTGAGACGCTGCCCCGGTTTAAGCTTGCTTGTTGTCTTCAGGCCGTTGAGGCGGCAAAGCTTGGCCACTGTGGTCCCGTTGCGCGAAGCGATTTTGCTTAGCGAGTCGCCTTTTCGTATAGTATATGTAGACGATGCTGTGCGAGTGCGTGATGAGGACGCGGTGCTCTTGTAGGGCTTCGGCGGATTGGCCTTGCGGTAGGCGGCTGCGTAGGCGTTGTTGGCTTCGGGAGAGAAGTTACGTGCATTCTGGTAAGTCCGCTTATCGAAGGTGTATGTGTCGGTGTGTGTCGTCTGGTTGGCAAAGTCGAAAATAGCGCAGGGATTGATTGCGTATCCCATGAAGCGTGTTTCGAAGTGGAGATGCGGGCCGGTGGAGCGGCCAGTGTTTCCGCCCAATGCGATAGGCTGTCCGGCTTTGACATATTCGTCGGGCTTGACGAGCCATTCGGAGAGATGCCCGTAGACAGTTTCAAGCTGATTGCCGTGGCGGATGACGATATACATGCCATAGCCTTTGCGGCGTCCCTGATTGCGGACAATACGCACTTTGCCGTCGAATGCGGCGCGGACGGTGTCGCCGATGTTGAGCTTCAGGTCAACGCCCTTGTGCATGCGGCGGAAGCGGCGCCGATAGCCGTATGGAGAGGTTATATATCCGGGGTGCGGCATTGCGAAGTTGGTCACATCGATTACGGCGGTAGCAGGTACGTCGGCGGCATTGTAGCAGTTCACGGCCTGACTGTCCCAGCCTTCGGTATAGATGTCCAGTTCGGGTTCTTCTTCTTCGTGGAAGAGTTCTTCGAGATATTTTGCTGTGTTTTCCACCGAAATGCCTGCGTTGCCCTGATTGGCGAGCAGCTGGTCGTGCTGCGAGGCGTGGCGGTCGGGCAGACGGTATTCCTGTGCCGAGGCTCCGAATGCCATCAGCAGTGCGGTGGATAATGCAATTAAAGTATTTTTCATCAGTGTCTGTGGAGAGTGCAGAAAAAAGTCAATATGATAGATTGTAGTTTATGATCAGCGTTCGTCGGGGGCGTAGATCGAAGGGAGTGTGATGACGTCGTAGTCGAAAATTTCTTCTGGCTTGAAGAATCGTGCAATTTCGATGACGGCGTTTTCGGGGGAGTCGGAAGCATGCACTATGTTTTCCTGTCCGCTCATGCCGAAGTCGCCGCGGATAGTGCCGGGAGCGGCATTGCGGCAGTTGGTGGCGCCAACCATGCTGCGCACTACCGAGACAACGTCTTTGCCTTTAAGTACCATTACAATCACAGGAGTTGCCATCATGCTCTTCACGAGAGTGGGGAAGAAGGGACGGTCGACAAGATGTGCGTAGTGCTCGCGGAGAATAGCTTCGTTGAGCTGCATCATTTTGATGCCTGCGATGATAAGGCCTTTGCGCTGGAAACGGGTGATGACATCGCCTACAAGTGAGCGCTGGATAGATGAGGGTTTGAGAATTATAAATGTCTGCTCCATGGAGAGGTGTTAATGCTTGTTAATCTGAACTTTTCATTCCTTCAAAGTTAACAATTTTTCTCGGAAAGCGGAAATTTCCCGAGTTTAAAAAATCTGAAATTATTTGGAATGAGTCTTTTTAAGTCGTGCAAATATCAGAATGCCAGTCGGTTAAGCAAAAATATGTTTTACAACATAAAATAAACATTGCTGTCAACGAAAACGTTTTCCGACAATCATCGTGCGTTAAATTCCTTTAACTATGCGCTATGCAGAGCTCTCTTGCTTTTGTGTATATACAAAACCGCATCCGGGGTTGT
>CABRLF010000010.1 GCA_902471685.1 uncultured Porphyromonadaceae bacterium
TAAACACAGCAAACAATCATGCGCAGATCCTTTATTTTTCTTGCCGAAGGCTTTGAAGAAATTGAAGCCCTTACCGTGGTCGATGTAATGCGTCGTGCGGGAATGGATATAAAGACAGTATCTATTACAAGTGACCGTACAGTGCGGGGATCGCATGGTATCCCCGTGGTAGCGGATATAACTTTTAAGGAGGCGGATTTCGACGCTTCCGAGTGGCTTATTCTGCCCGGCGGAATGCCCGGGGCCTCCAATCTCGCCGCCGACGAGGCTCTGTGTGACCTCCTGAAGGTGCATAAAGGCAAAATCGCCGCCATTTGCGCCGCCTCGGGCGTAGTTCTTGCACCGCTCGGAATCCTTGATGGTGTCGATGTCACATGCTATCCGGGCTTCGACGAAGCATGCCGTCAGGGCGGTGCCCGCATGCGTGAGGTGCCTGTAATGGTCACCGACCGTATCATCACAGGTAACGGTCCCAGCGCGGCTCTCCGCTTCGCTCTTGCAATAGTGGCAAGTTCGCTCGGCGAGAGTATCGCCCAGCAGGTGGGCGGAGCAATGCTTTATTATCCCAAGACAATGAATTTCTATTTCTGATATAGCCGTATAAAAAATTGTGCCGCGATGCTATGAACCGAAATAGCACCGCGGCACAACTGTGTTTTGAGGTATGGAGTATTATCTGAGTCGGTCGTAGCTTTCGAGAGTCTTTTTGTCCTTACCCATGAATCTGTAGGCGAGGATGCAGCACAGGAGAGCTACAATAATCAGAAGAATGCCGCCATCCCAGACGAGTTGCGCGGCAGGCATAGCGTAGAATACGATAAACCCGCATGTGACGCCGGATGCGATCATAAGTATGATTGCGAATAGGGTAAGTCCCATCTGACGCTTGAGATTGCGGAAGCAGAAGAGCGCGACTGCGATGAGTACTGCGGCGCAGATATTGACAATCAGAAAGACGGGCGCTTCGGATGCGAATACTTTTACCGGTTCTTCCCCGGCAACTCCGGAGTCGATCACGGCATAAGGCATGGCGCAGAATATGCACACGAGAATGAGGGCAATGAATAAAAGAAGGTTTTGCCAGCGTTGGATGATCATTGTTTTTGTTTTAGGGTTATAGTTTAGAAGTTGATTCTTAAATAATCGGGCCGAAAGCAGACCCGTAGCGGCTATAATAATTCATCTCGGCCAAGAGGGGAAGTGATTGTCCTCCGGTCAGGTTGCGGACCGCCCATTTTCCGGCAGTCGTGTCGAGCACGGTGCTGTTTCCCGGTTCCGGTCTGGATTTATTCCAGAGAGCGATTGCGTCCGAGCGGCGACCGGCGAGCCACGACTGCACCGCATGGCGCTGTAATGTCTCAGGTGTTTCGGGAGCCTCTTCGAAAATCGGTCCGGCTGCATCGACATCGCCGGACAATGTGAGAGCCCATGCAAGGTCGGCCTTGGCGCTCATGTCATTCTCTGGCAGGAGATAGTCGATATTGTGGTATATATTGACTGCTTCTACCCACTGGCTTGTTTCCATATATGCCGTGGCAAGCTTTGTGAGAAAGCGTGTATCGTCGGTTATGCTTTCTGCGTAGGGTGCAAGCAGATGCAGTGCTTTTTCGTATTCTTTCCGGCGCATATACAGATCGGCGAGATGAAGCGCGACCGAATCGTCCTCGGGAGCATTGGCGAATATCTCGGAGTAGATGGCCAGAGCCGTGGCATCGTTTCCGGCTTTTTCGGAGGCGCGTGCATAGTACCGCATCGACTGCAGATCATTGCGGTCGGCAAATGCTTCAAAGAATGCGGCGGCTTCCGCGTAGCAGCCTTCATCATAGAGCTGTCTGCCGAGGCCGAGAGCCCGTTCTGAATTCAGAAAAACTGACGCGACATCGGTTCTCGGAGCCTCCGAGAGGGGATCGGCGAATTCTTTGCCTCCGTTATAAAGGCGGAATACGCGATAGAGATTCTTGACAATATCGTTTATTTTCGCAGATCTGGGGCGGTCGGCTCCCTGTTCCATCATTTCGCGGAATTCGGGGGTGTCGTTGGCTGCATAAATCTGGGTGGTCATGGCCTCGAATGCCTGAGAGCGCATAGATGCAGGGGTGGCGGCCATTGACAGGATGAGTGCGAATTTGTCGCTGTCACACATCATGGGGATAGACGCTACGGTATCCGCAATGGCGGCACCTTCCGAATCCACAACTTCCGAAAGAGCGCTGTGGGCTGTATGGAAAGGCATGAACCAGTTTGCCGGAGTACTGAAAAACGGGAACGAACGGAGTCCGCCGAGGGTAGACATATAGACGTCGGCACCACGGTTCTGGAGAGCTGCGAAATTCTTCAGTGCGTCGAAATTCTCGGAATCACCACCCGTGAGAAGTTCGTGGTCAGACATGAGGTCTTCCGGTTTCGACTCTTTCTCTTGCATTTTCTGAGAAAACCGGCGTCCCATATCGTTCAGACGCGGTTTTATAACGTTCCGGAACCACTGGGTGATCCGTTCTGTCTCGAGGGTGGCAGTCCAGGAAGCGAGTACAGCCTGCGCGTCGTCCGGGAAAGCTGCACCCATCTGCCGGGTTGCTTCCGGCATAAGACGTTCCGCCATGCGGCGGTTATGTCTGAGATTGAATCCCGGGGCCGGAGCGGCCAGAGCAAGTATTGTCCAGACTGCAGCGGTGAGAGATACTTCCTCGTCGGCAGACGCGTGGAGCCGTAGCATAAGATCGAAGATCGGTCGGGTGATGAAGCCGTGCAGCGAAAGTCCGAGGGCAGAGGTCCACATGGCACGGTCGTACGATGGAAGATCGCTGTCGGTCAGTATGTTTTCGAGGAGTTCTATGTTACTGTCGTTGTCGACGGAAGTCCAGATGCGGTTGAATATGTCAGTTGCAATGCGCTCGAGCGTAGAGCGGCGCCGTGTGTCGGTAAGGACTGCGGTGTCGGTTTTGAGACGGTCGGTTTCTGCGAGGTAATCGCTGAAAAGGGTTTCGAGCGATTCCTCAGGACGCATGGCGGCATATCGCAGGAGCGAACTGAAAGTGGAGGTGTCGGTGCGCTCAGTGAGAATGGACGCTATGCGCCGGATAATGTCGTCGGCATCCGCGAGAATATCTCCGGTCACGGTTTCGAGGTCGGGCATGGCGTTGTCCGAGGCAACGAAGCGGAGCATATAGAAATACCGAGCCTCAAGGTTCTCCGTTTTCGCAACGAGCGAAGGTTCTATCTTAGAAGCCTCGCGCAAAGCGGAGAATCCGCGTGCGAAATTACGGCTGTCGAAGTCGTTTATGGCATCGCGGAGTATATCCTTATAATATTTGTAATCGTTGTTAGCTGGCATTGGCAATTGTTATGAGTGTCGGCATGAGGTTGGCCGGAATGAGGAGAAATTGGATTTTATATTTGTTTTCGGGAGCCGGAACAATGGTGAATTTACTGTGCGTCTCGGCTTCCTCAAGAATCGTTGCGGGAAATGTCAGGGTCTCTTTTACTTCCGGGGCGTTCCCTTCGTCGTCTGATGTATAGCGGTGGAAACGGATTGCGAGTGTGTTACCGTCGAGAATCCAGCTCTGCGGCCTGAGCAGCAATGACATGGAGGGATGGCCGACAAGTCGGAACCACGCCATCGACATAGCCATAGGATAGACTATGAAGAGGAGCATAAGCCCGAGAAACCAGAATCTCGAATCGGCAAATCCGGCAATGACGGCGGCGAGTAGGAGCAACGCAGGAATCCATGCGATGCTCCACAGTCGCCTCACGGCTGCAGTTTTCACGAATTCAGCCGCCGGGACACGGAATATTTCTGTTCCGGACATCAGTCTTTGCGGACGGGTGCTACGTTTTCGCCGGGTTCCGTCTTGATACCGTCGCGGATCAGGAGTGCGTCGATAGTCGGATCCTGACCGCGGAAGCGCCGGTAAAGGTCGGAAGGATTCTCTGTGCCGCCGCGTGAGAGAATATTGTCGCGGAAGCTCTGTGCAGTCTCACGGTCGAAAATGCCGTGTTCCTTGAAGTGTGCGAATGCGTCGGCATCCAGCACTTCAGCCCATTTGTAGCTGTAATATCCGGCGGCATATCCTCCTGCGAAAATATGATTGAACTGCGGCGAAATCAGAGAGCCTTCGACAGCCGGGAAAATCTCGACGCTCTTGATCGCCTCTTCTTCGAATTTTACAGGGTCGTCCACCGGAGCGGTGATGGTATGCCATGCCATGTCGAGATATCCGAAGTTGAGCTGACGCATGCAGGAATATGCGGCGCCGTACTGGGAGGATTTCACGAGGCGGTCGACCATCTCGGCAGGTATGGGTTCGCCGGTCTGGTAATGCCGTGCGAAGCCGTCGAGAAATTCTTTCTGTGTCAGATAGTTTTCGTTGAACTGCGAGGGGAGTTCGACGAAGTCACGGTATACGTTTGTTCCCGAAAGAGCCTTGTGCTTCGTGGCGGCAAGCAGGCCGTGGAGGGAGTGTCCGAACTCATGCAGGAAAGTGCCGACTTCACCGGGTGTGAGAAGCGACGGCTTTCCGGCTGCGGGTTTTGTGAAATTCATCACAATCGATACCTGCGGGCGCGAAGGCGTTCCGTCTTCTTCGATCCATTCTTCCTTGAAGTTGGTCATCCACGCGCCGGGCCGTTTCGATGGGCGAGGGAAGAAGTCGGTGTAGAGCACACCGAGGAACGTGCCGTCGGCATCCTTGACGTCGAATGCCTTCACATCGGGATGATATACTTCGATCGAGTCGTTCTGTACGAAAGTGACACCGTAGAGGCGTGTGGCGAGTCCGAAAACGCCGTCGATCACCTTGTCCAGCTCGAAGTACGGGCGCAGGGCTTCTTCGTCGAAACTGTATTTGGCCGCCTTGAGCTTATTGGAATAATATGAGTAGTCCCAGGGGTGCAGGGTGACGGGATGACCTTCGTATTCCGAAGCGAAGTCGGTGAGTTCTTTCAACTCGCGGTCGAGAGCGGGACGATAGGCGTCGCGGAGACGGTCAAGGAGATCATATACTGCTTCAGGCTTCTGGGCCATTGTCTTTTTGAGGCTGTGTGCGGCATAATTGTCGCTGCCGAGGAGACGAGCGATCTCAAGTCTGATTTCGGATATGCGGCGAATATTGTCGATATTGCTGTATTCTCCTTTAGTATTGCGGCCTGAGTAGATGCGGTAGAATTTCTCGCGCAGATCGGGCCGTGCCGAGTATTTCATGAACGCCGAATAGACAGGCGCGTCGAAGGTGAACAGATATTCCCCTTTGCGACCTTTGCCCGCTGCGGCTTCTGCGGCTGCAGATACGGAGCTCTCAGGCAGCCCTGCGAGATCGCCGGCTTTGAGATATATTTCATATGTGTTCAGTTCTTTGAGCACATTTTGCCCGAAGGCCGTGGTGAGTTTCGAAAGTTCGGCCGACAGCTGACGGTAACGCTCGCGGTCTTCTCCTTCGAGATTGGCTCCCGAGAGTGCGAAAGAATCATAAGTATTCTGCAGGAGCATCATTTCTTCCTGGTTGAGATTGAAAAGCTCGCGGTTGTCGTATACTTCCTTGATTCGTTTCCAGAGTTCTTCGTTGAGGGTGAGCGAGGTGGAGTAATCGCTGAGTTTGGAGCTGGCTTCGACGGCTATGTCCATCATGCGGTCGGATGCATCGGCTTCCAGAAGTGTGAAGAAGACGCCTGTCACGCGGTCCAGTTCGCTGCCGGCATTTTCGAGAGCCACAATAGTGTTTTCGAAGTCGGGGCGCGAACGCTGCATAGTGATAGCGTCCACTTCCTGCTTGGCCTGAGCTATAGCGCGGTCGATCGCGGGCATCCATGTGTCATCGTTGAACCGGCTGAAAGGCGCTGTGCCGTGAACGGTTTCGAACGGTTTTGAAAATATGTCCTGTGCTTGAGTCATAAATGGAGTTGCAGTCATTAATAATGCGGCAAGTGCTGTCGCGATTTTTGTTTTCATTGGCTGTTATATGAATGTAATTTACAAATTTACAAAAATTGTGCCGTGATTCAGTATTTTGCGCCGTTAAAAGATAAAAAAATCAAGTTTTGGGCCAAAATAGCGTTATGAAGCGAAAAATTTTTGGCCAAACAAAAAAGAATATTTACCTTTGCAGAAACAAAAATATGCGGCAGTAGCTCAGTTGGTAGAGCATCAGCTTCCCAAGCTGAGGGTCGCGAGTTCGAGCCTCGTTTGCCGCTCATTTAGATAAAGCGTTGGATTCAAGCCGGTTAAACTTGGGTCCAACGCCTTTTTCTTTAGCAATTCTTAATCCATATTATCTCCGACCCCACAATGTCTACCCTAAAGCCTCTGACCATTTACCGCGCAGCATCGCCTATACACAGCCCTGAAGCCGTGGCGCTCGCCCATTCCGAACTGTTGAAGGCTCTTGCCGATGTTTTTGACCTCACGATTCTTCCCATAGACCGGTTGCCGACATCGGCCGGCCATGCTGTCATTTTCATGGCGACAGGTGGTGTTGAGCAGATGGTTAGTGAGCGGCTGGCGCAAAATCCTCCCCGCCGTGTCACGCTCCTTGCCGACGGACTGCAGAACTCGCTGGCGGCGTCTCTGGAGACTGCGGCATGGCTCAATACCCGCTCTGTGCCGGTCCGCATCATCCATGATTCTCCTTCGCGCATGGCTTCACAGCTTGCTGCCGAACTTGCCGATCGTTTCGCAGTCATCGCCGGTTCGCGCATCGGCCTTATCGGGCCGGCTTCTTCATGGCTGATTGCATCCGATATCGACAGACAGGAAGTGTCCCGGCGCTATGGCCTGGAGTTCATCGACATTTCTCTCGCCGAAGTCGAGGAAGCATTTGCCCGGGCGGTACCGGTTGATGTCCCGGGAATCGATGCTATGCCGCGTGTAGAGCCCGACGATGCCGACATTTCGCGAGCTTTGCGTTTATATGCCGCTCTTAACGAGATTGTTGAGCGCTATCGGCTTGACGCATTCACAATCCGCTGTTTTGACTTGCTCACAAGTCTACGTACTACAGGTTGTCTCTCTCTGGCCCTATTTAACGCCCGTGGCATAGCCGCCGGTTGCGAAGGCGATATTCCCGCTCTGCTGACCATGCTCTGGGCATATCGCCGCACCGGCCGCATGGGTTTCATGGCCAATCCGTCGCGGATAGACACAGCATCCAACACCATCACGTTGGCTCACTGCACTCTGCCACTTAATATGGCCAAACGCAATATACTACGCTCGCACTTTGAGAGCGGCATAGGAGTAGCCCTTCAGGGTATTATCGCTCCGGGACCAGTGACTCTTCTCAAATGGTGGGGGCACGACATGGACCGTCTTTTCACCGCGCACGGTGTGCTTGTCGAAAACACCGACAACCCCTCGATGTGCCGCACTCAGGTAACATTACACCTCGACAGTCCTATTGATAGTCTGCTGACCACGTCTTTTGCCAATCATCACATTGTCGTTCAGGGACATATCTGATTTAGGAAAGATACAAAAAACACCTCTGCCGCAGACAGCTGCAGCAGAGGTGATTTTTTGGTGGGTATAATGTGAATTACTTGTATATTTCCGTCATGGGGCGCCCTGTCCATACCTGAGGCTGCTGCAGCCCGAGGATGTCGGCTACGGTGGAGACTACATCGTACTGCATCATGCTGTCGGTAATCTTTCTGCCTTTTTTAATTCCTTTTCCCGAAACAACAAAAGGTGTTTCCATCTCCTGAAGGGTGATGCCGCCATGGCCTTTGTTGATGCCGCCGTGATCGCTCGTTACTATAATGACAGCGTCATCGTATATACCGGCCCTTTTTGTAGCTTCAACAATTCTGCCTACGAATTGGTCGAGTCGGGAAAGCATCGCATAGTATTCCGGAGTGGCGTGCCCGGCGGCGTACCCTGTATGGTCCGGTTCGTCGAAGCACACTGATGAAATACTATTTCTGCTGTAACCAATATTTACGTTGACGTTCGTCCATTTTCTCGATGGCGTAGCGTAGGGCCGTGCGTGGCATTTCATGGACATGCGCTTCGAGGAAATCGGTCAGGGCGTCGATATCTTTCTTTCCGACTTCCCGAAGCATCCATCCTGTAGCTTTGTGGATCAGGTCGTGGCGGTCGTTCAGCAGTCCGGCAGACAGACGCAGCGCGTCATTTATCTGTCCGTCTTTTATCAGACGCCATGTGGTGACTATTCCGATTCGCCGTTCCCAAAGATTGGCGCTATCAACAAGAGAGTAGAGGATGCTTCGGTCGGGGAGATTGCCATCGGCAGACGGATGCAAGAGCCATTCGCCTATTATTTTAGGACAGGAAAGGTCTACCAGATCCCAGTTGTTGGCCTGCTGTGCATGACGGAGATAGAATGCTGCTATTTCGTCGCGCCGTTTTGCCCCGTCGAGAGGATTTCTCCGTTTTGACGGGAGCGCGGCTTTCATCTCTTCAACAAGTAGCAGGAAGCCGGCAAGACGCGCTTCGTGCCAGGGCGAATAAAGCAGTTTTTCGATTTCTGAAAGGGCAACGTCAAGTCGGGCTGCGTTGACGATCATTCGCGTCTGCGGCACTTTCAGACCGAGGAAACAATCTCCTTCGCCATATTCTCCTTTTCCTGTTTTGAAAAAGCGCATCAGTGTGGCAGCCTGACGCTCGTCTCTCATCGATTCCAATAGTGCGGTTATTTCCTGTGCGGTTGTCATATTATTTAGATGAATATGCTGCAAAGATAAGTAAAAAGCCCGTGATGCTGTGCCAGGAGGATGAAACTGTTGCCGAAATTAGCATATCCGGCTATTTTTATCTAATTTTGTGAGCTTGCAGATGATTCTTTTTAGAAAACTTTTTAATTCCTGCAATCGTTTGATAATAAAACTAACTGACATGAACAGAATAACAGTCCTCACGGGTATTTTATCGCTTCTTGTATTCGCCGGTTGCAGTACTAAGAGCGTTGACAAGGCTTCCGGCATTAATGAGATTGAGCAGCAGGGCGTCGACGGTTCCGCCGTTACTGTTATGCCTTCGTCGTCCGACGGTAAAGTCATAGAGCTTTCCGATGCCGAGCTGGTGGCTCCCGGTACTCCTGTATCGCAGCTTACTGTGCTGGACTTCAATGCTGTATGGTGCGGTCCGTGCCGTCAGCTTGCGCCTGTTGTCGAAGAAATGGCTAAGAAATATCAGGGGAAGGCCACGTTTATTTCGATTGATGTCGATAAGTACGGCGACCTTTTCGAGGCTTATAATCTCGGAAACTCCATACCGTCGGTAGTCTTTCTTGCCCCAGGAAAGGATAGCAAGGTATATGTCGGAACTAATGATCTGCTTCCGGCAGAGAACTTTGAATCGATAATCAACGGATTTCTTGAATAAACTATGACTGAGGCTCAATTTGTTGGTCGTGCTGCAGAGCGCCTCGGAATCAGCGCTCTAACCCCCATGCAGCAGGAAATGCTTTCGCTCGAATTGCCTGCAAAAGTCATGCTTCAGGCTCCGACAGGCAGCGGCAAGACGCTGGCATTCGCTCTTCCTTTTTTACGTTCCCTCAGGAAGGGCGGTGAAGAAATAAAAGGTCTCATACTTGTCCCGACACGCGAGCTGGCGCTTCAGGTGTATGAAGTGGTGCGCACTTTGGCTACACCGGAGTTCAAGACAGCAGCATTCTACGGAGGTCACAGTTTCGATGCCGAGGTGAATACTTTGGCGGGACATCCAGATATAGTGGTGGCTACTCCCGGTCGTCTGCTCGATCATATCAAGCGCGGCTCGGTAAGCCTTTTCGGAGTGACATCGCTTGTGCTCGATGAATATGACAAATCGCTTGAACTTGGGTTTCAGTCCGAGATGAAGTCGATTATCGGGCGTCTGAAAAATGTCAGGACAATGATACTGACTTCGGCTACTGTTCTTGCCGAAGTTCCTGATTTTCTTGCAGATGTGAAGTTCCGTCATATCGACTATACAACTCCAGAAGAGACTGTCGTGCCTGAAATTGATTTCCGGAGAGTCGATAGCCCGTCTCCCGATAAGCTCGAGACTCTCGACGCGCTTCTGCGGGATCTTGGCGGTGAACGGGTGATTGTATTCGTAAATCACCGTGAAGCTGCCGAAAGAGTATATAAGCATCTGATTGAGCGCGGATTCCCTGCCGGGCTTTATCACGGAGGCATGGAGCAGAACGACCGCGAGCGTGCCCTGACCCTTTTCTCTAACGGGACTACTCCGATACTTGTTTCAACCGATCTTGCCTCGCGAGGCCTCGATATATCGGGTGTCGGAGCGGTGATACACTATCATCTTCCTGTCTCTCCGGAAGTGATGACTCACCGAAACGGCCGAACAGGACGTATGGGAGCCGTAGGCCGAGCTTTTGCCATTATGTCCGACAAGGACAAGATACCCGATTTCTTTCCTGCACTTGATAATTACTGGCCTGAGGGGAGTGCCGAAATAGTGCCGTCCGAATGGTCAACATTGCATTTCAATGCCGGCAAGCGGGAGAAAATCTCGCGTGGCGATATAGCCGGCTTCCTTATGCAGAAAGGCGGACTGACAAAAGACGAGGTTGGCCGTATCGACGTGCGCGATCATCAGGCTTTTGCCGCGGTTCCGGCCGACAAGGCACGTGCAACAGTCATTGCCGTATCACCATATAAAATCAAGAATACGAAAGTAAAGGTGACGCGCATAAAATAGCCCTTCCGGCATGAACAAACGGACGTCTGCCTCCGTTTTAAAATAAATTCATCACGAGCAGAAGTGAAAACTAAATCTTTCATATCAAAAATTCTAAGAATCTTTGCCGCGGTGGTGTTCGCTTTGCTGCTGTTCATCGTCGGGCTCGTCATTACGCTCTACTCGCCGTGGGCGCAGGATCTGGTACGGCAAGGACTCAACAGAAGCATGGACGGACGCGACGGAGGTGTATCTCTGTCGGTCGGTTCGTTCAGTCTCCGCTTTCCACTGACGCTCGAGGTTGGCGACCTTGCGATGACGCAAGGCCCCGATACAATAATGGCAGCGGAGTCGGCTCATGCCGATGTCAGCATTCTTCCGCTACTCGCAGGCAGAGCCAGAATCGATAAAGTTGAATTGCGCAAGGCCGTATATATAATGGGTAACCGTGATTCGGCGATGTATCTCACTATCCATGCCGACAGTCTCGGTCTTGATGATGCATCGGTGGTTCTCGGAGATATGGCTATCTCGCTGCCTCAGGGCGGTATTCGCGGCGGCCGGCTCGGTCTGTATATGAATCCCGACACAACACCGCCTACGAAGCCTGCTCCTCCGACAAAGATGAGTATCGACATTGGCCGTATATCGCTCGATGACTTTACATATTCAATGCGCATGATGCCGACGATCGATACTCTCTCGGCTCACATACGCACGTCGGTACTCGACAAAGGGCGTATCGATATGCTGAAGCAGCAGATCGCGCTTGGAAAATTCTATGGAAGCGGACTGGACGCGAGATATATAGCCCCCGATTCGGCTCTTATCGCACGCGAGGGTCCGTTTCCGACGGCTGCGCCGGTGCCCGACAGCCTCAAGTCGGCGCCCTGGGTTGTGGAAATCGATTCGATAGATTTTTCTGAATCACGTGCACTCTATACTACAGCCGGACTAAAGCCTTTGCCCGGTCTTGATTTCGGATACATTCAGGTCGACGACCTCGATTTGAGGGTCCTCAATCTGTATAACCGTGAGACAACCGTCCGCGTGCCGTTGAGTATCAAAGGACGCGAGCGCTGCGGAGTGGATCTCATGGTCGACGGCACACTGGATATAGATTCCGTGGCTTTGCGTTTCAAAGACGTAAATCTCAGTACACCAGCCTCGACGTCTGCCGCATTTTCGGGCCTGATGGGCATGAGCGACATGATGAGCGATCCGTCTTTGCCTCTGGAACTGAATCTCGACGGAGCTTTCGCGCCCTCCGACCTTGGCAAGATGTTCCCCGCTTTCGCTTTGTATCTCAAAGGAATACCTCATGCCGAAGACATCATGCTCACTGCCGATGTAAAAGGCACAACGGGCCATCTCGACATAGACGAACTGACACTGAATCTCAACCGGTGCGTAAGTCTTGTGGCAGAAGGTTCGGTAGAAAATGTGATGAATCCCGATCTCCTTGGGGGTGATATTTCTCTCAAGGGCAATATCATCAACCTGAATTCATTCAAGAATATTATCCTCGAGCCGGCTACGGCAAAAACGATCAATATCCCTCCGATGACTCTTCACGGAAACATATCCATGAACCGTGGAACCATCGGCGGTAAGCTGACGGCGGCTACAGGAAAAGGCGATATCCGGCTTGACGCAATGCTGAACAGCCGCAGCGAGCATTACGATGCTGATGTCAAAGCAAATCAGTTCCCTGTTGTCGCTTTCTTGCCCGACATGGGCGTCGGCAATGTGACAGCCACAATTCATGCCGACGGACAGGGCTTCGATCCTTTTGTCAAGACTACAGATATGAATGCTGATTTTGACATAGAGTCGGCCGATTACCAGAATGTGCGTTATACGGATATCTCCGGCACCGCCAAGATATCCGGCGGACACGCCGATATAAAACTGGAATCCGCCAATCCCAATCTCGCATTCGGTATTACGGCTCAAGGAAATCTCGACGGTAAAATCTATCAGTGGACTGGCGATGTCGATTGCAGCAACATAGACCTCTATGCACTGAAATTCGCTGCCGAACCGTCGTCGGTCGAGCTTATGGCAAAAGCCGAGGCTACTCTCGGGCCGACAATGAACGACATAAAGGCAACGCTGGATATTTCCGACATCTATTACAGACAGAAAACCGGAACAATCGGAATCACCGACCTTCTGGCGGTTCTGAATGCTTCCGATTCACTGACGATGCTGAATATTGCAAACCGCGATCTGAATGCGTCGTTCAATTCGGCCATGTCGATCGATTCGCTTGCAACCCGTTTTGGTCGTGTCGGGACTCTTCTGGAGCAGCAGATGGGCGCATACCGACTGGATATTGATACCCTTTCGGCCACGCTTCCGCCCTTTGCACTGACGGTGACCGGCGGCCAGTCGAATCTTGTGAATGATATTCTGGCCCCATCGAAAATGTCGGTCCGCAAATTCATGCTTTCGGTAGACAATGATGCCTTTCTTACTCTCGGCGGTTTTGCACAGCAGTTCAAGACTTCGACCATGACGCTTGATTCACTTTATATAAACGGTCAGCAGAACGGCGATCATCTCGACCTGAGAGCCGGTCTGGCAAATGATCCGGGTAATATGGATGAATGGCATAAGGTAGACCTTAAAGGTGTCATCGAGGCCTCCACCGCTTCGCTCGCACTGCATCAGGAGAATGTGAAAGGCAAAACCGGTTTTGAACTCGGGCTGCGGGTGAAAGCGTCGCCGGATTCGGTAGTTACTCTCAGCATCGCGCCTCTTGACCCGATTATCGGCTATCATGACTGGACAGTCAATGCCGACAATTTCATCAGCATGAAAGTGCCGACTAAACACATCGACGCCAATCTGAGAATGCATGGTGCCAACAGCGGTCTGGCTTTGTATACTGAGCATGTTCCCGACAGTACCGGCCATGCACCGCAGGAGGATCTGGTTGTGAAACTGACAGATATCCATATTTCAGACTGGATTTCGTTCAATCCCTTCGCTCCACCGGTGAAAGGCGACATCAATGCCGACATGCGGCTCAATTATGACAGCGGCACTCTGCTCGGCAAAGGCTCCGCCAGCATCGCAAATCTGATTTATGGCAAAGAGAAGGTAGCGGATTTTTCCGCCGACTTCGATGTGTCGGCTTCGACATCGGGCAAAGTCAACGCCACCGCCGATCTTATGGTGAACGGCGTACGGACTATGACTCTGCGCGGCGCTCTGAATGACTCGACATCGACGTCGCCCCTTGCACTCGATTTCTCCATGATTAGGTTCCCGCTCGCAACGGCTAATCCTTTCCTGCCTGCAGGCACCGGGCGACTCCGCGGCATGCTCAACGGCAGCCTGAAGATATCCGGAACCTCGGAAAAGCCGATTATGAACGGAACGCTCGATTTTGACTCGACGGCCGTGGTTCTTACCATGACGGGCACTGCATATTCTTTCAGTGATACTCCGATCGACGTTACCGACAATATAGTGCATTTCAACCGGTTCGCCATCACGGGCTGCAACAGCAATCCTCTGTTTGTCGACGGTACGGTGAACATATCCGATATGGCCGATGTCAGGATGAATCTCTCTCTGAAGGCCGACAACATGATGATAGTAAACTCAAACCGGGCGCCCAAAGGTGCAGACATATACGGCAAAGGATATATCTCGCTCGATGCAAGTGCGAGCGGCAGCATGAGCATAATGAATGTCAACGCGGACCTGTCGGTTCTGTCGGCTACGAATGTGACTTATGTAATGACCGAGGCTGCGACTTCGCTGTCGTCGAAGGCCGATAACGACATGGTTAAATTTGTGAACTTTACCGACTCCATGGCCGTTGCGACGGCAGATACGCTTGTGCAGAAAGGAATGGCCATGTTCCTCGATGCGACTCTGAATATTGAGGAAGGATCGATAGTGAATGTCGATCTTTCTACCGACGGACAGAACCGAATTCAGATTCAGAGCAACGGCACGCTGACTTATTCGATGACGCCTCTTAATGACGGGCGTCTGATCGGGCGCCTGAACATAGACAAAGGTTTTGTCCGCTATACGCCGCCCTTCATGAGTGAGAAGAATTTCCAGTTCGACAATAATGCGTCGTATGTTTCTTTTACCGGCGACATGATGAATCCGAATCTCAACATCCATGCCACCGACCATCTGAAAGCGAATGTCACACAGGCCGGACAGAATTCCCGACTGGTAAACTTCGATGTGCTTCTTTCCGTGACGGGAACGCTCAATCAGATGAATGTGGCGTTCGATCTTACGACCAACGATGATATGACCGTTGCCAACGAACTGGAATCGATGTCGCCCGAGCAGCGTGCCAATCAGGCAATGAATATGCTCCTGTACAATATTTATACCGGTCCCGGTACAAAAGGCGACGCCTCGCTTGCAGGCAATCCTCTGTTCTCCTTCCTGGAGTCGAAGGTCAATTCCTGGGCTGCGAACAATATCCGCGGTGTCGATCTTTCGTTCGGCATAGACCAATACGATAAGACTGTAGACGGCAGCACTTCGTCGACAATGCGATATTCCTATCAGGTTTCGAAATCCCTTTTTGACGACAGGTTCAAGATTGTAGTCGGCGGTAATTACAGTACAGATGCCAATGCCGATGAGAATTTCTCTCAGAATCTTATAAACGACATATCTTTCGAGTATTTCTTGAACAAGCAGCGGTCCATGTATCTGCGTCTTTTCCGGCATACCGGATATGAGAGTATTCTGGAAGGTGAAATCACACAGACTGGCGTTGGCTTTGTCTACCGGCGCAAAATCCGCCGTCTTGGAGATATGTTCCTCTCTCCTGCTGCCGTACGACGCCGTGAAAAAGAGGCTCTCGAGCGCGAAGAGGCTGAATTCGAATCTCATCAATCCGATAAAAACAAAGAAAAATGAGCAAGGCAATGAAGAGTTTTTTCCATGCTGTCGCCGCTTTCACTGTGGCAACAGTTACCGTTTGCTCATGTTCGACCACCAGCAGGATTCCTGCCGATGACCTTCTCTACACCGGTGTAAAGAAAGTCGATATCGCCCGTAGCGACAGCGGAAGGATTCCCGCCGCACTTGCCGAGCAGATCGACGAGGCTGTGGCCGTGGCTCCAAACAACTATATAAAACTACTTGACTGGCGCTACCCGTTCCCTCTCGGGCTGTGGGTCTACAACCACTGGCCGAACCCCGATCATGGATTCAAGCACTGGATCTATGAGAAACTTGTCGAGGAGCCGGTTCTGGTATCCGATGTGCGGCCTGAAGTGCGTACCCATATGATAGAGCAGTTGCTCGACAACAACGGCTATTTCAGAGGAACGGCCACATATGAGCTGGTGCATCCGCGCAACCGCAGGAAAGCCAAAATCCTCTACAAAATCGAACCGGGCCCGGGCTATCCCATCGACACAGTCATAACGTTGCCTGATACGACAAGAATCAATTCGCTTATCGATTCTCTCGTAAGCACCGATTCATATCTTACAATGAAGAATCCGCGTTTTTCGACCGATTCCTTGTCGGCATCCCGCACGCGAATCACCAACTCTCTGCGCAACCGCGGATATTTCTTCTTCCGGCCTGAGTATATAGAATATCTTGCCGACAGTCTGCAGCGGCGGGGGCATATAGCTCTCAAGATGATGCTTGCGTCGAATGTGCCGGAATTCGCTCTCGGACAGTACAGAACCGGCAAAATCACTATGCGCGTCGATCGCAATCAGGGCGGAGGATATGCCGATACTATTAGTCTTCGCAACGGCACTCTGATACAGATGATGCCGTCGAGGTTGCGGACTAAAACAATAGAGGAGTGTATCGCATTCCGGAAGGGGAGGATATTCTCCGTCCGCAATATGGACCGTACCCAGACATATCTGTCGCGACTTGGAATATTCAATAATATCAGCATAGAGGCTGTGCCAGATTCCTCATCAATCGCTGCACGGGAACTGAATGTGGATATATACGCCAAGTTTGATTCTCCGATCGAGACATCTCTTGAGGTTAACGCATCGTCCAAGTCGAACAGCTATATCGGCCCGGGTCTTACTTTCGGCGTGACCAACAAGAACATTTTCGGCGGCGGCGAGCAGCTGTCCGTAAAGCTCACCGGCACCTATGAATGGCAGACCGGTTCCGGCCGCAGTTCGCTGTTCAATTCCTATGAGGTTGGACTGACCGGCTCACTCGCCTTTCCGCGTCTTTTAGCGCCGCGCTTTATTCCCCGCAGCCGCTATCAGCTCAACTGGACGCGGTTCACGCTCAACGCCGACCTTCTGAACCGCCCTCATTATTTCAAGATGGCGCAGTTCAATGCTGCTGTTACCTATGACTGGCGTTTGCGGCGGCACGTGCAGAATTCGTTTACGCCGTTCAAGCTCACGTATACCAATCTTATGCACACCACGGCAGTTTTCGATTCAATTATGAATGCCAATCCTGCTGTGGCACAGTCGTTCCGTAGTCAGTTTATCCCGCAGATGCAGTATACCTACACCTACGACCGTCAGCTCAATCCCGACAATACAATCAACGTTCAGTTCACACTTCAGGAAGCGGGCAATGTATTCTGGGCGATCTACAGCGCGGCAGGAAAGAAAGGTGAGAAAAAGCTTTTCGGCACGCCGTTCTCGCAGTTTGTCAAGGGCCAGATACAGCTCGTCTACGGACGCCGGCTGTTTTACGGCGATAACTGGCTGGTGACACGGGTGGCCTGCGGGGCCGCGCATGCCTACGGAAATGCGTCGCAGGTGCCCTACGCCGAGCAGTTCTATGTCGGTGGTGCCAATTCCGTGCGGGCTTTCACTGTACGGTCGATAGGCCCCGGCAGCTATCGTGCCCCCGAAGGCCAGCCGGAGGATAATTTCGACCGTACTGGAACGTTCAAATTCGAGGCAAATGTGGAATACCGCTTCCCGATAGCGGGTATTCTGCACGGTGCTTTGTTCCTTGACGCGGGAAATGTATGGCTGCTCAAAAAGGACGCGATGCGCCCCGGTGGTACATTGCGCGGCAAGACCTTCCTGCGCGACCTTGCCTTGGGTACAGGTGTCGGACTGAGAGTCGATATATCGATGCTTGTCATCCGCGGTGACCTCGGCATAGGCATTCATGCGCCGTATGATACAGGCCACGGCGGTTACTACAACATGAAGAGTTTCGGAAAATCGCTCGCCTTCCATCTCGCGATCGGATACCCCTTCTGAACAATTTGCCGATTCAGGACGTTGTTTGGTTAAATAACAATCTAAAAAACTACTGAAACAATGGCACTTATTAAGAACAGAGAAGATCGCGAGGTTGAAGAACTCCACAAAGTAGAAGAACAGATCCGAGACGGCCGTCGCCGCGAACGCGTACATCATCTGGTGATCGCAGCACTCGGACTTCTTTTCATCGCATCAGCAGCTTCGCATTTCTGCTGCCGTCATCACGGTTGCAAGAAGTAACTATTCTCGTCAAAAGCACATGCACGGCCGTCCCTAACCGGGGATCCGGTCGTGTTTTTGTTTACATTTATTATCGGTACGGTTGCGATTTGGTTAAATATCAGTTAAAATCGAGTATCCGATGTAACGAATGACGCTTTTTCGTGTCAAAGAGGCAAAAGAACCGATAATAGTCATACAATCTGAAAACATCCCTTTAGTAAACGAAACAACATGAAAAAGAAACTCTTTACACTTGCCCTCGTGGCTATCTTCGCCGCATCGGCATCCGTAAGCACCTTTGCACAGAATGCACAGGAAAAAGAGCGTATTGCTTCCGTAGATAAGAAGGACAAAAAGAATAAACGCGACAAGGCCGTCGATCCATTCGCCGGACTTAGTATCTCCGACGCCCAGCGTGCCAAGCTCGACGAACTCAACAAGAATACCGCTTCCAAGCGTAAGGCCGAGCGCGAAGCCGCAAAGGCCCAGAAAAAAGAACGCAACCGCGATATGCTCAAGGCCCGTACCGAATCCAAGAAGAAATATCTTGAGGATGTAAAGGCTATCCTTACTCCCGAGCAGTATGTGGCATTCCTTGAAAACTTCTATCTCAACGGTCAGCATCGCGGCGGCAAGGATCACCGCTTTGCGCAGGCTCACCGTGGCGGTCACCACAAAATGATCCGCAACGGTAAGCACGACAAAAGTACCCGCGCTGAGCGTAAGGCTCAGAAAGCTGAGAAACCCCAGAATTCATAACATTCTCCTGTCTCCATATAATTGGAGCGAGTCTCTCTCCGAGGCACGCTCCTTTTTTTATTTCTTTATGCGGAAAACCGGTGCGATCCGGTCTTCGTGCGGTGCGGGGATGTCGATTATCAGCCCTTCGGCGGTACGTCTGAACGGGACCTTGCCATATCCGAGGAGTTCGACTCTGCCGATTGTCTTCTTGTACAGTCCGGCATCGGTTCCGAGTGATTTGATAACAATTATCTGCGGCTGGTCGGCCTCAGGCCATTTTAGAGCAGCCGCGTAGAGATATTTCGGAGTCTGGGTGAATCGGATTTCTTCCGATGACGGATTCATATATGATCCTTCGTTGAAGCCCTGTGCGTTGATGGCGATGTCGGAATCGGCGATTGGACCTTCGCCGAAGACAGACCACGGGCGTGTGCCGTAGATTGCTTCGCCGTTTGTTTTCATCCATTGGCGCAGTTCGAGCAGAATCGCATATTCCTTTTCGTCGAAAGTGCCGTCGGCACGCAGAGGAACGCTCAGGAGCAGATTGCCGTTTTTGCTTACAACGTCGAAGAGCATGCGGGCAACCTGTGCGGCAGATTTATACCAGTTGTTCTCATAGATGTCATGATCGTAGTGCCAGCCGCCGATACATGTGCAGGTCTGCCAGGGGAGGGGTATAAGCTCGTTCGGAGCGCCTCGTTCCACGTCCCATGTCAGAGCCTTTTTCAGAGAGTCAGGCAGAATTTTGCCCGTCATGACTCCCCGCTGACGTCCGTTGTTCATTTTCAGAGAATGATTGTAGAGCGATGCTGCGATCTTCTGTCCGGTGTCATCGACGTTATAGAACGGGGCGACGGTCACATCAAAATACAGCATGTCGGGGTTATATCTGTCGATTACGTCCAGAGTGCGGTTGAGGAAATTTGTCCTGAACTCCGCCGATGGGATATTGGCTCCGTTTTGCCAGGCCCACTGGCGGTGGATCATACCGTCGGCCCATGTTCCATCGCTCAGAGGATGGTTCTGCGCGTACAGGTCCTGCGGATCGAGACCTTCCCACCATTTGCCTTTTCCATCTTCTTTAGTGAGCCATCCGTCGTATCGGACACCCATATTCTTGCCGCTGCGGTCGTAGCGTCGCGATGGTTCGTACCATGTCCACGCGTGGTCGGCATGGAGACTCACACCTAAGGGCAGTCCTACTTTCTTGGCTGCTTCAGCCCATTCACCGAGAATGTCGCGGTGCGGACCGATGTTTTTCGAGTTCCAGGGCTGGTAGCGGCTGTCCCATAGGTCAAAGTTATCGTGGTGGTTGCCGAGAACCATGAAATACTTCGCGCCTACCGATTTATAAAATCTAAGCAGGGAGTCGGGATCCCAGTTTTCGGCCTTGAAATCGGGGAGGACGTCTTTGAAACCGTATTCAGACGGATGGCCGTAGTTGCTGATATGTTCCTTATATTGCTTGGAGCCTTCGATATATATCGAACGGGCGTTCCAGTCACCGCTTTCCTCGACACACTGCGGGCCCCAGTGTGCCCAGATTCCGAATTTCGCGTCGCGGAACCAGTCAGGACAATCGTAATTCATCAGGCTTTCCCAGGTGGGTTGGTACGGACCCTCCGGAAGCGGCATGTCGTCCTCTGCGGATGCATGGCCGAGTGATGCGATGGCGAATAAAAGGGTCAGGGCTGTCTTTTTAATCGGTTTCATTAGTCATGTTAAGGATTGTGAGGTTTATTCAATTAGTGACGCTTATTCAAGCGGATATTTATCGGCAGGATGTTCAGGATAATATCGATTCGGCATGTGCGCAGGAATCATAGCCTGACTTTGACGCTTTTTCCGTGGTAGGTTATGTCTTTTGTTTTGTTCCCGACCTTGATTATGAATTTTCGGGAATTGGGCGCAGCGGGATATGAGCCAGTCTGGTTGTCGATTGTGAGCAGTCGGTCGGAGTCGTTCCAGCTAAACGGGATCATGACAGATTCTCCGGATTCATAACCGTAGCCATCGCCTTCGTCATCATAAAGGACGAAGGCGGAGTCCTGACCGGGGAAAATATTCAGAGTCACCGGTTTTCCGTCCAGAGCCGCAGTATACTCCACTGGAGTGTCCGCAGTGGCTATAATGCTTCCTCCGCGGACAAAGAGCGGTATTCTGTCGAGTGGCGCAACCGCGTCAATCCACTTCCCGCCGACATGGGTCTCTCCCGTCCAGAAATCAATCCAGAGCGTATTTTCATCGTCTTTCGGAAGATATACACGTCTGGACGCGACTCCCTGCGATGTGACCGGACACACAAGTATGTCGCCGAACATGTATTCGTCCTTTATATCGCGGATATTTCTGTCGTCAGGGAAGTCGAACGGCAGCATACGGGCCATAGAGAAGCCTCCCCGGCTCTGGGCTGCCGCCATACTGTAGATATAGGGATTCAGACGATATCTCAGAGTGATCATTTTCAGGATAGCATCGTAGTGCGGGGTTCCGGGTTCGCCAAAATTCCAGATCTCGCGCGGGGTGTCGGTGCCATGACTGCGCATGACGGGCAGAAAAGTTGCCCACTGCAACATGCGGGTATAGAATTCGCGATAGTTACTGTCCGCCACACCTCCCGGAAATTCACCTTTGCGGAACCAGCGGTTGTCCGTCCCGGTAAAGAAGCATCCTATGTCGACAGTCCAGTATGGATTCCCTGTAGCCATATAGTTGAGTCCGGAAGGAATCTGCCGCCGGAAAGAGTCCCAGCTTGCCGACTGATCTCCGTTCCATACGATAGTTCCGTAGCGCTGCTGCCCGGCGTATCCGGACCGTGTCAGGTTGACGACTCGTTTCCCGGAACCGGTTGCGCGCTGGTTTTCGTATATTCCCATGGAATGATATAGCGAATACAGCGAGCTTCGTTCCGCGCCCAGAGTGGTTGCGAGGACCTCTTTGTTCAGATTCCATCGCCGTTCATGATCGTCGTAGCAATAAGGACGTCCGTCTATAGGGTCAGGCATCGAGTTCCAGTCTCCGTCAAGCGGTTCGCTGCTGTCGCACCACCAGGCGTCGAATCCTTTTGAGAAGAATTCATTGTCGGCATACTCCCAGTACAGGCGTCTGGCACTGCTGCTGAAAGCGTCGTATACCGAATTCTCAAGCATGAAACCCTTATTTCGGAAATCCTTCTCCTGGGGGCAGTTCTGAGGATTGGGCCATATGCTCACCATCAGTTTCGCATTCAATGCGTGTACAGAATCAGCCAATGCGGCCGGATCCGGATAATACCGCTTGTCCATCTTCATATATCCCCAACCCTGAGGCCAGTAATTCCAGTCCTGCACAATCATGTCGACCGGGACGTGTCGGCGGCGCATCTCGCGCAGAGTGCTGATAATGTCATCGGACGACGTATAGCGTTCCTTCGACTGAATATAGCCGAACAGGTATCTCGGCATCATCGATACCGCACCTGTTAGAAAACGGTATCCGGCGACGACATCTTCCATTCTGTCGCCTTTGATGAAATAATAGTCGATTTCCTTTGCCGCATCGAGTTCGATTGATGCGGAATAATATTCCGAACCGGGCATTTCTCCGGAGCTGAATTTCATGGCGCATCCGGCATCGAAAAGGACTCCGTATCCGAGAGTGGAAACAATTACCGGAACCGCGACTTTCAGATTATGCTGCGTAAGGTACAGAGTCTTACCCAGCAGGTTCATGTAGTCTTCCATATGGGCGCCAAGTCCGTAGATTCCCTGATCGGCCGACATAATATAGTTGATTCTGAAACTGTCGGATGTTCCTGTCGTATCACGGCGTACGATATCTTTGACTGTCACTTTTCCGTTTGCAGTATCTTCGATTCTTGCCGAAGAATCGTCGTAGACCAGAGATTCCCTTGCCACTTTGGTATGTGAGCGGGGTGAATATGGATTTTCCTCCAGCAGAATGTTGCCCGTACGTGTGTCCGAGAAGCGTACGGCGGAGGTGTTCCTGTCCACTGTCACGGTAAGTTCGTCGGTAGTATAGACAGTCGTGTTTCCGGTATTTTTAGTGTCGTGTAGGACATCGCAGGAGGTGTCGTAGACACAGATTCCTGTTCCATTGTCTGCGATTCGTCCTTCCGGATGCCACTGGATTCTGACGATAGACGGTGTGATGAAGCGTACGGATGGCAATATACTGTCTGCCGGAGATAAGACTGGAAATACTGTAAGCCATGCGAAGACCGAAGCCCGGCCGAATGCGGCAGGGAGACGTTCCGATATATAATTCTTTAATTCCGAAAGCATATGCATGATAAATGTAGTGCAAAGATACGGAGGATGTGTCGAATTTTCTGTGCATTATCGATAAATTTAAGGACAAAACCGATATCTGGCATTCTTTTTCTATAGCGCATCCGAAAAATGGATGATTATTTGTCCCCTCAGTGAACTTCGTTATTATGCTCTGATTCCGGAACAAGACCGTCGTAGACAGAAGATAAATCCCGGGTCGGCCTCTGCGAAAAATTTGGCTGTTTGCTCAAAAATGTGTAACTTCGTGCCTTTGAAACCGGAAGCACAGTTTCAGGTATAAAAATCGAACGAAACGACAGAATATGTTAGTGATAGGCATTGCCGGCGGTACCGGGTCAGGCAAGACCACCGTCGTGAACAAAATTATCAACAGTCTGCCCGCTGGAGAGGTGGCTGTGATGCCTCAGGATTCTTATTATAAGGATTCGAGCCACATCCCGCCCGAGGAGCGGTCGAAAATCAATTTCGACGAGCCTGCGTCTATCGAATGGTCGCTTCTGGTGAAGCATCTCAAGGAACTCAAGGAAGGTAAGACAATCCAGATGCCGACATATTCTTATCTCACATGTACACGTCAGATAGAGACCGTCGAGATTTCTCCTGCTGATGTTGTGATTGTGGAAGGCATTCTTGTGCTTACCGACCCTGAACTGAGAAATATGCTTGATATCAAGGTTTTTGTGGATGCTGATGCCGACGACCGTCTTATCCGTGTTATCGCCCGCGACTGTATCGAGCGCGGGCGCCCTCCGCAGATGGTGATCGACCGCTATCAGGATGTACTCAAGCCGATGCATATGCAGTATATCGAGCCTTGCAAGCGATTCGCTGATCTGATTATACCTCAGGGAGGCAGCAATACCGTTGCAATCAATTTGTTAACCGATTATATCGAAAGCCGCCTGCGTCACGGACATGTGCGCGGGCTTACCACTTCCTGCTGATGGGACTTTTGTCGAAATTCAAGAAGAACGAAGAGGCATCGCGTGAGGTGCCGAATCCGTTCGGTGCGCCCGAGCCTCCGGTTGAGGAAATCGTCGAGTCGGTTGAGACTGAAATCGAACCCGATGGCGAGACAGTGACCGAAGTGTCGGAGACTGTGGAAGAAAAGAGCCGTCTGAGCACCGATAATCTCGTAAAGAAGTACGGAAAACGTACCGTGGTGAATCATGTGTCGATTGAGGTCACACAGGGCGAGATCGTGGGACTTCTTGGCCCTAACGGAGCCGGCAAGACGACTACATTCTACATGACTACCGGCCTGATCGAGCCTAACGAGGGTCAGATTTTTCTCAACGACATGAATATCACCGGATTCCCGGTCTATAAACGTGCGCAGAACGGCATCGGATATCTTGCCCAGGAAGCTTCCGTGTTCCGTAAAATGAGTGTGGAAGACAATATCCGGTCGGTACTGGAGATGACCCAGATGACAAAAGAGGAACAGCAGGATAAGCTTGAGAGCCTCATTGCGGAGTTCAGGCTTCAGAAGGTACGCAAGAACCTTGGAGATCAGCTGTCCGGCGGCGAACGCCGACGCACCGAGATTGCGAGATGTCTGGCTATCAATCCGCGATTCATCATGCTCGACGAGCCCTTCGCCGGTGTCGATCCTATCGCTGTGGAAGATATCCAGTCGATTGTGTACAAACTGAAAGACAAGAACATCGGTATTCTCATCACCGACCATAACGCGCAGGAAACCCTGCGAATCACCGACCGCGCATATCTTCTCTTCGAAGGCCGAATCCTTTTCCACGGCACTTCGGAGGAACTGGCATCCAATCCCGTCGTGCGCGAGAAATATCTCGGACGCGATTTCGTATTCTACCGCAAGCGTCTCGGAGAAAATAATTAAACTGTCAAAAATATCGAAACACTATACTACAATGGAAGAAATAAAAGAAAGCACCGAAGGCAGCGAGAACCGCGGACTGAACTTCGTGGAAGAAGAAGTGCTTGCCGATCTCAAGGCGGGTAAGAATGGCGGACGTCTTAACACCCGTTTCCCGCCCGAACCAAACGGCTATCTCCATATAGGCCACGCTAAGGCGATATGCATGGACTTCGGTGTGGCTGAAAAATTCGGCGGAACATGTAATCTCCGCTTCGACGATACAAACCCCGTTAAGGAAGACGTGGAATATGTCGACTCTATCCGCGAGGACATCCACTGGCTCGGCTTTGACTGGGGCGACCGTGAATACTACGCTTCGGATTATTTCCCCCAGCTCTTTGATCTGGCTGTACGTCTTATAAAGGAAGGCAAGGCTTATGTCGACGACCAGAGCAGCGAGGAGATCGCACGTCAGAAAGGTACTCCCACCACTCCCGGCGAGGCAAGTCCTTACCGCAACCGTACTCCCGAGGAAAACCTCGACCTCTTTATGCGTATGAATGCGGGTGAATTCGAGGAGGGCAGCCGTGTGCTCCGCGCCAAAATAGATATGGCGTCCTCGAACATGCACTTCCGCGACCCGATCATGTACCGTATCATCAAGACTCCCCATCACCGCACCGGCACAAAGTGGAAAGTATATCCCATGTACGATTTCGCACATGGCCAGAGCGACTATTTCGAGGGTGTCACCCACTCGATATGCACGCTGGAATTCGTGCCTCACCGTCCTCTCTACGAGTACTTCGTCAAGGAACTTGCCGACGAGAGCTACTGCCCGCGCCAGATTGAGTTCAACCGTCTCAACCTCACCTATACCGTGATGAGCAAGCGCAAGCTTCTCCAGCTTGTCAAGGAAGGTCTTGTTGCCGGATGGGACGATCCCCGAATGCCGACTATCTCGGGTATGCGCCGCCGCGGTTATACTCCCGCTTCAATCCGCAACTTCATCGACACTATCGGATATACCAAATACGAGGCGCTGAACAGCGTCAGCCTCCTCGAGCACGCCGTGCGTGACGATCTCAACCGTATCGCCACCCGCGTGATGGCTGTAATCAATCCTCTTAAAGTGGTCATAACCAACTATCCCGAGGATAAAGTCGAGACAGTCACCATGGAGAATAATCCCGAGGATCCGGAAAGCGGCGTTCACGAGATGCCGTTCAGCCGCGAGATTTACATCGAGCGTGAAGACTTCATGGAGAATCCTCCCAAGAAATTCTTCCGTCTCGCTCCCGGTGCGGAAGTCCGTCTCAAGGGCGCTTACATTATCAAGTGCGATGAGGTTATAAAGGATGCCGACGGCAATATCACCGAGCTGCGTTGCTCGTACGATCCCGAGACTCTCAGCGGCATGCCCGGAGCCAACCGCAAGGTGAAAGGCACGCTCCACTGGGTATCGGCGGCTCATGCCGTGGATGCCGAAGTGCGTCTCTATGACCGTCTTTTCGATGTCGAGAATCCTGCTGCCGATACCGAGCGCGACTTCCGCGAGATGCTCAATCCCGAGTCTCTCCGCGTTGTCACCGGAGCGAAACTGGAGCCTTTCGTGATGCAGAATGCCTCGCAGGGTGCCAAATTCCAGTTCCAGCGTGTGGGATACTTCACACCGGACTATGATTCGACTCCGGAACATCCTGTATTCAACCGTACTATCGCCCTGAAAGATACCTGGGAAAAGGTTCAGAAGAAAGGATGAGTGAAGAGCTGAATCCGCGCGAAGAACTGTACCGTCGTTTCCGTGAGTCGCTTTCCAAGCCTGTCCTCGAGCGTTTTTTCGACGAGGACGAGCTTGTGGAGATCTACGACTATGCAGGCGACTTAAATGATGACTATGTGCAGACAGAAGTCCTCTTCTGCGGTGCCCGGCTCTATCCCGAGAGTCAGGCGCTGATGGAGCGGCGCTGTCTGCTGTATCTCGATACGTCTATCGATGACAGCGATGAGCCGTCGCCGGCTGCCGGAGCGTTCCTCGACGACAACGCCGACTCGTTTTCTCCGCTTTACGACATAGCGCGACTGGCTGTCAATCCTCCGGAAAATGCCGAGGAGGCGCTGGAATTCCTCATAACCCAGTACGACCGTTTCAACGACGAGGAAATGGTGCGCTTCGTGGATCTTGCTTTCGATCTGCACTGTTATCCCTGGGTGGTGAGGAATCTCGACCGTCTGCGTGCCATGACAGATAATCCTCCGATTCTGATGTATGAACTTGTGCGCGAAGCCGATGCCAACCTTGATAATGCCACGATGGAAATGGCGGCCGAGGAGCTGATTGAGTCGGAACCTTTCTCGGTGGGATACTGGGAGATGCTTTTCAAGGCCCAGGCCCGCGGCGGCAAAGAGGAAGAGGCGCGGTCGACATTCGACTACGCCACATCGCTTGCGGCCGATGATGCCGACGCCATTCTTGTACTGGCGAACGACGCATATCTCTTCGCTCCATATCTGCACAAGGAGACGTATAATCTTCTGGAGGAATGTAAGAAAAACGACCCGTCGCGCTTTGCATTCACCGACATGCAGGTGGCCTTGCTTGTCGCCGCCGAGATGCCGGCGTCCGCTATCTCGATGATAAAAAGATTCCTTGAGAGCAATCCGGGAGATCTTCAGGCGCTGATGCAGCTGCTGCGGTGCAACCTCAGCGATATCGGAAAATATATCGACGCGTTTATAGCCGAAAAGGGTGCCGACGCACTGAAAAACGAGGAAACGGGCGGTTTGCTCTCGACTCTGGCCGAAAGCGTGTCGTATCATTCTTTGATTGCGCTCACGACGCGGCTGGAAGACGTGGCGACTATGAAGCCGGAACTCTTCTGCTCGCTTGTAGAGGCATATTTCGCTACCGAAGCTTTTCAGGAGGTTGTTTCGGCCGTGAAGTCGTATAAGAGCATGGATGAACTCATGGCGATGCCGACGCGCTGCGCCGTGGTGACATTCGCCTATATGACCTCCGTCATGAAGACCGGAGGTCGCGATAAGGATGCCCTCGATTTCTACGAGACTGTGCGGCCGTTCCTGGAGCAGGCCATGGTCGGCGTAAACATGCCTCTGCGCATGTGTATCCGCCTCGTTTTCACGCTCGCCGACCGTATCCGCCGACATCCCTCGTCGGAGAAATTCTACTGGGATTGTTTCGATATGCTTTGGTACTCAAAATTTTAAACCATGAATAAATTATTGCTTCGCTCGGTGAGCGGAATTGTATATGTAGCTCTCATTATCGGAGCAATTTTTGCAGGGACGCCGTGGTTCTATGCTCTGGCTTCGCTGTTTGCCGTTCTTGCGGTAGTGGAATTTGAGAAAATACTCGATTCCGGCCGTCCGAAAGGCTGGGCCGAATGGATTTGGCGCGTGTTCGATGTCGTTGTCGCCCTTGCAGTCGTCAATTTCACGGCTGTGAGCATCCTGCCCGACTGGCTGGTGATGACTATGATAGGAATCATTGCCGTGGCTACTCTCGTGCGTTTCACTCTCGGTCTATATGACAAGAGTCCGTCGGCATTCGCGTCGGTGGCATGGTCGGTGCTCGCATGGCTGTATATCGCCGTCCCGCTGGCATGCATGACGAATCTTTATACCATGACTTCCGGCCACGCCGTCGTTCTGGTCATGTTTATAATGATATGGCTCAATGATACCGGCGCTTTCTGTGTCGGCTCGCTCTGTGGCCGTCGCAGGCTTTTCGAGCGCCTTTCGCCCAAGAAATCGTGGGAAGGCTTCTTCGGAGGTCTTGCATGCGATATCCTGATGGGCGTCGGATCGTTCTACCTCTTCCCCGAAGTGCCGCTGAGCCTCGGCGCATGGATCGGTCTTGGAGTGCTTGTCTGCATCCTCAGCACGTGGGGCGATCTTTTCGAGTCGATGATGAAGCGCACCAACCATATCAAGGACTCCGGCAACCTCATTCCCGGTCATGGCGGTATTCTCGACCGCATCGATTCGCTGCTCTTCGTGGCTGTCGGCACATGCATCTATTATTCCGTTTTCTTATCCTGATCCGCTATGAGTGCTAAAATAGGAGATACAGTCCGCTTCCTGAATGATGTGGGCGGCGGAAAGGTGACAAGAATCGTCGACGGCACGGCTTATGTGATGGACGAGGACGGCTTCGAAACGCCGATGCCACTCCGCGAGTGCGTTGTCGTGGGCACGAGCTTTGTGTTCGGCACAGGTCCCGTTCCCGAACCGAAAGCTGCCGATGCGGCCAAAACCAAAGCCGCTCAGGCAACGTCGAAAAAGGCGGCTGACGATGACCTCACTCAGCTCCCCGTGATCGAGACTGCCGGAGGCAATGTCCTGAATATAGTGTTAGGCTTCGAGCCTACTGAAATCAAGGCGCTGTCTCAGTCCGGATTCGACGCATATATCGTCAACGATTCGAATTACTACGTCTTTGCCGCCGTGATGACCCGCGGCAAGGATGAAAACGAGTGGACTCTCCGCTACGACGGTGTGATAGAGCCCAATATTCAGGAATACGCTTTCTCGCTCGAGCAGGCCGATCTCGCCGGTTTCGACCGTCTGAGATTCGAGTATATAGCCTACAAGCGCGATCGTGCTTTCGAAGGCAAATTCCCGGGTGATGTGGAGTTCAGGGTCGATACCACCAAATTCGCCAAGCTACACTGCTTCCGTCCCAATCCATACTTCGAGAGTCCTGTCATCGCCTTTGATATCAATATCAACGACCGCATCCAAAGCGACGCGCAGGCAGTAATCGAAGAGAAAATCAAGGTACAGTCCGCTCCGGAGCCGAAGCGGACCCATACGCCGGTGTCGAAGTCCTCGAAGCCGTCCGCATCGCCGATAGTGGTCGACCTTCACGCATCGGAGCTGCTTGATTCCACCGCCGGCCTCTCGGCTGCAGATATCCTCAACCTCCAGATCGACCGCTTCACCGAGGTGATGCAGCAGAATCTGCGCCATCCCGGCACGAAAATCGTCTTTATCCACGGTAAGGGTGAGGGTGTGCTCCGTCAGGCTCTTATGAAAGAACTGACACACCGCTTCAAAGGCCATGACGTACAGGATGCGTCATTCCGTGAGTACGGTTTCGGCGCCACACAGGTGACCATCGCCGGGCAGCCGAAGCCCCATAATCCCAAGGGACCGAAGCGCAGATGATACTCTATTTTTCAGGCACCGGCAATACCCGTTATGTTGCGGAAATGCTCGGCGCCCGTTTAGGAGATTCCGACGTCCGGGCCTTCACGCCCGACGAATTGAGAAATCCCGACGGCGCAGCGTTCGACACCCGCGACCGGCGTGTGATCTGGGCGTTCCCCACATATTCATGGGGTATTCCGCCCGTTGTGGCAGAGATCATGAAGCGCGCGCTGTTCGGCCAGGGATTCATGCGCGCCAGACACTATATGCTCACCACCTGCGGCGACGACGTGGGCCTGATAGAGCGCCGGTGGCGTAGCCTCATGCGCCGCCGTGGCCTGACCGCCGGCTCGGCCTATGCCGTGGTGATGCCGAACACATATACCCTTATGAAGGGCTTCGATGTCGATCCGGCGGATGTGGCTGCCGAAAAACTCGCACAGGCGCCGGACGCTGTCGCCCGGATTGCCGAAGCGATTGAAAAGAATACCGCGGGCGACATACTCGTCCGCAAGAGTTTCTCTTGGTTCAAGTCGGCCGTGATTTATCCGTGGTTCGTACGCCATGCCATGTCGCCCCGTCCGTTTCATGCCGATGACGGCTGCACAGGCTGCGGCACATGCGCCCGCACATGCCCCATGGCGAATATCACCATGGAAAACGGGCGGCCGGAGTGGGGGAGTGCCTGTGCCGGATGTCTCCGCTGCTATCATATCTGTCCGCGCCATTCCGTCCGCTACGGCAAAGCCACCGACGGCAAAGGCCAGTACATGTGCCCGAAGAAATAATCAGGATAAAATGAAAGACTCTCTCCCCACCAGTCCTGCCGCAGCCCGCGATGCCGATCCCGGCGTCGGGGAGTGGTATGACCGCGTGCGGAAGCTTCTTGATTCCAGATCGGAAGAG
>CABRLF010000011.1 GCA_902471685.1 uncultured Porphyromonadaceae bacterium
CATAAGCCGTTATAAAAATCAGAAGGCAATCACCGCGCGGTGATTGCCTTCTGACATATTAGTTAAAACGTGATCAGTATTCTTTCCAGGGGGTGATGGAAATGCTTTCCACGGGCTTGGACGTGAACGCTTTGACATAGGCTCCGGCGAGACGCGCGTTGGTGAGCAAAGGAATGTTGTGGTCGATTGCCCAGCGGCGGATACGGTAGCCGTTCGTAAGCTCGCGTTTGGTGTGGTTCTTGGGAATGTTGATCACCAGATCGACGGTGTGGCTGGCGATGAGGTCGAGTACATTCTCCCCTTCCTCGTCGGGCCAGCATACAGCCTGAGCATCGATGCCGTTGTTGTTGAGGAACTTTGCGGTTCCTTCTGTCGCGTAGATTTTGTAGCCGTGCTTGAACAGGGCATGGCAGGCGTCGAGCATGTCGACTTTACCGCGCACGTCGCCGGAGCTGACGAGAATGGCTTTCTCGGGAACGTGGTGTCCTACCGAGATAAGCGCATTGATGAGGGCTTCGTCGAAGTCATGGCCGAGACATCCTACTTCGCCGGTCGACGACATATCGACGCCGAGAACCGGGTCGGCTTTGTGGAGGCGGGCGAACGAGAACTGCGATGCCTTAACGCCGATATAATCGATATCGAAAGTCGAGGAATTGATGGGTTCGACTTTCTCGCCGAGCATGATGCGTGTGGCTGTGTTGATGAAGTTATGTTTGAGAACCTTGCTGACGAAGGGGAACGAACGGGAAGCGCGGAGGTTGCATTCAATAACCTTCACGTCATTGTCCTTGGCAAGATACTGGATGTTGAACGGACCTGATATGTTGAGCTCGCGGGCGATACGTGCGCTGATGCGCTTGATGCGGCGCGCTGTAGCCATATATATCTTCTGGGCCGGGAAAACGAGAGTTGCGTCACCGGAGTGTACGCCGGCATATTCCACATGCTCCGAGATTGCGTATTCGATAATCTCGCCGTTTCGTGCCACAGCGTCGAATTCGATTTCCTTTGCATTCTGGAGGAATGAGGAAACTACAACGGGATATTCTTTCGATACCTTGGCTGCCTGGCCGAGGAAGCGGTGCATCTGTTCGTAATCGTAGCATACGTTCATGGCGGCGCCGGAGAGAACGTAGCTCGGACGGATCAGAACAGGGAAGCCGACTTCGGCGATGAAGCCGTCGATATCCTCATAGGTGGTGAGTTCTTTCCAGCGGGGCTGGTCGATGCCCAGCTGATCGAGCATGGCCGAGAATTTGTGACGGTTCTCGGCGCGGTCGATAGACACGGGCGAAGTTCCGAGAATAGGCACATGGCGGCGGTGCAGTTTCATCGCGAGGTTGTTGGGAATCTGTCCGCCTACGCTGACGATCACACCACGCGGAGACTCAAGTTCGATGATATCCATCACGCGTTCGAAGCTCAGTTCATCGAAATAGAGCCTGTCGCACATGTCGTAGTCGGTCGATACGGTCTCGGGGTTGTAGTTGATCATGATGGCCTTGTAGCCGAGTTTGCGGCATGTGGTGGCCGCATTGACAGAGCACCAGTCGAACTCCACGGAGCTACCGATGCGGTAAGCGCCCGAACCAAGGACAATTATATTGTTGCCTGCATTGAGATCGTAGGGAATGGCATGTTCCTCGGCTCCGTAGGTGACGTAGAGATAGTTGGTCAGGTCGGGATATTCCGATGCTACAGTATTGATTCGCTGTACCTTCGGCGTTACATCCAGTGCCTTGCGGTGGGCGCGGACACGAAGCACTTCGGCCTCCATTGTGCCCTCAGGTGCTTCGACAAGACGTGCGATCTGGAAGTCGGAGAAACCGAGGCGTTTAGCCTCACGCAGTACGTCGCGGTTGAGATCCTCGATTTTGTTGTAGCCTTTGAGAACGTGGGAATATTGTACGATATTGTTGAGACGTTCGATAAACCAGCGGTCGATTTTTGTGAGGTCGACAATACGGTCGATTGTATAACCTTCCTCAAGGGCCTGGGCTATTGCGAAGATACGCAGGTCGGTGGGGTGGGAGAGGGCATTGTCGAGGTCGTCGAAGCGGATGTCGTTGTTGCCGACGAAGCCGTGCATGCCCTGGCCGATCATGCGCAGGCCCTTCTGGATGATTTCCTCGAACGACTTGCCGATCGACATGATTTCACCTACCGATTTCATTGATGAACCGATTTCTCGGTCCACACCGATAAACTTCGAGAGGTCCCAGCGAGGAATCTTTACTATCATATAGTCGACCGACGGAGCGACATAGGCGGAGTTGGGAGTGCCCATCTCTCCGATCTGGTCGAGGGTATAGCCGAGAGCGAGTTTTGCGGCGACAAAAGCGAGAGGATAGCCGGAGGCCTTAGATGCCAGTGCCGATGAGCGGCTCAGACGCGCGTTGATTTCGATGATGCGGTAGTCGTTGGTTTCGGCGTTGAAGGCATACTGGATGTTGCATTCGCCTACGATGCCGATATGACGGACAACTCGGATGGCTATGTCCTGAAGCATCTCGATCTGCTCCTTGGTGAGCGAGACGATAGGTGCGACAACGATGGATTCGCCGGTATGGATGCCCAACGGGTCGAAGTTTTCCATCGGCACGACAGTGAAGCAGTGATCGTTGGCATCACGGATTACTTCGAATTCGATTTCTTTCCAGCCTTTGAGCGATTCTTCAACGAGAATCTGCCGCGAGTAGGCGAGAGCGCTTTCGCAGTGGTTGTGGAATTCCTCGTCGTTGGTGCATATGCCGGAACCG
Source organism: uncultured Porphyromonadaceae bacterium (assembly GCA_902471685.1). Lineage (GTDB taxonomy): Bacteria > Bacteroidota > Bacteroidia > Bacteroidales > Muribaculaceae > CAG-873. The sequence goes on from CABRLF010000011.1 coordinate 2,763, forward strand.
AGGCCGCCGAGAGCATAGCCCGAGCGGACCATGACAGGGAAACCGATGCGGTGTGCAACCTCTACGGCATCCTCTATGGATTCCACGGCCTGCGATACGGGGGTCTTGATGTTGATTTCGTCCAGTTTCTTCACAAAGAGGTCGCGATCTTCGGTGATCATGATGGCCTCAACCGAAGTGCCGAGCACCTTCACTCCATATTTGTCCAGAACGCCGCTGAGATAAAGTTCTGTACCGCAGTTGAGGGCCGTCTGGCCTCCAAAGGCGAGGAGAATACCGTCCGGTCTCTCTTTTTTGATGACTTCTTCTACGAAATAGGGCGTGATCGGCAGGAAATAAACCTGATCGGCTACGCCTTCCGAGGTCTGGATAGTGGCGATATTCGGATTTATAAGAACAGATGAAATACCCTCTTCGCGCAAGGCTTTCAGGGCTTGTGAACCCGAGTAGTCGAATTCACCGGCTTGCCCGATCTTCAGGGCTCCGGAGCCTAATAGCAATACTTTTTTCATATTGTTGATAGCAATTCTCGTTTTCTTCTGCAAAGTTAGGGAAAATATGCTGTAATCCGGACAGATTTCTGTAAAATTAGCGATTTTGTTTTTTCAGTCTTCCCGGTCAGGAACTATTTTGCTGAAAACTTTGCAGGTGTCGAAGATTCTGACGATATTTGCCGGATAGTAGTGACCTCCATGAATGTATTGGCGGGTTTCTCTGAAAAAACTGCATTAAACCTAAATCTGAGTAATTATGATCAAAAAACAGGTGCTCCTTATCGTTTCGGCTCTGGTGTTGTTCCTATCGGCATGTTCGGACTTTGACAACCGAGGCACGGTCGATAAACCGTTTATCGGCGTGGCCAATACCGAAAATCTATCGTTCGAAAAAATAGAACTCAGCGATTCCGCTACCGTTCTTCACGGCGTGATACATTTCCGTCCCCACTGGTGGGTGCGCATTGCCGGTACGAGCGCTATCGTTGCCGACGGTGTGCAGTATCCGGTGACCTCATTCGACAGTATCACTCCTGACGAACAGATATGGATGCCGGAGTCGGGCGTTATCAGATTTACTTTGACATGTCCCCCCATTCCTGCCGACGCTCGCAGCATCGACTTTACGGAAAACACTCCCGACGGTTGGGCTCTGTGGGATATCGACCTCACAGGTACAGCAACGCCGGACAAATATATGGCCGGACTTCCGAAATCGGTTACCGGCTCGGATCCCGATGCCACGCTGCCGGAGGTGAAACTGGCGTATGATACAACTACAGTCCGTTTTCACGTAATGGGATACCGTCCCGATATGGGCAACAAAATCGGATGGGGATACGATTCGGCCCACGGACAGGTCGTGTCGCAGGACGATGAACCTGCAATCCTTGATTCCACCGGCGTGGCAGAAGTCAAAATAGCGACTGCGGTGCCCGTGAGTCTGTTCATCTATAATTCGCCTATGTCTCTGTCGTTCGGCAGCGCATATGTCGCTCCGGGCGAGACAGTAGACTTCTATATCAACGCTCATTCTTCCGGAATGAGAAATATGGCGGTACGCGATGAGGTGGATGGCGGCTTCGGCGATATGGTCCGTTACTGCTCCAATGGGTCATACCCCATTACAAGCAACTGGCGTTCGTCGCAGGTTCTCCAGACCCACACGGGCGAATTCGGCGACTACCACATGAACGGCGATGAATTTACCAAATATCTTCTGGAACAATATAATGCAGTTAAAGACTCGATCGAGTGCGACGCGACTCTCTCTGCCGCTACCCGCCAGATGCTGATGAACAGCCTCAGGATGGAAACGGCTCTGGCGGCCGTCAATGCAAAGGGTACACTGCTCACGAACTATATTTATTTGTACGACCGCCGTCCCGAAGACTTCGACAAGGAGATTCCCGTCGTACTTTCCGATGAGAACTTCAGGGCCGTGGCAGAAGTGGTAGACTTCAGCGACCCCGATATTCTGCTTTACCGCGATGCTGACGGTCTGACAAGAAACGGCTTCTGGAAGAGAGCGGGTGTCGATACCGGATTGCTCGACATGATCGGACTTTATAATCAGGCCTATGAGAAAGCTGAAAGAATGGGAGAGGTCGACCCTGCCGTCCTTGATTCGCTTCGTGCGCTTTCCGAACCATTGGCAGAAGAAGTTGCCGCTGTGGCTGTCGCTGCAAAAGCGAAGCTGGCATCACTCGACTACAGTCTGATCACTCCGACGCCCGATGTGCCTGCCGACAAACTCCTTGAGGCTATCATTGCGCCGCATCGCGGAAAGGTTGTGATGGTCGATCTGTGGAATACCTGGTGCGGTCCGTGCCGGGGTGCTATTGCTCAGAACGAGCCTCAGAAGAACGGCGATCTTGCCAGCGATGATATTGTCTGGATCTATATTGCCGATGTTAGCTCGCCGGCCGCCCAGTATCTCAAGATGATTAAGAATATCCGTGGTATCCACTACCGTGTAGACGAAGACCAGATTGCCGTCCTGCGCAAGCAGTTCAACGTAGATGGAATACCATTCTATATTCTTGTAGACCGTAAGGGCAAAGCTGCCGGACGTCCCGACTTGCGCGATCACGCCAAATTCAAAAAAGCCATTCTTGACGAAGTGGCGAAATGAAATATCTCCGCATTATTCTAAAAACGGCTGTCTGCATCCTGCTTGTATTGGAGACTTCATGCGGCGGAAAAGAGCAACATTCATTTCCGCCGGCTGAAGTGGCCGATCTGAGTTCGCTCATGTACCGGTGGACGGCTATGGATTCCGCCGACAGAGCGGATGCACTCGCAAAATATCTGCCTGAGACCATGGCGTTCATGCAGACGCTCACCGATGTGAAAATCACTCCTGAGATAATCGGGAACTGGGCGTCTTCGTTGGCCGTGGCAAGATTTACTCCCCCCGTAGACTCTGTTTTTCCGACCCGTGAACCGTTGAGGGAAGTGCTCGGAAATATTCTCGGGGCGGCGAAAGAGCAAAAACTCGAATTCCCTCACCGACGCTATGCCGCAGTCGTCTGGGGACGGCGTGAATCTATATTGTTCGTCGACAGCGTCATGCTTATCGCTCTCAACCACTATCTAGGGCCTGAGTTCGAAGGTTACAGTCGCTGGCCGGTGTACAGACGCATGGATAAAAGTCCTGAGCGCTTGCCTTATGACATTGCGGAATCTCTCGTAGGTACATCTTATCCTTACGAAGCCGACGCAGCCGATGCCACACTCCTGTCGAGGATGATGTATCGCGGGGCGATCGCATACGCTGTAATGCAGCTTGTCCCGGACGCGGACGAGGCTGTGGCTCTCGGATATAACACTGAGGACTACCAGTGGATAAAGGCAAATGAAAACGATATCTGGAGCCGTATCGTGGCTGAGAAGCTGCTTTACGACACTTCCGAATCTGTAGGCGACCGTTTCGTTTTGCCGTCGCCTGCAGTGCGCTGCGGCGAGGCTATGTTCCCGGGTAGGATAGGAAGGTATATCGGCTATCGGATAGTGGAAGCATATATGGCTGAAAATCCAGGCACGACTTTGCCCGAATTGCTTTCTCCCGGTTTCTATAACTCCTCCGCTCCGCTGGCTTTTTACGGGAAATAGCATAATCTCCGCAACCGTCAAAAAAGTAAGTGAAAAACACCGTGCAGGTAAAAATTTTTTATTAAATTTGCCATATGAATGAGGAAGCTCTAAGCCGAATGTATCTGAAGGAGACGTCCTTCCAGGCGCTCATGCAGCACCGTGTGTTCAATGTGCTTCTTATCGCATCTCCATACGATGCTTTCATGATGGAAGAGGACGGTCGCGTCGAGGAGCAGCTTTACAACGAATATGTATCGCTCAACCTCAGTTCTCCTCCACGTGTGTCGCGGGCTTCGACAATGGCTGAGGCGCTGAATGTCATGGCGATAAAGCCGTTCGACCTGGTGATTGCGATGCCAGGCGGCGAGTTGTCGGAGACTTTTACCGGCGCGGCAGAAATGAAACGGCGGTTCCCGACAGTGCCTTTTGTTGTGCTCACGCCTTTCAGCAAGGAAGTGTCCCGGCGTCTGGCAATGGAAGATCTGTCCAATGTCGATTACGTCTTCAGCTGGCTGGGGAACATGGATCTCCTGCTCGCCATTATCAAACTCCTTGAGGACAAACTCAACGTCGAAGATGTGAGCGACGTCGGAGTCCAGGCTATTCTGCTCGTCGAAGACTCGGTGCGGTTCTATTCGTCGGTGCTTCCGCATATCTATAAATTCCTGCTCAAACAGTCGAAACTCTTCTCTACCGAAGCGCTCAACCAGCATGAACAGATGCTGCGTATGCGCGGGCGTCCAAAGGTTATGCTTGCACGCAACTTTGAGGAAGCTGTAAATCTGTATTCCAAGTACGGAAGCAAGATGCTGGGTGTGATCAGCGATGTCAGCTTCATGCGTGAAGGCGTGAAAGACAGTAAAGCCGGACTGCGACTGGCGCAGTATTTCCGCGAGCAGGATCCTTATCTGCCTATTATCATCGAGTCGTCCGAGATCGCAAATGCTCCCGACGTGAAGAATTTCGGAGGTGTGTTCATCGACAAGAACTCAAAGAAACTCCCGGTGGACCTCGGCGATGCCATCATGAATAACTTCGGGTTCGGAGACTTCATTATCCGCGATCCGCACAATCTGCGGCCGATAATGACGATCCGGAATCTGAAGGATCTTCAGAAGATGATTTTCGATATTCCGGCTGAGTCGCTTCTATACCATGCCTCGCGTAATGACATATCGCGATGGCTGTATTCCCGCGCACTCTTCCCTATCGCAGATGTGGTGAAGCGTCACCGCTTCCGGCATATCGAGGATGCTCCGGCGGTAAAGCAGCTGTTCTTCGACCTGATTGTTAAATACCGCAAGATGAAGAACCGCGGTGTCGTTGCCGTTTTCCAGAAAGACCGCTTCGACCATTACTCAAACTTCGCCCGAATCGGGCAGGGCAGTCTCGGAGGCAAGGGCCGCGGTCTCGCATTTGTCGACAGCATCATCAAGAAGAATCCCATATGCGATAATTTCAACGGTCTGACGATATCTATACCGCGTACAGTTGTGCTCTGTACGGATATTTTCGATGAGTTCATGGCCGAAAACGGTCTCTATCCTCTTGCGCTGAGCGATACTCCCGATGAGGAAATCCTGCAGGCATTTCTCGCCGCCAGGCTTCCGGCCCGTGTGCGTGAGGATCTTGTGGCGCTCTTCGACGTTGTCGACCGTCCGCTTGCGGTGCGTAGCTCGAGCCTGCTCGAAGACTCGCACTATCAGCCGTTCGCCGGCATTTATGCCACTTATATGGTTCCTTACAGCGATAATACCGAAGATCGCCTGAAATGGCTCACCGATGCCATCAAGGGAGTGTATGCCTCGGTGTTCTATGCTGCGAGCAAAAGCTATATGACGGCTACGAGCAATGTCATCGATCAGGAGAAGATGGCAGTCATCATTCAGGAAGTTGTGGGTGAAGACCATAACGGATATTATTTCCCCTCGTTCTCCGGTGTAGGCCGTTCGCTCAATTATTATCCGCTCGGCGATGAGCAGCCCGAAGACGGCGTAGTCGAAATCGCCGTCGGGCTCGGCAAGTATATCGTCGACGGCGGACGCGGTCTGCGTTTCTCGCCGTTGCATCCGGAGCATACTCTCCAGACCTCCACTCTCGATCTGGCTCTCCGCGACACTCAGACACGATTCTTTGCCCTCGCTCCGGACATGAAGGAGAATTTTTCCATCCAGCTCGACGAAGGTTCGAATCTGGTCAGGAAAAACATTCAGGACTTCGCCGGTACCGGCGCGCTGCGCTATATGGTATCGACTTATGATCACATCAATCAGTTCCTCCGCGATTACGAGGATGGACGCGGACGGCGTGTAGTGACGTTCGCCAATATTTTCCGCGACAAGGTTCTTCCGCTTGCCGAAGCACTCGATTTCATGCTCAAAAACGGTCAGATAGCCATGCAGCGGCCTGTGGAAATCGAGTTTGCAGGCAATATCCTCGTAAAACCTACTCCAGCCGGGATCAAGGCTCACCTCTACTGGCTGCAGATCCGTCCTATCATCGACAAGAAAAATCTTATCAGCGATGAAGTCCTCGACCGCTCCGATCAGGAACTCATCCTACGCACCACTACCGCACTCGGCAACGGCATGATCGAGGGGGTACGTACTATCGTATACGTGCGTCCCGAGTTGTTCAATTCCTTGAATAACCAGAAGACCGTCGAAGTGATACGCAATATAAACGCCCGCTTCCAGAAAGAAGGACGCGGCTACGTGCTCATTGGTCCCGGGCGCTGGGGTTCGTCCGATCCTGCTCTCGGCATCCCGGTGAAATGGGCTGATATATCGGCCGCCCGTCTTATAGTAGAAGCTGCTGTCAAAGGCTACCGCGTAGAACCGAGTCAGGGTACTCATTTCTTCCAGAACCTTACGTCGTTCGGCGTCGGATATTTCACGGTCGATCCCGAAGGCGGGCAGGGATATATCGACAATGAATATCTCAACGGGCTGGAAGCAATCTATGAGGATGAGTTTGTCCGGGTTGTGGAATTCGATGATCCTGTCGGAATAGCCATTAACGGCCGGTCCGGTCTGGGCACGGTTGTAAAGCCCGAGTTTAATGCATCAGAATCAACTTCTAATACAGAAATTCCATGAGTTTCCTCTCAAATATAAAGAAAGTTTTTGGCTTTGAAGCCGACGGTGAAGAATTCAACGACATGTCGGATGGCGAGGACGTTGTGACTCATACCGACGAAACCGAAGAGTCTCCGGCTCAGGAATCGCAGACCGAGACGATTTCGGTTGTCATGCCTGAAAGTCCGGTCATCGATCCGGATAAGAAAGCGAGAATTTTCGACTATGCAGTTGCGGTTTTCAACGAATCGTTGCCCGATTTCCTGAAGAACAGCGTCGATCCCGCCGCTCAGAGCAGACGTCTTGCCGAGGGGCTGGACAAGGGAATTGCAGGATATCTTGATTCGATCATGGTTGAGGCACAGCAATATGCCGAAGCACGTCTTAAGTCCGCTGCCGATACGGCTCATGCCGAGAGTGAGCGTCTACGCAAGGAGATGGAGAGCCTCGACCAGCAGCGTACCACTTTGCGCGAACAGAAACTCAGTGCAGACCGCCGTCACCGCGCATTGTCCGACCGCGTGAAGGATCTTGAGGCGCAGCTCGCAACGGCCGATGCGGAGCGCGAGCAGCTCGATCTGGAGAAGCGCAGCCTGATGAATAAACTGAAAGTCGCCGATCTCCAGCCCGGAGTTGTCGAGGAAATGGCCGCGGAGATAGAGACCCTGAAAGCACGGCTCGAATCCGAGTCAAACCCTGCAATGGTCTCGGAGAATGAGTTGAACGCACTTAAGTCTGAAAACGCCAGTCTCAAATCACAGCTTGAGGAAGCGCAGGCCGCCGGTGCCGAGGTCGAGAAATTGCGGACCGAACTTGACAAGGCGTGGGTGGAGGTCAACGATGCCCGTGCGGCTGCCGAAAAGGCCGAGGCCGAGGCTGCCGACATGCGCACTCAGCAGGAGGCGGTTCAGGGTATGTACAACGATCTTCATTCCCGTTTCGGTGAGGAAAAGGATGCCCGCGAGAAAGCCGAGCGTGAGCTGGCGGAAGCACGGGCCATGACCGACGGAATCAACGAGATTCAGGAACAGATGAATAAAGTTGAAGACGTGATCCGCAAGCGTGATGAAAAGATAGCGCGACTGAGAGCCTCGAATAAAAAACTTAGGGAGCAACTGGTCTCTCTTGAGGAAACACTCCGCCGGAATCTTCCTCACGATGACGGTCTCTTCGGAATCAACGACGAGGAGCCGGCCGGGCAAGCCGGTCAGGATCCGTTCTCTGCCGATGCTATGAGCGCTATGGAGGAAGACTTTGAGTGTCCCGACTGGTTCGTTTCCGAACCGGCACCGGGCGAGACGAGCCCTCTGCTGACCAGCGATGCCGAATTCGGGTATCAGGAGCCGCCCAGAAAACCCAAAAAGCCGGAAAACGACGCTCAACTGTCCCTTTTTTGAGTATAATGTTTATTAATCATTTCTCTCCTCAAACCAATAATTGCTGTTATTTGTTGAGTTGATATACCAAGACAAACACCAATGCGGTTTATATCCACTAAGACAAAAATCAATCCAGTTTCACTTGCCGATGCGGTCAACTGTTGCGTAGCCCCCGACGGCGGCTTGTATATGCCGGAAACCATACCCTCAATTCCCCGGGCCCTTTTCAATAACATCGGGGAAATGAAGCTTCCGGAAATTGCGTATGTCGTGGCAACGGCCTTTTTCGGTAATGAAGTGCCGGCTTCCGTCCTGAAGAACATCGTCGATGAGTCGTTCGCCTTCGATGCTCCTCTGGTTAAAGTCGGCGATACCTATGTTCTCGAACTTTTCCACGGGCCTACTCTCACATTCAAGGATTACGGCGCTCGTTTTATGGCACGCCTGATGAAATATCTCGACCGTCGCGATACTACTCCGCGACGCAATGTTCTGGTCGCTACTATGGGAAATACCGGTGCTGCAGCAGCCAACGGCCTTTTCCATCTCGACGGCATCAATGTGAGTGTCCTTTATCCGCATGGAATCCTTACCAAGACGCAGACGGCTCAGTTCACCGCTCTGGGAGGCAACATACATCCTATTGAAGTGGCAGGGACGGTTGAGGACTGCAAGCTCCTTGTCAAGGAAGCCCTTGCCGATCCGACTCTCTCCGAGCTTCACCTCACAGGAGCCAACTCAATTAATCTCGCCAGGCTGATACCACAGGTGACGTTCTCCATGTACGCCTACGCGCAACTACGGGCTAAGGGTGTCCGGAATGCGGAATCCATGCAGATAGCCATCCCCTGCGGAAATCTCAGCAATCTGGTGGCCGCGACAATGGCCCGGCGCATGGGCCTTCCCATGGGACGCCTCATCGCCGCCACGAATGTGAACAACCAGATTGCGCCTCTTATGGCCGGCGCTGATTTCGAAAGCAAGACCCATAATCCTACGTGGACCATGACGCCGTCCATAGATATGTCTTCTCCTTCCGGTTGGCCCCGTCTCGCTTTTCTGTACAACGGAGATCTCAATCGCATGGCTTCGGAAATAACGGCTGCGCCTCCGGTCGATGACCGGACTGTAAGCGACACTGTCAACGGCGTCCGGAATCAGTACGGATATAATTTCGATACCCACGGCGCTCTTGCTTATGCCGCTATGGAGAATTGCGCCGACGCATCAGCGCCGAAAGTGGTCTTCGCCACCGGCCATCCCGCCAAGCAGCCGGAGATTATCACGGAGATTACACGGTCGGAGCCTGACCATCCCGAGCAGATGATGCAGTTCATTTCCGTTCGCCGTCATTCGACTATAATTCCTCCGACGATGCCGGCACTCCGTAAACATCTTATGTCAATAAACCGATAAATATTTACTAATATGGCAAACAAAAGAGAACTGAAGAAATTTATACGCAATACTTGTGGCGCTATGGCTGCAGAGATCGTTCTTGCACGTGCTGCATTCCCCGAAATTTCGCGTAAGGAAGTGCACGATATTGTATCGGACATCGCAAGAATGCAATGCACCAATCTCGCCAAGGTCGGCATCAGCTACGACAAGGCTCCGCGCGATTTCGATACTCTTGCCGAATATCACAAGGCAAAACGCGCTTATTTCAATACAGCTTTCGGCAAACTCATCGACGACTTCAACGACGAGGTCGCCGGTATGGTACAGCGCATGAACAAGGCGCTTCCCGAACAGGTGCGCCATACTATCAAGGAAACCGTAGCCGGAAACGAAAAAACTGCTGAATGAATCTGTCAGGATTTATCCTGCGCCTCTTCGGCTGGCGTGTAAAAGTAACCGTCCCCGATTATCCCAAGTTGCTGATATGCGTGGCTCCGCATACCAGCAACTGGGACTTTATTCTATGTGAGCTTGCTATCCGCTCCATCGGCCGACATTCCGGATTCCTGATGAAAGAAAGCTGGTTCTTCTGGCCTTTAGGATGCTTTTTCCGTTCGATAGGCGGAGTGGCTGTGCCGCGCCGCAAGCCTGGGAGTGCGTCGCTTACAGATTTTCTGGTGAATAAATTCCGTACTTCCGACCGGCTTACCGTAGCCATCACGCCGGAAGGTACCCGCAGCCGCACAGCTCAATGGCACACAGGATTTCTGCGCATAGCCATGGAAGCGCAGGTCCCTCTCGCGCTCGCGGCACTCGATTTCCGTAAGAAAGAGATTTCGATGGTGCGCACTTTCACCCCGACGGGCAATCTTGAGGCCGATATGCGCAGCATAAAGGATTATTATTCGTCTTTTACCGCAAAGTATCCCGAAAAATTTACTACCGAATGACCGACAAACTTCCATCCGCTACACTGAACGTCGCGCTGCTTCCGCTTCCGATCAAATGGGCCGACAGGCAGGCCAATTTCGAAGCCGTCGAGGCTGCCATGGTAAACCTGCCTGCCGGAACCGACGTTCTGGTACTTCCCGAGCTGTTTTCAACGGGGTATGTGGACGATCCGCAGTTGATGCGCGATATGGCCGAGCAGACTGATGGCGAAACGATGGCGAGAATCCGTCAATGGGCCGCATCGCGAGGTATTGCTGTGGGAGGGTCTTTTCTCGCTCTGGAAGACGGTAGACTTTACAATCGCGGTTTTTTCGTAGAGCCTTCCGGCGAGACTACTTTCTATGACAAGAGACATCTCTTTTCGCTCAGTGCCGAAAGCAGGATTCTGACTCCCGGAAATGATAATGTCCCGGTGATTCGTTTTCGTGGCTGGAATATAGCCATGATTATCTGCTACGACTTGCGGTTCCCCGTTTGGTGCCGGAGCCGTAACTGTCTTTTTGACCTCTTACTTGTACCGGCCAACTGGCCTCAGAGTCGTGGATATGCGTTCGAACATCTGCTTATTGCCCGCGCAATCGAGAATCAGTGTGCCGTGGCCGGGTGCGACCGTGGCGGATCGGATCAGTATGGCGATTATGACGGTCTCTCGCAGATATTTGATGGCCGTGGAATGCCGGTGGGCGTTCAGAGTGGTCCTTTTGTCTTTGCTTCGCTGCGACGTGACAAACTGGAATCTTACCGCGAGCATTTTCCGGTCAGTCGCGATGCCGACGATTTCGAGATTGTAGGACGATGAAGTACGGGTGCCGTAATTTAGCCGCTTCCGATCCGCGCAGACAGCTTCTTGAGAGGGTCAAGGATGCTGTCAGAAACCATGTGTGTACGGAAGCCGAATGCAGGCTCAAACTGTCGGCATGCATGGAGAACCAGCTTGGGGTATCTTTCGATACTGTCAGCCGCCTTTTTTCGCAGATGGAAGGGCGCACTATCGAAAAATATCATATTGAGCAGAAGGTTGAGCGGATAAAGGAACTGCTGCTTGAGGGAAGCATGACTATCGCTGCCATAGCGGATAAGACAGGCTACTCGAGTGCGGCCCATCTTTCACGCCAGTTCAAGTCGGTGACCGGGATGACGCCGACAGACTTTATCAAGGCTCGCGCTTCCTGGACAGAACAGCCCGAATAGCTGGGGGAGCTGCGAAAAAAGCCACGACTATACCCGCGGCATCAGCGCAGAAATCATAGATGTCGCCTTCACGGCCATTGTGCATTGCATTCTGGCATATCTCGTCGATGGCGCCGCACAGAAGACAGACGCCGGCGATGATAATTCGTGTGCGGGAACTGTTGCTGCGATGGCTGCGCTCGCGGTCGAAGACAATCGCCGAGAATAGGCCGCCGAACATGATGGCGTGGATGAGTTTGTCGAGATGGGGTATTGGCGGCAGTTCGTCTGCACCCACCGGATCGGAATTGAGCGTGGCATATAGGATAACGGCCACTACAATAATGGATGGCCACCAATCTGTGAAAAACTTTCTTATCATTTATCAGAAGGAGATGTAATCGCCGGGATTCAGAGCCGTACCGTTGTGCCACAATTCGAAAACAACGGGAGCTTTCCCTGAAGAATGGCCTAAGCGTTGTCCCGCTGCCACTTTCTTACCTTTGCTGACGAATACGTCGTTAATACCGGAATATATGCTGAGGAAATCGTTTGGATGCTGCAGCGCAACTGTCGAAGTGCCGTCGGCCAAAGTGTTGACTGCCACTACCGAGCCTCTGTATACAGCGGCGACGGGCATGTTGACGCCCCCGCTGATCCGGACGCCGGCAGACGGAGACGACACCGGTTCCACGGCGGTATAGGTAGAGACCGGAGAGGTGAAGATCATGCCTTCCGCTGCGATAGGCGAGAGTACCGAGAGGTTGAACCGCTCTTCTTCCTCATATCTCCGCACGAACTGACGCTCCTCTTCTGTAGCCATAAGCGAGGAATCGGAAGCAAGTATCTTTTCCGTAGCCATGCGGATTGCGGAATCAGAGGGCAGGTTATCGTTCATTATCGAAACGATATTGGTGATATACGCATCGTTGATTCGCGATTTATATTCCAGAGAATCAAGCTTTAACGACGTTTCGAGATATTGATTGCGCAGATTGCCTCCGAGATCGAGCGGCAGGAGCTGACGCAGGGGCGTGAAAGCAAGAAGCGTCCATATGAGAGTGGCTATCCCTGCCACGATGGCTGCTGAGACGAGCACTACCCGCGTGCGCGACATTCGCAGACTCCATATCCTGGAGAATGAATTCTCCTTGGAGAAATCGAGTCTGTATCGTGGCGTATTCTTGTAGTCCTTCACCAAAACGTGTAGTATATTAGAGGATTGAGCGTCCGGGATGGATGCGGCCTATGATTTTCTTCTCTGTGTCGGTGGAATCGTTCTTTTCGGCAGCCTTGTTCAGAGCCTCGATAGCGAATTCTATAATTGTATCGATGCCTTTCTTTTCCTGCTCCGGGTCCATATCGAGCTCGCCGCCTTCGGTGGGATCCACGCCCGATTCGGTGAGTTGCATGTGGGTATCATAGACCGGCGACGCGGAGAACCGGACGCCCCAGCCGCATGGAACTTCCGACGAGAAGGGCATGCCGCAGCCACCACCGGTCCGGTCGCCGACAACGGCAACCTGAGGAAGGGCTTTCATGGCTACAACGAAATTGTTGGCGGCGCTGAAGGTGCTCCGGTTGGCAAGCACTATCACCGGCTTGAGCCAGCGCACATGATTCTCTGCGGATTCGTAATAATAAGGATAAGGCTCCGAGAAATCATCGTGCCCCGGACCTGTCTTGTGCTGGATGTATCCACCGAGTGTTTTTTCTGTGATGAAATGGCTCACGATTTTCTCGACGTTGGAGATGTCGCCGCCGCCGTTGTCGCGTACATCGATGATTATGCCGTCGAGATCCTTCATGGAGTAAAGCATCCAGTCGATGAAATCATGGCCGGCGCACACCGAGAAAGTGGAGTAGCGGATATATCCTACTTTTCTGTCTTCAAGGATTTTATATTTGAATCCGCCTCCGGAGCGGTTCTCGAATTTGAAATAATACTGCTCTATGAGTCGCTCGTTGAAATTCTGGGGATAATCGCTCCACCATTTATTGTAATAGCTCACGTTGAACCAGCTTATAAGGTTGGTATGGCCGTCGCGCAGCTCGTTGAGCATTTTTGCGCAGTGGTCGTAGAGCTGAATCTCGTTCCAGTCTGGTTTTATGGAGTCGCGGTAGCGCTGGCCTATTTCGTTCCAGTCTATATCCTTGTATTTGAAGAAGCAGTAATGCTCGTCGATGACTGTCCAGAGAGCGTCGAAATTACCGTACAGATCATTTTCCCATGTCTCTGTATTGTGGCACGACTGCATTGCGAACGTTGCGGGAAGTACGATCGCGAGAGCTGCGAATATGCGGGTTAGAATCTTCATTGTCTTTTTTGGAGAGTTAATATAGAGCGCTTATTACACGCGCCTTGTCGAGGTCTTTTGTCCCTTTGGCGCTGAGCGATATCCATTCCGAGGCAATACCGATGACGGCCGTATGGGTGATACGCCGTGTCACGATCTCGTTGGCTTTGGAAGAGAGAATGCGGCAGTTGTAGCCGAGGCGCAGGATAGTGCTTCCGAGACGGATGTCGGCGGTAAGGAGGTTGTCGAGTCGGAAATAATTGCCGGGCCATGCTCCGTGAACCAGGCCGCTGTGGTTGCCGAGCCATATCTCATAATAAAGCTCGTCGTATTCGGGACAGAAGAAAATACCCGTCAGGGGCGATTCGACAAGATAACGGAACGTCACATCCTTGCGCAGCAACGAGGTATGCCACACTGCCTGGGCACTGAGATTGATGTTCCACGCGGCCTGTGCTGCAACCGGATTATTACTGTTTCGGCCGTTATAGAATAATCCGCCGTTGATATTTGTGGAGCCGCCTATTCCGGCCTCCCAGCCTTTGTCGAGCTTGAAGCGACGCATCATGCCCCAGCGGAATTCAATGTCGAGATCCCATATGGAGGCGTTGCGGACTGTATTCTCTGTATATTCGAATCCTAACCGGCCATTGAGTCGCATCGTCCAGCGCTCCGGGTCGAATTTCATTGCCTGAAGGCGCTCGTAGTTGAGTGCGAATCCTTTTCCGGAGTAGTGCAGCGGCGAAAGATAGGTGTCCGTGATATGACCGGACCCGACTTCGAGAGAATAGACCGATATCACCGGTCTGATTATTTGCGGGTCTTCACCGTATGCTGTCAGCGCGGCTGTCAGCACTACGAGAGGCGCAAGGATTCTTTTAAATATTTTCATTGTCTAAGTCGAAAATGGGAGGCGTTTCCTGAATTTGGTCTGAAGCCGGTTCCTGAATTTCTGTCTCTTCTGCGAACTCGGTCGTTTCTTCCGTTTCCGGTTCGGCAGGCTGGCGTTTCGGCTCCAGTTCGATGACCTGATCGAGGTCGTATGTCGTGAGGCGTTTTCCTCGGGCCTTGAAAGATTTGAGCCCGATGAATTCTTCAGCATCGATGACAAGCGGGACACGTGCGGGATCGGTGAACCGCAGCTCGAACATGGCTCCGTCGGCATCCGTAAGGGCAATAAGGGTCGACTTGGCATCGTCGCCGACAAAGCGCTGATGTTTTGCCGAATCCTCGAATTTGAAACGCTTGATATAGGGATAACCTTGGTCGGCATCGTTGAGTACTGCGGTCCATTCCTGCGTGGGGCGGAATTTCTCTATTCTCAGAATGCGGTCGTCATAGTGATTGGTGACTTCGAAGCCGGTGGTGAAGAACTCGCCGTTCTCCGTGACGATAAGCACGCGGTCGGAACCGAGGAATTCTCCGAGATATTCTCCGCGTCCGTCATAGTTGAGACGCATTACATCGAAGTCGAACCATACTTTGCGGCCGCCGAGAGTTGACTGCCCGTGTTCCTTCAGCGAGAACCGGAGCACCTCGTTTTTGGTGACAAGGTTGCCCTGGGCTGCACGGCCTTTGATGGCGAGCTTGGAGAAATCGACATCGAAACTTACATTCTTCAGCCTCAGTTTCGGCTTGAGCGTCACTTTCACAATCTCGGCCTCTCCGTTCGGGTTGGCCGAGAACCAGGCGATGCGGCTGTTGGGCTGGAGGTTGGAGGTGAGGGTATATTCTTTGTCGCGGGTCATGCCGGTAGCGGCGAAACGCTTCATATAGTATACGCCGCCGCGGCCGTTCTGGTATATTACGTTGTATATCGTGCGGGCGTCGTTGCGCTTGTAGACTCCGAGATGAATGATATTCTTGCCTACGAAAAGTTTCTCCTGCACTCGTACTATCTTGTATCGTCCGTCGCGATAGAAAATAATGATATCGTCGAGCGACGAGCAGGTGCAGACCGGTTCGTCTTTCTTCAGCCCTGTGCCTATGAAGCCTTCTTCGCGGTTGATATAGAGTTTCTCATTGGCCTCGGCAACAGTGGCGGCTTCGATGCTGGCGAATCCGCGGATTGTAGTCCGGCGCGGATAGGCTGCTCCGTATTTCTTTTTGAGGTATTCGTACCATTCGATAGCGCATCGGTCGATATGCTCGAGGCGGTCCACGTTATCCGAGATGCGCTGCCGCAGATTGGCGATGGCAATGTCGGCCTCTTCGGAATTGAAGCGCAGGATGCGCTTCATCTTTATCTCAAGCAGTCGCAGAATGTCGTCGCGGGTTACTTCGCGGATAAACGAAGGCTTGAACGGGTCGAGCCTCCGATCGATATGGGCGACTGCGGTGTCGAGGTCCGGAGCTTCTTCGTATTCCTTGTCCTTGTAGATGCGGTTCTCGATGAAAATTTTCTCAAGAGTGGCGTAGAGCAGTTTCTCGCGGTCTTCCGACAGGAGAACTTCCAGCTCGGATGTTATGATTTTCTTGGTTGTCTCGACGCTGTGACGGAGCACGTCGCTCACCCCGAGGAATTCCGGTTTCTTGTCGCGGATCACGCAGCAGTTGGGCGAAATGTTCACCTCGCAGTCGGTGAAGGCATAGAGCGCGTCGATGGTCTTGTCGCTCGACGTGCCCGGTATAAGATGTACGAGAATCGAAGCTTCTGATGCGGTGTTGTCCTCTACCTTACGGATTTTTATCTGTCCGCGGTTGAATGCCTTGAGGATCGATTCGATAACTTTTTCGGAGGTCTTGCCGTAGGGCAGTTCAGTGATGTTGAGTGTGCGCTGGTCGAGCTTTTCGATTTTTGCCCTTACCTTCACCGAGCCGCCGCGTCGGCCGTCGTTGTATTTGCTCACATCGATCAGACCGCCGGTCATGAAGTCGGGATAGAGTTCGAAGGGCTCGTTGCGCACGCAGGCTATGGCTGCGTCGAGAATCTCGTTGAAGTTGTGAGGCAGGATAGAGCAGCTCAGACCTACGGCGATGCCCTCGGCGCCCTGAGCGAGCAGCAACGGGAATTTGGTCGGCAGCGATACCGGTTCGCGTTTGCGGCCGTCATAGCTCAGAGTCCACTCGGTTACTTTGGGGTTGAAAAGCACTTCCGAAGCGAACGGCGACAGTCGTGCCTCTATATATCGTGCTGCGGCCGCATCGGAGCCGGTGAGAATATTTCCCCAGTTACCCTGAGTTTCGATGAGCAGTTCCTTCTGGCCGAGCTGCACAAGTGCGTCCTTGATCGATGCATCGCCGTGGGGGTGGTAATGCATGGTGGTGCCGACGATGTTTGCCACTTTGTTGAACCGCTCGTCGTCGATAGTCTTCATCGCATGGAGGATGCGGCGTTGCACAGGCTTCAGGCCGTCGTCGATATGCGGGACGGCACGCTCAAGTATCACATACGAAGCATATTCCAGAAACCAGGTCTGGTACATGCCACGAAGGTGATATTTCACAACCTCGTCGGCGGGAGTATAGGGACGGAAACGTTCCGGCGACACAGGAATGCCCTGATTATTATCCGAATCCTCGTCCGGAATGAGGGCGTCCGCTTCGTCGGAGGACTCTTCTTCGGGGAGCGAATCGGTTTCTTCGACCTCTCCCTCAAATTTCTCTTCGTCTTCGGATTCCGGATTATTATCTATGTCGTCGTATTGGCTCATCTTTCTGTGGTATTGGCAAACTTGCTACAAATTTAGAAAAAAAATCGCAAAAAGTCAATGTTAAGTTTAAGTTAGTTATTTTCTGTGTGAATTATGTTAAAAATAGAGAAATATATCGTAAAGAAATGTGGCAGTTGAAATGCGCATTGTTAAACAAGGTTAATGTAACGCATTTTATTGCTATAAAATTATGCTACATAACATAAAGTGATTACCTTTGCATCAGTTTTTCATGGTATTAGATTTAAGGTGAAAAGATTATTCGTCGTGATGACGGGTAATTTTTTTTTGCCCTCATGCAGGCGGCAACATATAAGGTTTAATACTGAGAAAAAAGCGTAAGCTGAAATTTTTCCGAAATGCATTTGTTATCAATATTTTTGCTACCTTTGCTATTGAAATAGTGAAGAGAGAACCTATCTAAGACAACCTTAAAAAAATACCGATGAAAAAAACAGTCGTGACATTAGCAGTGGCGTTAGGTTTCAGCGGCCTTGCCTTCGCCGCCGGCAATGCCAAATCCTATGCATCGATTGCAGAAAAACCTGTACTTGAGGGTTTTGAGTATAAGCTCAATCCCGGAGCACCGGACGGAACCGAATGGCAGAGTCCCGGACGTCTGGCTCTGAACAAAGAGATGCCGCGTGCTACTTTCTATCCTTTTGCTTCTGCCGCTCAGGCTCTTGGAGTATTGCCCGACAATGCCGAATATTACCGGTCGCTCGATGGCGATGACTGGAGATTCCGCTGGGTCGGAAATCCTTGGGAACGCGATTCCACGTTCCAGACTCCCGGCTTCGACGCTTCGGGCTGGGACTTCATCACTGTCCCGGGCTCATGGAATGTGCAGGGACTGCAGAAAGACGGGACTCAGAAATACGGAACTCCCATATACGTCAATCAGCCTGTGATTTTCTATCATGACCGCAGGGTCGTTGGCGACTGGAAAGGCGGCGTGATGCGTACTCCGCCCGAAAACTGGACCACATACCGCAACCGCAACGAGGTAGGGCAGTACTTGCGTCAGTTTACCGTGCCCGCCGACTGGAATGGTCGCGAAGTATACATAGAATTCGACGGCGTGGATTCGTTCTTTTATCTCTGGATCAACGGCAAGTATGTCGGGTTCAGCAAGAATTCACGCAATGCCGCACGTTTCGACATTACGCCTTATATCAATAAACCGGGCGATGAGAATACACTCGCTGTTGAAGTCTACCGTTCGTCCGACGGTTCTTTCCTCGAATCTCAGGATATGTTCCGCTTGCCGGGTATTTTCCGTTCGGTAGGTATACTGTCCACGCCTAAAATGCAGATTCGCGACCTTGTGGCGATTCCTACGCTGACCGACAACTATACCAAGGCGCATCTTACCGTCACCGCATCGCTCCGCAACCTCTCGAATAAAGACTGCAAGAAGATGACGATGGAATATGCGCTCTATCCGGCCCCTCTGTATGGCGAACCGGATGCCACGACGCAGCCTTTCCTCACCAAGTCTACCGAGATATTCAATGTCGGAAAAGGCACTGAAGATGATGTCAGGCTGACTTTCGACGTTCCCGAAGCGAAATTGTGGAGCATGGAGGCCCCTTACCGCTATGTCCTTGTCGCCAGCCTCAAGGATGCAAAGGGCAAAGTACTGGAGACAGTTTCGACCAATGTCGGTTTCCGTCAGGTGGAAATCAAGGATACTCCGGCGTCGGAAGATGAATTCGGTCTTGCCGGACGTTACTATTACATCAACGGAAAGCCGGTGAAACTTCGTGGGGTAAACCGTCATGAAACCTCGCCGGTCTACGGCCATGCGGTGCCGCGCATCCAGATGGAAGAGGAAATCATGATGATGAAGCGCGCCAATATCAACCATATCAGAAACTCTCACTATCCCCAGCCTACCTATCTCTATCATCTTGCCGACAAATACGGTATCGCATTCGAGGACGAGGCCAATATCGAAAGCCACGAATACTACTATGGCAAGGAATCGCTATCGCACCCTGTCGAATGGCGCCCCGCACACATCGCCCGCGAAATGGAGATGGTACACAGCCATGTCAACTATCCTTCGATTGTGATATGGAGTCTTGGCAACGAGGCAGGGCCCGGCGACAACTTCAAGGCTGCATATGCCGCAATTAAGGAATTCGATACTTCGCGTCCGATTCAGTACGAGCGCAACAACTACATTGTGGACATGGGTTCCAACCAGTATCCGTCCGTTGAACTGACTCGATCTATCGCTTCAGGTAACCTCAAAGGCACTGTTTATCCTTTCCATATTTCGGAATATGCGCACTCGATGGGTAATGCCGTGGGCGACCTCAAACCGATTTGGGAGGCTGTCGAAAGTACCAATTTCATCTGTGGCGGTGCAATCTGGGACTGGATCGACCAGAGCATATACAACTATGCACCGGACGGAACCCGCTATCTTGCATATGGCGGCGACTTCGGCGACACGCCCAACGACGGTCAGTTCGTGATGAACGGCCTCATTTTCGGCAGTCTTGAGCCCAAACCGCAGTATTACGAAGTCAAGCGTGTCTATCAGCCTGTCGGAGTCAAGGCTCTCGACATGGCGAAGGGTAAGATTGAAATCTTTAACAAGAATTATTTCGAACCGCTCACCGAGAATATGTCGTGGAGTCTGCTTCAGGACGGCAAAGAAGTCGCTAAAGGCGATGCCCTGATCGGCCCGCGCAAGTATCTCGGTCCCCGTGAGAAAGCGGTATATACAATCCCATACAATCTTGAAGGGCTGGACGGCGAACTGATGGTGAATATCATGTTCACCCTCGCAGAGGATAAACCGTGGGCGAAGAAAGGATATGTGCAGATGGAAGAGCAACTGCCGGTACGCAAGGCAACCCGCGTACTGCCCGCTGTCTCCGCAGTCGCACGCACGGCCGCTCCGGACTCTAAGATTACGCTGAATGAAAGCGACAAGACATATACCGTCGAAGGCAAAGGCTTCAAGGCTGTGTTCGATGGCGCCAACGGACAGCTGTCCGAGCTTGAATACAACGGTAAACCCATGATCGAGCCCGGCAATGGCGTCCGGCTCGACGCCTTCCGTGCATTTGTCAACAACGACAACTGGGTCGCTTCAAGCTGGTATACGAACGGACTCCATAATCTCAAGCCTACAGTCAGCGATGCAAATGCGTATATAAACAAAGACGGCAACGCCGTGGTTTTCTTTAAGGTCCGCTATCAGGCACCGAACTCGGCAAAACTCATGACGGCTCACTCGGCGGGAAAGCAGATAATCAAAGAGCTTACCGATACTCCAGCTGAATTTGCATTCGATGTATATGAGATCTATACCGTATATCCCGACGGCTCCGTAGAACTTGAAGCAGAAATCGAAAGCAATAATCCCGGTCTGGTGCTTCCGCGTCTCGGATTTATGCTCAATGTACCCGAAAATCTGAGTCAGTATACATACTATGGCCGCGGACCGATTGAGAACTATAACGACCGCTGCCAGCAGAACCTCGGCATCTATTCCTCGACCGTGGCAAAACAGTTTGTAAACTATGCCAAGCCTCAGAACATGGCAAACCGCGAGGAAGTACGCTGGGCGTCGCTTACTACCCCCGACGGCACTGCCGGACTCGTTGCAGTCGGTGCCGATCCGATGAGTGTAACCGCTCTTCCTTATGATGAGTCGGCACTTGTGGCAGCGTCGCATCCCTTCGAACTTCCGGCTCCGGGCGCCACTCGTCTGCATCTCGATCTCGGTCAGACCGGCCTTGGCGGAACATCCTGCGGTCAGGCTCCTCCGTCGAATGATCACAGAGTGAAAGCATCGGCTCACCGATTCGGTTTTGTTCTCCGTCCCGTGGGCTCCATGCTGAAAGCCGATTCGCAGGCTATGGTGGCTCCGGATGGTGACAAACCTATCGGAATCCAGCGCGACGAATATGGAAACGTCACTGTCGACGCTCCCGCGGCTGCCGATAATACTGTCGTAATGGTCCGCGTGGATAATGCGAAAAAGGCATCGAAGTATAATGGAACTTTCCCGCTGAAGCAGGGCGGTAAGGTTGAGGCATGGTATAAGGATAATCCCAATATCTGTGCTTCGGTGAATTTCGATAAGATTGCAAAGATTCCTACCCGCGTAGCATTCGTAAGTTCCGAAGATCCTATGGGCGAGGCCATAAACGTGCTCGACGGTGATCCGGAGACAATATGGCATACCATGTTCTCGGTTACCGTAGGTCAGTATCCTCACTGGATCGATCTCGACACTCGCGAGGTGAAGAACATCACTGGTATCACATATCTCCCGCGTCAGGATGGTACGAACGGGGATTTCAAGGATTATGAAGTTTTCGTTTCGCTTGATGGCAAGAACTGGGGAGAACCCGTGGTGAAAGGTACGTTCTCTCCCGACAAGAAAAAGAAGACGATCAGTTTCGCCAAACCGGTGAAAGGGCAGTACGTGCGCCTTTGCGGCCTCAATTCACAGAACGGTCAGGACTATGGCGCCGCTGCCGAAATTGAGGTGCTCGCCGAATAAAGCGGAGTTATAATACAATGCGGGGCTGTGACACGCGTTGATGTCACAGCCCCGCATTAGTTATATCAGGTAATTATTTTCTGTATTGGGGGAGCAGAGGAACCGGGAATTTGGAGAAGAGGGTCTGTACAGCTTCAGCGATAGACTTCAGGTCGCGGAACTGAGCCTGCCCGTTTTCCATAATCGTAGCGACAGACGCGGAGAAGAGCGGTACTTTGGTGTCGATATTCACCATATCCATGGTCAGAACGCCTTCTTTATAGATTCCGGTGATAATCTGAGCGTTGGCATAGTAGTTGGACCAGTAATAGTCGCGCGGCCACATGAAGTAGGGATAATATCCGTTATAGTACGGGCCCCAATAAGGGGAGTAGCCGGGAGGAACGGCTGGTTCGGTCTGTATCTCGCGGTGAACCGTTACTCCGATGTTGATAAGCAGCGGAGAATTCGGGTCTTCGGTAAATCCGCGGTCTACCATCTGTTCGCGGATTGCGGCTGCGATATTGTAGTAAGTCACCATTTCCATGCCTGGAGGAAGATGTCCGTCGGCCGGGGTTACGATGCGGAAAGTTTTATAAGACGAGAGGTCGGCGTTATTATAGCTCTCGCTGTTCACGAGTGAAAATGGACTACAGGCCGACAGCAGCAAGCTTATGAGCAATAAAGACAGATACTTTTTCATAACGTGGCAGTTAAAACGTTTGTTATTTGTACTATAAACGCTTTATACCGATGTTATGTTCGCCTTGTCAGAGCAGCTGGAGCCGGATGTACTTACGGGTGTCGGGGCCGAGAGTGAATAATGCGGAGTTACGCAGTCCTGGAGCCCAAATTATGTCATCGTTGCGCGTCAGCAGCCATTGGGCGTGTTTCTGCGCAAGGGTGAAGCGGGCGTTGGTGAAAAGATCGCTTACAAGTTTTGATTTTCTGGAGCCGAAAGGAATTATTCTGTCACCACGGCGGTAATGTCTGACGGTGAATACCGGATTTTCGTCGAGGATAGATGCGTCGAAATATGCCGTGTCGGGAGTACACTCCGAAGGATTGAACTCGTTTATGCAGTGAGTGCTGACAGCTATGCGCAGAGGCGATGTGATATCAGTCCGCAGTCCTACCTGCCACGACTCAAGCGCCTGGGCTTCGAGGCGTGCCGCATCGGTGAGATGGATAACTCCGCGCGAGAGGCTTGCCAGTGTTTTGCCGTTGGACGAAAGGAACTGCGCTCCTGTCGCTGTTTCGCTGCTGAGCATGTCGCATGCTTGAGTGTAGGAGAAGCCGAGCGGACGTAGAAATTCGAAGAGCAGCGTTGTCGCATCCGGCTCGTTGGCTGTCATTGCCGCTATGTCGATGCTTCCTTCGCGGTAGTATACGTTTTTCTTCCCGTCTATTGCCTCACGGTAGATCGATGCTGTCGACTCGAGGTTCGCCACGGTTCTCAGTATCGCTTCCGAAGCTCCGGGAAACGCATCCTCAAGTGCAGGAAGTATTGAATTCCGAAGACGGTTGCGCCGGTGGACGTCGGAGTTGTTGCTGCTGTCGGTGATGAATGTCAGTCCTTTATCGGCAACGTATTGCTCAATCTCGGCTCTTGAGAATGGCAGGAGAGGGCGCACTACGTTTCCAGAGCGCGGACGCATGGAGGTCAGGCCTGTGATTCCCGTTCCACGCATGAGGTTGAGCATGAACGTTTCTACCCTGTCTTCCCTGTGATGGCCTACGGCGACAGCCTGAGCGCCTTCGCGGTCCAGAAGGCTGTCGAACCAGGTGTATCTTAGCTCGCGGCACGCCATCTCCACGGATTCGCGCGGACATTCCCTCATCCTGGCCGCTACATCGAAATCGCGGATATAAAGGTCTATGTCGAGCTTGTCGGCAATAGCACGGCAATGGTTCATGTCGCGCATCGACTCTTCGCCACGGAGGTGGAAATTGCAGTGGGCGACCCGGCAGTCATATCCGAGAGCGCACAGGAGTGCAAGTAGAGCCACCGAGTCGGCGCCCCCGCTGAGGGCGACTATCACCGGCGAATTCTTATGCAGGAGTTTGCCGGAGGTAATAAAAGCTGATGCGCGTGATTCGATATTCTTTGTGAAGGCTGTCATCAGAGGTTCTCCAGTTCTTTGAGCCAGATAGCGGACGAGGCATCGGAGGGCATACGCCAGTCTCCACGCGGGGAGAGGCAGACGCTGCCTACCTTAGGCCCGTCGGGCAGACATGAGCGCTTGAATTGCTGGTTGAAGAAGCGCCGGAAGAATACGCGTTCCCATTTGAGAATCGTTTCGCGGGAGTATGATTCGCCGAATGCATTCTGTGCCAGATAGAGGATGCGGCGTGGCGAGAATCCGTAGCGCAGAGTATAGTAGAGGAAGAAGTCGTGCAGCTCGTATGGCCCGACAAGATCCTCTGTTTTCTGCTTGATGGTGCCGTCGTCCTTAGCCGGGATAAGCTCGGGGCTTATGGGTGTGTCTATAATGTCGAGAAGTGTTGTCCTTACAGTGTTGTCGTCGGTCGAGTCGGCGAAGTATCTCGTGAGATGGCGCACAAGTGTCTTGGGAACACCGGCATTGACGCCGTACATCGACATATGGTCGCCGTTGTATGTCGCCCATCCGAGAGCCAGTTCCGAGAGGTCGCCGGTGCCGAGTACCATGCCTCCGGCCTGATTGGCGATATCCATAAGCAGGAGGGTGCGCTGACGTGCCTGACTGTTCTCGTATGTCACATCGTGTACTTCGGGGTCATGGCCGATGTCCTTGAAATGCTGGTTTACTGCCGGAACAATGGATATTTCGCGTGTCGATACACCCAGAGTCTCCATGAGGCGCACTGCATTTGCATGTGTGCGGCCGGTGGTGCCGAATCCCGGCATTGTCACTCCGATGATGCCCTTGCGGTCCAGACCGAGCTTATCGAAGGTCCGGCAAGCCACAAGAAGAGCGAGCGTGGAGTCCAGGCCGCCGGAGATTCCCACTACCAGGCATTTGCAGTGGGTGGCGTTGAGTCGCTGACCGAGGCCGGCCATCTGGATATGGATTATCTCTTCGCAGCGCTCACGCAGATGTCCGTCGGATGACGGAACGAACGGATGAGGATCGACGTTGCGGCAAAGATTGCTGATTTCACGGTTGTCCTGAGCGGGAGCCTCCTCAACTACGGAAAGACCGTCGACTGGATTGCGGCGCCCGCAGTCGGTGAATGAATTGTTGTGGAATCTGTCGCGACGGATTGCCTCGGTGTCTATATCGGCTACGATCAGTTGTTCGTCGGTTTGCCAGCGTGGATTGGCAGCCAGTTCGCGGCCGTTTTCGGCAATGATGAGTTTGGAGTCGAAAACAAGGTCGGTCGATGATTCTCCGAAACCGGCCGAGGCGTAGACATAACCCGAGATGCAACGTGCCGATTGCTGTAGTACAAGATCGTGGAGATAGTGGTATTTGCCGATAATATCATCGCTGGCCGAGAGGTTGAAGATGATTTCAGCACCGGCAGTAGACAGTCGGCTGCTGGGCGGAACAGGCGTCCAGAGGTCCTCGCATATCTCAATAGCAATTCCTACGCCTTTGTAGCGTATGATTGTGTCGGAAGAAATCTTTATGTAGTCTGTACCTTCGCCGAAACATACCTGAACATCCCCATGCGGAGCGGAAGCGAACCAGCGCTTCTCGTAGAACTCGTTATAGCCCGGAATGTAAGTCTTGGGCACGATCGCGATGATATGCCCGTCGGCAACTGCGACAGCGCAGTTGTAGATGGTACCCGAGGCTTCGACCGGAGCGCCGACAATGATGAGCATTCCCTGTGTGGATTCGGAATGCCGTGCGATAGCCTTTACCGCCTCCATGGCCCCGTCCAGTAGCGTACGGGAGTGGAATAAGTCGGCACATGTGTATGCTGTGACACACATTTCCGGAAATACAACTGCATCGGCACCGGCTGAATAAGCTTTGTCGATGAGAGAGATGATGCTGGCGGTGTTGGCCATAGTATCGGCGACAGTCACTTTAGGAGCTGCAGCGGCGACACGGAAAAAACCTTCGTGCATGGGGATAGGTATTAAGTACAAGTTACGAGTGACCAGTTACGAAGTATTTGTAAGTACGGGTTATTAAAGATTATGCAATGATAAGTTTTAATTTAGAGTTACGAGTCTTGAACTTAGTCACTCGTACTTAGTCACTATAACTTCGTCACTCGTAACTCGTACCTAAAACCCCTCGTACTTATAAAGTTTCAGGCAGGAGCGCCGAGGTGGAGCATCCTGCCTGTATGGGTGTATAAATGAAAGTGGGGACGCTTATTTGAGAACGTCTTTCACAGCGTCGTTGGGGACCATCTGTTCCTGGAAGGTATAAGCACCGGTCTTGGGAGATTTCACCATCTTGATAACCTTGCTGTAGGTGCGGCCTTCGCCCTTCTGAAGGGTTGCAACGGTTTTCTTTGCCATATCTTCTTATTATTTAATTTCTTTGTGAATAGTCATGCGCTTAAGAATGGGGTTGTATTTCTTAAGTTCGAGACGTTCGGGTGTGTTTTTACGATTCTTGGTGGTGATGTAACGGCTGGTGCCGGGCATGCCGCTGGCTTTGTGTTCTGTGCACTCGAGGATTACCTGTACGCGATTGCCTTTTGCTTTCTTTGCCATAGTTTCGTCGTATTAAGAGTGTGAAATTAGAAACCTACAGGGCGGATGTCGCCGGCCTGAAGATAGCCTTTTTCGTAAGCCTGGGTCATTGCGGCGTTGAGACCGAGTTTGTTGATTGTGCGGAGACCGGCAGCAGAGATAGTGAGCGAAATCCACATATCCTGTTCTACCCAATAGAACTTCTTGGTGAAGAGATTGACGTTGAATTTGCGTTTGGTACGGCGCTTCGAGTGGGAAACATTGTTGCCTACCATTGCTTTCTTGCCGGTGATTTGACAAATCTTTGACATGGCTGTTTCTGGTTTATCGTTCTTTTGTTTTTCTTTTATCTTCAGTGGAATGCGGCAGCCATCGCTCTTCTCATATCACCTTCGGTGCATCATTTCCGCCGGCTTTCAAGGATGAGCCACAATTCAGCGTGCAAAGTAACGAAATTTTTCTGACATGGCCAAAAATTTTGCTCCTCTTTTTTCAAAAATGTTGAGTCTACAACAAAAGAACACTAGGCAAAGAACATAACGGCCAGATTATATACCAACTTACCGATTCCTGACTTAAATGGAGGCAGATTCCATACATTCTTATATAAAAGGAAAACACAAAGCAGATACATTATCACGAACCGGAGTATCCAGACGAATGACTGAGGGATGGCCTCGCCATGTGCCAGCCGCGCGTCATATCAAAAAATATGCCGTTGATGTGGGGATACAGGCTGAATACTGACAGGAGAAGCGATGCTCCGAGCAGACGCCCACGCCAATGCAATACAGACCATCGCCGTAAGACGAGCGATGCGCTCCAAGTCACGCATGTGGGTGTCCTCGATGTTGAAGCCGGAGGATTTCATAGCTCTGAAGCATGTCTCAATCTGCCATCGTTGTTTGTAAGTGGCAACGGCCTCTTCGG
>CABRLF010000012.1 GCA_902471685.1 uncultured Porphyromonadaceae bacterium
AAAGCGAATTGGAATTTGATATCCGGTACTATTGTCCGAATCCGTATCTAAATATAACGGAACTTTTTCTAAAAACTAATAACTATATTCAAAAAATATGCACGCATTCAACCGCCAAGTGCACTTGCCAGTTGAATCGTACAACCGTCCGATGCTTCGACAGGGGTCATTTTTATTTTACCCAAATGGGGTCAATCTCGCGCGCCTTTTCCAAGTACCATCGGGGCAGATTTCCGAGTTCATAACACGATTTCCGGCGAAATCCTTGCATATCCCGAGGATTCTGACGAACTTTGCTGAAAAGTTGAGCATAGGCAGAGCATTAGTTATCAGTAGTTTCGACACCACTGATTTACTAATACTCTGTTGATGGTATAACTATTTCATTTGCAAATACTTAAAAATCTAAACCAACCGAATAGTAACATGAATTCGATTCTTACATTTGACCCCGTCTTCGTCCACCTTATCTGGGGCGGAGATCGGATAGCCCGGTTCAAAGGTCTGCCGTCGCAGGGCGACGATATAGGCGAGAGCTGGGAGCTGTCGCCTATGCCCGGACATGAGTCCGTCGTCGACCGCGGACCATACAAAGGACGTACACTCAATTCGTTGCTGAACGATTTTGGCAGTGATATCATGGGCGAACGGCTTATGCGCGAATATGCCGGTCAGTTTCCGCTGCTGATAAAGTTCATAGACTCCAAAAGAGATCTTTCCATCCAGGTTCATCCCGACGACGAAATGGGTGCCCGCCTTGAAGGCAAGCGCGGCAAGACCGAGATGTGGTACTGTGTAGCCCCCGAGGACGGCGCATACCTCTACGACGGTTTCACGTCGCAGGAAACACCACAGAGCATAAAGAGCAAGATAGAGAACTCTACTATAGTGGATGCTCTCTGTAAATATTTCACTAAGCCCGGCGATGTATTCTTTCTTCCCGCCGGTTGTGTCCATGCCATAGGGCAGGGCAATTTCCTGGTTGAAATTCAGCAGGCGAGCGATGTAACATACCGTATTTTCGACTACAACCGGAGAGATGCCGCCGGCAATCTGCGCGAGCTGCATGTCGATAAGGCTCAGGAGGCTATAAAATATGACGCTACCACATATCTACGTCCGGTGAACATCAGTGCTGCTCCCGGCACGGCTGCTCCTGTGGTTCATTGTCCCTATTTCCACACCGACCTTGTCAGCATCGATGGCGAAATGCATATGGATTTCGCCGACCGCGACTCTTTCACCATCCTTATTTCCACTGCCGGAGAAGTTACGGTTTCCGACTGCAACGGCGACAGCGTTTCTGTACCGCAGGGACGGACGGTGCTGATTCCGGCGTCGGTTAAGAATGTCCGGATAAGCGGTAAAGGTGAGCTTGTTTCAGTCTATATCCCTTAAATCCAATAAATACCAGAATTATGTATCGCAACGACAGCCGAGTTGTAATAACACTCGATGCAGGCGGAACCAACTTCGTGTTCAGCGCCATGCGCGGCTATGATTTTATCATTGATCCGATAACATACCCTTCCAATTCCCAGAATCTCGACACTTGCCTGCAGACCATGCTCCGCGGTTTCCGCGAGGTAATGGAAAAGCTCGACGAGACACCTGTGGCTATAAGTTTCGCCTTCCCCGGTCCGGCGGATTACCGGCGCGGCATCATAGGCGGCTTCCTGCCCAATTTCCCGTCGTTCCGCGACGGTGTTGCGCTCGGACCGTTCCTCAGCAGAGAACTGAAACTGCCGGTGTTCATCAACAACGACGGCGACCTTTTCGCTCTCGGAGAGGCTAAGGGCGGCATTTTGCCGGAGATCAACTGCCGTGTGAAAGAACTCGGCGGCACGCAGACGTACACCAATCTTTTAGGCTACACTTTCGGCACGGGCTTCGGCATCGGTTCGGTGATAAACGGACAGATAAACCTTGGTAACAACTGCTGCATAGAGACTTTCTGTCTGCCCAACAAACGTCTGCCTGGTATCATTGCCGAGGAAGGTGTGGCAATACGTGCCGTCAAGCGTGAATATGCCCGTCTGTCGGGTTGCGATGTCTCAGGTCTCGAACCATACGACATCTTCAAAATCGCCGAAGGCTCGAAGGAAGGCGATCAGGAGGCTGCGCGCGAAGCGTTCGCGCTCTTCGGCCGCGAGGCGGGCAATGCCATGGCTATTGCCGTTTCGCTCACGGATTCTCTCGTCGTCATTGGCGGCGGTCTCACAGGAGCGTCAAAATATATTATGCCGAGCCTTCTCGATGAGATGCGTTCTACACTGAAGACTATCGATGGCGACGATGTGCCGCGTGTTCAGATGCGTGTCTTCGACCTTGACGACGAACTCGAATTTGCCAAATTCGTTGTAGGAGATTCGCGTCCTCTGAAAATCTACGGAAGCGAAGAAACTGTGACCTACAACCCCATGAAGCGTACGGGCGTAGCGCTCTCAAAACTCGGTGCTTCGAAGGCAATCTCTATCGGCGCATATGTCTACGCCCTTGAGATGATTGATTCGGAAGAATAATCTCCGATGTGATGGTGTGATCCGACGGTATGATGCCGGGGGAAGATACCGTTAATGAAATGTCGCCGGCATCGGAAGTCGACTGCACCAGCACTTGCGCCAGACCGTTAAACGTCCTGAGTCTTGCCGAACAGGGAGACTCGGGACGTTCTGCATCCTGCCATGCCGGGTCACCGTTGCCGTAACCCAAAATGCGCCCTGCGCCTTGCAGCTCAACGTCTATGTCGATGTTGGCGTCGGGCACGAATCTGCCTTTGCTGTCGCGTACTTCGACTGTAAACACTGCCACATCCCTGCTGTCTGCTGCGATGACGTTTCTGTCAGCCGATAAAGTTGTCCGCGCGGCGGCTCCCGTCGTTTCGATCTTTTTCTCGATAATCTTTTTCCCGTTCCTGTAGCCGATGGCTTTCATAGCGATTATTTCCGATTGCCCGAATTGCCTCTGCTGGAAACACCGGCGCTTTTGTGATATTGTGTTAATTTATGTTGAATATTTGTTTGTCTTCAGAAATGAGTATGACTTTGTACTCAGTATAAATTAATAGTGATATCAGATGTCAGACAGCGCCAATAAAACGGATCTTCTCAAAAGACTCACCGATGCGGGTATCAGACCTTCCGCACAGAGACTTGAGATACTGGGATTCATATCCTCGTGCAAAAGCCATCCGACTGCCGACGAGATATATGTATATGTTCATCGGAATAATCCTACATTGTCGAGAACGACAGTATTCAACACAGTGAGATTGTTTTCAGAGAAAGGCATTGTCAATGACATCAACATATCGTCGGACTCTACAAGATATGACTCGACGCAATATATGCCTCATGCGCATTTTGTATGCCGCGAGTGCGCTAAGATTTATGACATTCCGATAGACATATCGGCACTGACATGTCCCGGCGATTTTGTCTGTGACAATGTGAATGTTTATTTTAAAGGCATTTGTCCTTCCTGTCGGAAGAAGCAAGCTGAACATATTATCAACAAATAAAAATAAAGAGAGAAAATGAAAGAACTAAAAGGAACAAAGACCGAGCAAAATCTTCAGGCAGCTTTTGCAGGTGAGTCGATGGCCCGCAACAAGTATTCTTACTTTGCCTCAAAGGCACGTAAGGACGGGTACGAACAGATTGCAGCAATCTTCGAGGAAACAGCAAACAACGAGAAGGAACATGCAAAACTGTGGTTCAAGCTTCTTAACGGAGGCGAGATATCGGAAACTCCCGACAATCTGAAGGCTGCCGCAGAAGGCGAAAACTATGAGTGGACCGACATGTATTCAAAGATGGCTGAAGAAGCCGATGCAGAGGGATTCCCTGAGATTGCGCATCGCTTCCGCGCTGTGGCTGCCATTGAAAAGCACCATGAGGAGCGTTACCGCCGTCTGCTGCAGAACATCGAGGAAGGCATCGTGTTCTCGCGCGAAGGCGACACGGTATGGATCTGCCGTAATTGCGGACACATTCATATCGGCAAAAAGGCGCCTGAGGTATGTCCTGTATGCAAGCACAAACGCAGCTTCTTCGAAATAGAAGCTAAGAACTATTGATAAGGCATAGGATGGACAGCAATGCATTATACAATATAACCTACGGGCTTTATGTCGTCGGATGCTTTTCCGACGACAAGCCCGCGGGCTGTATTATCAACACTTGTTTTCAGGTGACAAGTGAGAATCCGTCTCTGGCAATATGCCTCAACAAAAAGAACTATACTCTTGATTGCATAAAGAAGAATCCGAGATTCAGTATATCCATAATATCCGAGGATACCGACCCGATGATTATCAGTTCCTTCGGATTCCGGTCTTCACGTGATGCGGATAAATATGCAGATTTCGGCTACGACGAGCTTGACGGTACGCCGGCAGTCAGGGGCAGTTTCTGCGGTCGTCTTATTCTTGACGCTGTAAATTTTATCGACTGCGGCACACATGTGATTGTTATCGGCAAGCTTGTAGGCTCATATTCAGGCAGCGGCACGCCTATGACGTATGCATATTATCACAGAGTGATAAAAGGAAATGCGCCTAAAAATGCCCCGACCTACAGGGCACCGCAGGAGTCGGAATCAGTATCCGCCAAACAAGAAGTGCGTAAATTCAAGTGCGACGTGTGCGGCTATGTGGTTGAATCCGAAAAAGACCTGCCGGCTGACTTTGTCTGTCCGGTCTGCGGAGTTGACCGGTCACATTTCTATGAGATATAACCCCTTCGGCCGGCGCGCTATGCATGCTAAAACAGCATCGTAGCAGCCGGCTCTTTCTGTTATATCTGTAGTCTGCGAAACGCATACGTTTAAAATCTATTCCAGAGGAAAAGCGTTTCGGCTAACCGGATTCAGAGGGTGAAAAAGAAGTTTTTGTTATGGTCGTCGGTGTTGTTTGCAATTACGTTGAAAACCATACGGGCGTAGAGCTGGTTTAGGCGTGTGCGGTTGTGCCAATCGCGTATACGAGTGGTAAAAATTGCAGTGAAAGTAGGAAGCGGTGACAATTACGCACACCTGTCATTATTCAGTGATAAAATGTCATTATTTGATACCTGGTAATGCCGCAGTGTATATAATTTTGCCGTCAAATCCATGAATAACAAAATGAGAAGAACCATCATTGTCACTGTAATGAAGTTATTGTGCTTTCTTGTGCCCTGCGGCGTAGTTGCATCGCCGTATGCGCTTGAGGTCGCACAGCACACAGAGCAACTGTCGAACAACAGTGTCATGATGATGGAACAGGACCGCGAAGGATTCATCTGGTGCGGAACGTACGACGGTCTGAACCGATACGACGGTAAACATGTGAAAGTTTTCAGGTTCGAATTCAATAATCCGTCGAGCCTTTCGGGAAATATCATATCCGAACTCAGGTGCGCCGAACCGGATGTCATGTGGGTGCTCACGACCATGGGATTTGACAAATTCTCCACTCGTGAGTTGCGCTGTCTCGAGCATCACCCTGACATAAGGGGTGAACGCTATACTACCGCAGCCGACACGCTTGGAAATGTGTTCACTTCGGGATATGACGGACAGTGCATGTACTACAATCGCGAGACCCATGAATTTACCCGGCTGCCGGTTCCGAAATGGGTCGGCGTTCTGTCCCCTTGCCGTATCGTGATTGCAGGTTACAACACGGTGTGGTTTTTCCCGAAGGCAGAATATGCCTACAAGGTGCAGTACGATTTTTCCAAAGGTTATGGCGAGGGGCAGGCTCATTTTTCATGGGAAAAGGTGCGGATGCATGAAGCGCCCATGGGCACAGTTTTCGCAAGCGATACGGGCTTTTTCTATATAGACGGCAATGGCAGGTTGTACCACCACAACCAGAATACGCAGACAGTCGACTATATCGCCTCAGTGAGTGGGATGGTTCAGGATTATGACGTAATATCCGGCATCACACGTCTTGATGACGACATACTTGTGAGTGTGGCACCGCTCGGCGTGCTGCGTCTGAGTGCCGCAAACGGATATAAGGGAGAGTACAACTATACAGAAACGGGTGTTTTCCATATAATGCACGACTCCCGCCAGCCTATAGTCTGGGTCGGTACGGACGGTCGCGGACTGCAGAGGTTTGTGGAGAAAGATTCACGCATATCCACAATACGCTCGTCGGCTGTCGGCAGACTGTCGAAACCGATCAGAACTTTCTATACGGATATAGATAACAATCTGTGGATCGGAACCAAGGGTAACGGACTTTTCATTATTTCGGACTACCAGTCGGCGACAGATATGGACGAAATACCGCAGTCGCGCATAACGCGTATCGGCAAGACTGAAGGATTGCCCGACGATCAGATTTTTGCCATAAAGGAAAGCCTCGTCCATCCCGGGCGGGTATGGGTAGCCTCGTACGGACCCGGTATATCTTATTTTCACGGCAAGGACCGCACGCCGGTAAATCTTTATGGCAAAGACATAGTCAATATACACGACATATATGAGCAGAACGACACTGTGCTATGGCTTGCATCGCCTTCTACGGGTCTTGTGCGTGCTGTCCTGGATGGAAAGAGCACCGAAAAGATTGTGCGCACCGATAAATTTATGTTCCGCAACGGGAAATATATATGCGATGAAATCTATTCAATAACGTGGGATCGCGGCGACTGCCTGTATATAGGTTGCCGCGGCGGTCTGGGCATTGTCCGCTTTAATCTCAATACTTACGAATATAGTTTCCTCACCCCTGTGACAGACACACTGC
The DNA here is from genome assembly GCA_902471685.1 of uncultured Porphyromonadaceae bacterium. Taxonomy (GTDB): domain Bacteria; phylum Bacteroidota; class Bacteroidia; order Bacteroidales; family Muribaculaceae; genus CAG-873. The sequence goes on from CABRLF010000012.1 coordinate 6,746, forward strand.
CCGGTATAGGCGACATCATCTGCCTCACGTACAGCGGCGACGGAATGCTGTATTTCGGCTCGAGCGCCGGCGCCGGAATTCTCGATTGCCGCAATCCGCAAGCGCCCGAATTGCTCAAAGTAGTTACACGTAACGAAGGTCTTGCCAACGACATGATACATGCCATCATCCCCGACGGGCGCGGGAATGTATGGCTGAGCACAAACAAAGGGCTGGCGCTGTATAATTCCGGCAGCAAGTCGCTATACAGTGTGTCGGAGCCGACGGGAGGCATAAACGAATACTGCGATAATGCCGGATATATGTCGCCTTACGACGGAAATGTGATTTTTGGTGCTCTCAATGGTATAACCATATTGAAATCAGGAATGTATGAGAAGGCAAGTAACGAGAAATTCAATGCACCTGTGCTTTTTACTTCCCTTGAGGTCAATGGAGTGGAGGATACCAGCGGTCTTCTGTGCAGCGACGATGGAGTGCTTCGCCTTGCTTACGATCAGAATATGCTCCGCCTTTCGTTCGCTTCTCTGGATTATGTGAACAGCGAGACTATAAACTATTGGTATAAGCTTGAGGGATACGATGATATGTGGGTGAATGCCGGAGCTAACGCCGATGCGTCATTCAAGAACCTGCCGCCCGGCGAATATCGGTTGAAGGTGCGCAGCAGTACAGATGCGACAGCTGAGTCGGGCGTCGAGAACGTTTTGCCTATTGTCGTATATCATCCGTGGTACGCCCGTCCGTGGGCGATGGTGTGCTATGCGTTGCTGTTTGTCATCATCGTCGCGATAATTCTGGTGCGCTATCACAAAGTGATGCAGCGCAAGCACCGCGAGATGGAGTCTGTCCTGTATAAGAATGAGCAGGAGCGGCTTCACGTCGATCGTATGGAGTTTTTTACAAACATTACTCACGAGCTGTGTTCGCCCCTGACAATGATTATGGCGATGTGCGACATCCTGCAGAAGAACACGGATGAGGAGCAGCAGAAGAAGCTCGAACCGTACATCGAGTCGCTCCGTTGCCACAGCCGTCGGCTGAATGAACTTGTCGAAGAGATACTCGAAGTGCGCAATATGGAGGAAGGCAATTTCACGCGATTGCGGTTGCAGCCGGTGCTTACCGATTATATGTTCGAGCGCTGGGTAAGTTCCTACGACCAGATTGCGCAGGAAAGCGGCATCACGTTCATATCGCATAACGGTGCATCCGGACTGCGCTGGAATACCGATATATCCAGTCTTGGCAAAATCGTGAACAACTTGATTTCGAATGCGCTGAAATATACGCCGGAAGGCGGCGAGATACGGGTTAGCATAACGCATCCCGAGAACGGGAATCTTGTCATCGACGTCTATAATACCGGCGCCGGAATCAAGGCGGCGAATATCAAAACTTTGTTCGATAAATTTGTCGTCTTCAACAATGTAGACCGCAACAGCTATCGCGATATGGCTTCTCGTCATGGGCTCGGACTGTATATCTGTCACGAGATGGTGACAAAGCTGAAAGGTGAGATAACATGCGAAAGCACTGAGGGCGAGTATGCTCGTTTCATTGTCACGTTGCCTCCTTTGGAGATAAACAGTGTGCCGCCGGAGCCAGCTGAGGAAGCGCCGGTTTTGCCAACGGTGGAAATTGAAAGCCGCCCCATGGTTCTTGTCGTTGACGATAATCCCGACATGCTGTGGTTATTGAATGACATATTGTCGGAAGAATATACTGTGATGAGAGCCGCCACTGCCATGGCTGCGATGAAGCAGATCGAAAGTCAGCTTCCTTCGTTGATTATCACCGACATAATGATGCCTGATGTGGATGGCATAGAGTTCGTGAAGATGGTGCGCGACAGCAAATATGCCAAGCATCTGCCTGTGGTAGTGCTATCTGCCAATATGACGGAAGACTTCAAGATGAAGGCATACAACGCAGGCGCCGATGCGTATGTTACGAAACCGTTCAGCCCCGACTTCCTGAAAGTTGTGCTTTCCCGGCTCTTGAAGCGCAAGGACAACGACCGCGACTACTACCGCTCGAAAGAAAGTTCTGTGACGATAGAGGACGGAATGGAAATTTCCAATGAAGGAAAAGAATTCCTCGAGAGTGTCAAGCGGGTAATCGCTGAAAATCTTACTGATGAATCATCGCTGAAACCGTCCGAACTGGCCTCCGCGCTCGGATGCGATCTGCGTACGCTATACCGTAAATTTAAGAAATTCACGCCATATACGCCCAATGATTTCGTAAAGAGATACCGCTACAGCTATGCCGCCAATCTCATTCTCACAACCAATCTGTCTATCCAGGAAATTATCTACCGCGTGGGCATGAATAATAAAACGGCATTCTATTCCGACTTCAAGAAGATATACGGAGTGACGCCGAAAGTTTACCGCGATTCGAAATAAGAGCCGCACGACTGATACGGAATCAGCCTGATACTGAAAAAACTAAATATCAATCACATAAATAATTTTCTTATGAACCATATCAAAAGATTTGCGTCCGTATTGGCTGCCGGCGCGTTGTCTTTGGGCGCGTTTGCCGTCGACAATCCGGTGGACTACGTCAACCCTTTGATGGGAACGGACTCCAAATTCGCATTATCTAACGGCAACACAGTGCCTTCAATTGCTCTTCCGTGGGGAATGAACCAGTGGATACCGCAGACCGGACGCAACGGCGACGGGTGGTCGTACACCTACGGAAGCGATAAAATCCGCGGCTTCAAACAGACGCATCGTCCGAGCCCATGGATCAACGACTTCGGTGAGATGTCGCTTATGCCTATGAGCGGAGGTCTCAAAATCAGCGACGAAGACCGCGCGTGCTGGTTCTCGCATAAAGCCGAGGAAGCTCATCCCTATTATTATAAAGTGTACTTGTCGGAATATGACGTCACTACGGAAATCGCTCCGACCGACCGTTGCGCATATTTCCGTTTCACATTCCCGAAGGCCGATGATTCTTACGTGGTAGTCGATGCCTTCGACCGTGCTTCGTGGGTTAAGGTTCTTCCCGAGGAAAACACTGTCGTGGGATATTCCACACGCAACAGCGGCGGCGTCACTTCCAACTACCGCAATTTCTTTGTCATTCAGTTTGACAAACCTTTTGCGGATGCCCGTGTATGGGAAAAATATGTGATACGCAATGGCAAGAAGGAAGTTGGCGGCGAACATGCCGGCGCTGCAATCGGTTTCAAAACCGCGAAAGGCGAGAAAATCTGTGCTAAGGTAGCAACATCATTTATAAGTCTTGATCAGGCCTACCAGAATCTCAAGGAACTCGACGGAAAGGACTTTGAGCAGACAAAGGATGAAGCGAAGGCGCAGTGGAACAGGATACTCGGCGCTATCGACGTAGAAAGCGACAATGTTGACGACCTTCGTACCTTCTATTCTTGTCTGTACCGCACAGTTCTCTTCCCGCACAAAATGCACGAAGTGACTGCAGACGGCAAGACGGTACACTACAGTCCGAATAACGGACGGATAGAAGAGGGCCATCTCTACACCGGCACCGGTTTCTGGGACACATTCCGAGCTTTGTTCCCCCTTGTGAATCTCATGTGGCCGGAAGAAGCTGCAAAAATCGAAGATGGCTGGCTCAATTTCTATCGCGAAAGCGGGTTATATCCCGAATGGTCGAGCCCGGGTCACCGTGGCTGTATGGTCGGTAACAACTCTGCGTCTGTTGTCGCTGACGCAATGATGAAAGGTCTTTGCACTCCCGGCACCGAGGTGGAATTGTACGAAGGCATGCTTGCCGGAACAAACTCGGTGCATCCGCAGGTAGCGTCATCAGGTCGTCTTGGCTTCGAGGCATATAACGAACTCGGCTATGTGCCCTGCGACATCAATATCCGCGAAAGTGTGGCGCGAACCCTTGAATATGCTTACGATGACTGGTGTATATGGCAGGCCGCCAAGAAGCTGGGTCGCCCTCAGTCCGAAATTGACCTCTACCGCCAGCGTGCCGGTAATTATGCGAATGTCTTCAGCTCCGCCGATGGTCTGATGCGAGGCCGCAAGAAGGACGGAAGCTGGAATCCTGACTTCAGCCCGGTAGGGTGGGGCGGTGATTTCACTGAAGGCTGTTCTCTCCACTATACATGGTCGGTATTCCATGATATACAGGGGCTGATAAACCTTATGGGCGGCGATAAGGCTTTCGTTGCCCAGCTTGATGAAGTTTTCGACATGCCTCCTGTCTTCAATCCCGCAAACTATGGCGGCGTAATCCATGAGATGCGGGAAATGCAGATTGCAGGAATGGGCAACTACGCGCATGGCAACCAGCCCATCCAGCACATGATTTATCTCTATAACTATGCGGGCGAGCCGTGGAAAGCCCAGTACTGGACACATCAGACCATGAAGCGGCTCTACCATTCCGGTCCCGACGGATATTGCGGTGACGAAGACAATGGACAGACATCCGCATGGTATGTGTTCTCTGCGCTCGGTTTCTATCCTGTATGCCCGGCATCCGGTCAATATGTCCTTGGCTCACCGCTGTTCTCCAAGGCTACCGTATCGCTTGCCAACGGAAAGAAAATCGAGATTACGGCAAACGGTCCATCCGCTGAAAAGTGCTATGTCAAGTCGCTAAAGTTCAACGGCAAGAACTACAATCACAATTACTTCAATTATGCCGACCTTCTCAAAGGTGCCAGACTGAAGTATGAGATGTCTGATGCGCCAGTGAAGACACGAGGCATCCGTCCCGAAGACGTTCCCTATTCGATGACTAACGACCTCTGATAAAATCAGACAGCCTGGAGATTTCTATTCAAAAAAATCTCCAGGCTATTCATTTAGTGCTATCATGCGACAATAAAGGTGCTGAATAACGACACTTTTGCCAGTGTCTTAAAATAGATATTATTTTGTCGTTGTTTGTTAACGCTTTTTGCCTCGGTGTTAAATAATTTTGACCCGTCTTGACTCAAAGTCAAGAAACTAAACCGTCTTTATCCGACACCATGAATAAATTTAAAACCATCATCCCGACGCTGCTGCTATTCTCCATCACTGCTTATGGAGATGCGGATACCAAGACCCTGTTCTTTATATCGGACAGTCATCTGGACACTCAGTGGAACTGGGATGTGAAGACCACCATCGACGAGTATGTGCGCAATACTATGGTAGACAATTTCCGCCTGTTCGAGAAGTATCCCGCCTTCATGCTTAATTTCGAAGGTGCTATCCGCTACAAATGGATGAAAGAATACTACCCGGCTCAGTACGAGACGTTGAAGAAGTACATCGCGTCGGGGCAGTGGCATGTGTCGGGCTGCGGAGTGGATGCAAACGACGTGATGGTGTCGTCGGCTGAATCGATAATGCGTAACTGGCTTTACGGCAATACATTTTATATGCAGGAGTTCGGCGTACGTGGCGGTTATGACGTCATGTTGCCGGATTGTTTCGGCTTCTCCTACGCACTCCCTTCGCTTGCCAGTCATTGCGGAATGAAAGGATTCCACACTGCCAAATTAGGCTGGGGTAGCGCTCAGTACGACAGACTGCCTTCCTGGGGCATCTGGCAGGGCGTGGACGGAAGCCGTATCTATGCGATATATAAGCCACATGCCTACGATTCGCATGAGGAGTATAACAAAGATAATTCGCATGAAAGCTGGGCAGAGAACGCTGCTCAGGATAATTATGATAAATACGGTCTGGCAGCCGAAATCCGTTATGTCGGACCACGAAGCGACCATGGCGGCGCTTTGGGAGATAATGCCGGCGACAGCGGAAACAATACGCCTTACTGGCTCAACTACAGTGTCAATTCAGACGGTCCGGTAAAAGTGGTGCTTGCCACGCCCGACCAGATATTCGACTATTTCGAGAACAACGACCATTCGCGTTTCCACGTTTACGACGGCGAATTGCCCTTGATTACGCATGGTGTAGGCGCATATACGTCGCAGTCCATGCTCAAGCGCTGGAACCGTCGCAATGAGCTGCTTGCCGACGCTGCCGAGAAGTCGTCGGTGACAGCCGAATGGCTCGGTGCCACTCCTTACCGGCGCGAGGCTCTTCGCGAAGCGTGGATGAACAACCTGTGGCAGGCCCATCATGACGGAATCACCGGCACGTCCATCCCGAAAGCATACGTATATTCGATGAATGAGTATACATGCGCAAACAAGACTTTCGCCGATGTTTTCGAAAATGCCGTGGGCGCCACCGCCCGCAGCCTCGACACCCGGACGGAAGGCATGGCTGCCGTTGTATACAATCCTCTTTCGTTCGGGCGCACTGACGTTGCCGAGGCGCGTGTCGCATGTTCCTCGCGCCCGGAGGGTGTGCGCGCTTTCGGACCGGACGGCAAGGAGGTACTCGCTCAGGTTGTCGGATACGACAACGGTGAGGCGACTGTGATTTTTGCCGCTACCGTGCCTCCGTTAGGCTATGCGGTCTATGACCTGCGTCTCGGTGAAACATGCACCCTGACCTCGGACCTGACAATGAATGCGACCTCCAATACTATTTCCAACGGAAAATACCGTACGGTTCTTGACGCCAAGGGCGACCCCATATTGTATGATACATCGAGTCCCCGACCCATAATGCTGGCGCCTGAGTGGCAGCTCCTTCGCGACGAATCCGGTGCATTCCCGGCATGGGAAATCACCTATGATGCAGTGAAAGGTACTCCTTATGCCATCGTTGAAGGCAATGTGGAGATAAGCGTGGCCGAGGACGGTCCGCTCCGCAAGGCGTTCCGCGTGAAACGTACGTCGAACGGTTCGACATTCGTCCACTATATCCGCATGTCAGCGGTCAGCGACCGTATCGATGTTGTCAACGAAGTAGACTGGCAGACCCGCGAGACGCTCCTCAAGATGAGTTTCAGGCTCCGCAGCAAAGCCACCAAAGCCACATACGACATATCGCTCGGAACAATAGAGCGCGGATACGACACCTCTTCACATTACGAAATGCAGGGGCATCAGTGGGCCGACCTCTCGGCTGACTCCGGTCAGTACGGGGTGTCGATTCTGAATGACTGCAAGTATGGCTGGGATATGCCCGGCGAAAGCAATCTGCGTCTGACGCTCATTCATACACCCCGCCCCGGAGGATACGCATATCAGGGGCTGCAAGATCTGGGCGCAAACGAATTTACAGTTTCGCTCTTCCCCCACAGCGGCAAGTGGAGCGAAGCCACACAGAAAGAAGCTTCCAAACTCAATCAGCCCTTTGCGGTATTCAGTGCACCGAAGTATGAAGGCGGTCTGGGCAAGGAGTTCTCTTTCCTTAGTCTTGATTCCGACGCCGTATCGGTTAAGGCGCTGAAAAAATCCGAAACTGGCGATGAAATCATCGTACGTGTCTATGAGTGGAAAGGTGAAGACCACGACAACCTGACAATGACATTCCCTGCCGACATCATTTCGGCACGCCAGGTGAACGGCATTGAAGAGTCCATCCCGGACGCACCTGCCGTAAACGTTTCAGGATCGAAGCTCACGTTCAGCATCCGGAAGTATCAGCCGCTTACGTTCGCACTGCGTCTCGCCGCAGCTCCGGCAGCCCTGGTGCCCGACGAGACAGTGAACCGCGTCCTGCCTCTTGACTATAATGCCGACATAATGAGCGGCAACGGGCAGCGCGGTGATGCTACCGTAGCCTTCGGAACGGCATATCCTGCCGAACTGATTCCTGATGAACTGAATATTGACGGAGTCACGTTCTCCATGGGCAGCCGCGCCGACGGAGTGAACAATGTAGTCCGTGCCATGGGGCAGAAGCTGACACTCGACCGCGAAGACGGTTGCGACAAGCTGTATATCCTCGCTGCTTCGGCTTCACGCGAGGGCAGCGACGCCATGTTCAAGGTCGGTGACAAAGAAGTACGTCTTACAGTACCGTATATGGGCGGATATGTCGGGCAGGCCGAGACACAGTTCAACAACGGCGCTCAATACCGTCGCGATGAAGTTGCCCTTACTGCCACGCACTCCCACAATATCGCTTCCAAAAGCGATGTTACCTATGACTTGCTGTATATTTATAAGTATATGATAGCGCTGCCTGAAGATGCCGTCGAAATAGAGCTTCCGGACGACCCGGATCTGTGCATCTTCGCTGCCACAATGAGCGACAACAAGAACGACGACACCCGTGCCGCCATGGAGCTGCGCAACTACCATGACTATAAGGAGCTCGGCACTGCCGATACCGAAGATTTCGGACATTTCCTCGTTCCCGACGGGATAGCAGTGTCGGGATACGTCAATGCTAACGAGGCCGGCAAGTTTGCTTCCGACGGTGACGCGTCTACCAAGTGGTGCTGCACATCTGCAAACAGCTGGATTGAATACCGCTTCAACAAGCCTGTTACCGTTCTGCGCTGGGGTCTCCTGAATGCCGGCTGCGAAGGTCTCGACAAGATTACCCGCAGTTTCAGAGTGCAGTACTATGCCGACGGCCGCTGGAACGACATATTTACAAGCACTGATAATACCACCAACCGTCTCAGCGGTAGTGTCGAGGCGGTTGAGGCAAGCCGTTTCCGTCTCTTTGTCGCCATGGGCGAGCAAGGAGGAAATACGGCACGAATCTATGAATTCTCGCTTTACGGGCGTTATGCCGACGAGTCGGGCATAGCCGACATCACGGCAGCTCCCGAATATGGAATAGAACTGAAGGGCAATACGCCCAACCCGTGTCACGGGAGCACCTCGGTGCTTTTCCGCGGACCGGCTTACCTCCGCGACGTAGTGATGCACGTCTACGACCTCACAGGCCGACGTGTGATGACCTCGCGTCTTGAACACAGTGCCGACGCCGCCGGCTATCGCCGGGCTGATGTCGAATTCTCTCTGATCCCCGGCTACTATATCTATCGTCTGGAAGCCGTATGCGAGGGCCGGACGGTGGTATCGGATGCAGCAAGACTCATTTGTAAATAAAACTTTTTATTATAAACCTTTTAAAAATAACCTATTCATAAACCTTAATTGTCATGAACAAACAATTACAATTTAAGGCAGCGGTGGTTATGGCAGCGATGCTGTCTTCCTACGGCGTATTTGCGCAGACGCAGATTACCAATGAGGCAGAACTTCGCGCAATGGCTACCAACCCGACCGGCGAGTATGTGCTTGCCAATGATATCGTCCTTACAGGCGAATGGACTCCGGTGGGCACCGAAACAGCGCCCTTCACAGGTAAATTCGACGGCGCAGGTCATGCTGTCAAGGGTCTCGTCGTAAATCAGGATGCCGGTTTCCTCGGTCTTTTCGGATGCGTGTCAGGCGCCTCCATCAGCAATGTCCGTATCGAGCAGGCTGACGTACGCGGTAAAGACCATGTCGGTATCGCAGTAGGCCGTCTGTGCAACGGCAGTAAGGTAGACCGTGTGATGACATCCGGCTATGTCACCGGCTTCGACCACATCGGCGGTATCGCAGGTGATATCGGCGAGGGAAAAGACAATATCATCACCAACTGCTATTCCGTAGCCAACGTCTACAGTACCCAGTACCAGGCCGGCGGTATCGTAGGCTGGTCGAAAGGTACCAATACGGTGACGAACAACTTTTTTGCCGGCAAGGCACGTGCGAATGAATGGGGCGGCACAGCCGCTATCGTCGCTTTTGTCGAAGATGGCACAACCACTATCACCCGCAACGTCGCAGCTCCTGTCTACATTATGGGCAAGACCGATGGCGAGGAAGAACACGACTGGGGACACCGCTGGTCTTACGGAGCTGTCGGCGGTCTCCTGAATGAAAATTCAATCGCAGCCGCTACCGACAACCTTGTATCGGACAAGACAAAGGTAATCGATGAAGACTCCCGTGAAGAGAAGGATCAGAGCGGATTCAGCACCTCCTACCACGGTATCATCACTTCGGATGCCACCCTCAAGACTCCCGCACCTTATACAACTCTCGGATGGGATGCAGCGGCGTGGAGCACTGCCGACGGCCGCTATCCCGTGCTGTCCTCCATGACAGTTCCGTTCGATGGCGACTATGTGTACGTCAACACTATTCCCTCCGAAATCTTCGTGGGCAACACTTTCGACTTAGCTCCTGAAAGCAGTTTGGATCGTGCCGTAACTATCACCTCAAGCAATACATCAGTCGCTACCGTCAGCGGAACAACGGTGGAATTTGTAGGTGCCGGCACAGCGGCTATCACTGTATCGACTACAGGCGACTCCTATATCAAGGGCTACACCAAGAGTTATGAGGTTTCTGTAGTGGCTATGAACAATGAAATCGCTACACCCGCCGACTTCGACAAGCTCCGCCAGAACCCGCAGGGCGACTTCGTGCTCGTAGCCGACATCGACTTTGCAGGCGTTGACTTCCGCCCGATTCCGAACTTCTCCGGCTCTATCGACGGTCGCTACCACTGGATCAAGAACCTGACTTACAGTAATAATGATGCCAACAAGATTGGCTTCATCGGTGTTTTCTCAGGTTCTTTCATCAAGAATATCGGTTTCATGAACATCTCCTTGTCGGGAAATGCCGACGTTGCAATCATCGGTAAGACCGAAGGTCCGGCTTTGATTTCGCAAGTCGTAGTGATGGAATCCTATATCGAAGGTCGCGACCACGTTGCTTCGTTCGTAGGCAACATCGACGGCAATGCTACAATCAAAGACTGTCTCTCGAACGCCCGTATCCAGACACGTGAGTACCAGGCCGGCGGTATCGGCGGTGTAATCAACCACGGTACTGTCGAGAACTGCCTCTTCTGCGGTACAATCAATTCCTACAGAGCGACCAACCTCGGCGGTATCGTCGCGCTCCTCGACAGCGACAATAACCCCTCGGTTGTCCGTAACTGTCTCGCCGCAGCCGTGGTAGAGAATCCTGCAGAAAATGATCAGTGCATGATCAACCGTTCAGGCCGTACCATGACCCTTGAGAACAACTACGTGACAGAATACACCGTCCGCAACGGTGCACCTATCCAGGCAGGCGAAGCCAACGACGAACGCGGTGCTCTCGCACGCAAGACTCAGGTACGCAGCAAGGACTGGTATACAGGCACTCTCGGATGGGATTTCGACAACGTATGGAAATTCCTCCCCAATGCAGAAGGAAAGATGCTGCCCGTACTCGCATGGATGAGTGCTCCGCTTGCAACTTCGTTCTTCAACATGCCATCAGAAGACGGCGTTGCCCTCAGCTACGCATTCGGCACAGAAAAATGGGAATACAGCTCGATTTTCGGTTCATGGGGTCAGGACGTTGTCGTTGAACAGCTCTCAGGTACCGATTACGCAAATATCGAACCCAGCGAAAACGCCATATATGCAGGCGATATGAACGGTATGTATGCCGGCGCCGGTACTGCTACCTTCAAGGTGACTATGGATCCTTCGATTGCTTCCATCTTCACTGTTACCGGACGCGACGAATTCGACGTGAATGTCGCCAAGGCCGGTGTCGCTGTTGAAATCGGCACAGTAGAGGATTTCCTCAAAATCCGCAGCAATCCCGGTCTCGACTATATCCTCACAGCAGATATCGATCTTTCTGGTGTGACCGACTTTACAGGCTTCTGCAACGACGGTGTGACCTTCACCGGCAGCATCGACGGCAAAGGTCATGCAGTGCATGGCTTCCATATCGACTTCTCGAGCAAATCTGACTCCGACCACGGCCTCTTCGGCAAGACTTCCGGCGCTACATTCAAGAACATAGCATTCTACGACTTCGTGATCGACGGCGGTCAGTCTGTCAAGCATATCGGTCTTATCGGCGGCGGCAGCGCTACCTTTGAGAATGTTGCAATCGTCGGCACTGTTATCGGCGATGACCACGTAGGTCTCGTCGCCGGCGACAGCGACGGCATCAAGATGACTAACTGCTATGCCAAGGGTACTGTCAACGGTCGTTCGCAGGTAGGCGGCTACTTCGGCTGCACCCTCGAAAACGGCGCAACCCTGACAAACTGCTTCACCAACGTGAACTCCACAGCGACAGCCCGCGGATGGGTCGGCGGCTTCATCGGCCTCATCGACAAGTCCAACAGCATTGTCACCATCACCAACTGCGTATCGGTAGGCAACCAGTCGTCGATAGGTAACGACAAATACACCAACAACTTCATCGGCGGCAACAACGCCGGCGACACCCCCAACGCAGCCGTTATATTCACCGGCAACCTCTACAGCCTCGAAGCCATCAACGACGCAGATACCGCATGGCCGATCAAGAATGAGACAGCTGAAGGCGGCAATGTGGAACCTGCCAGAGGCTTACACAACACAGAACTGTGCACTCAGGCTCCCTACGCCGGCATCACATGGGATTTCGCCGAAGTATGGGCTATGGGCGCAGGCGAGTACAAGTATCCTGTTCTCAAGGGTGTGAACGTACCCGATGAAATCCTCGCAGCCGGGCAGTCCGGTATCGACGAAGTTGAAACCGGCAGTGAAGTGAGTGTTACAGCAGCCGGCGGTATTGTGACCGTATGCGGTCTTGGCTCACAGTCGGCAGTGAATGTATATACGGCAGCCGGCGTCATGGTGAACGCAATCAGCACCACCGCATCCGAAGCTTCCGTCGAAGTACCCGCAGCCGGTCTCTACATCATAACCGTTGTAACTGACGGCAAAGCAAATGCCTTTAAAGTACTCTGCAAATAATTCATAAGTCTTATTTACGGCAGACCGGAGTCGTTCCGGCTTCGGCCTGCCTTCCTTCTCTCTCTTTCTAAAACATGAAAATCTAATTTCAATTCTTTTGAGGACAAAACCTAATTGTCTAACAACTTTATCAACCATCATTATCAATGTTAAAGCTTAACGGAAAAAGATTGCGAGAGTTGGCTCTTCTGCTGACAATGCTCGTTTCAATCCCGGGTTTTGCCGAGACGATACGTGTTACCGGTTCTGTGACCGACGTCGAAGGTGAGCCTCTGATTGGCGCATCCGTAGTGGATAAGAACAAGCCCGGCACCGGTGTGGTTACCGATATCGACGGACGGTATGCAATATCTATCGAAAAGGGAAGTACGCTTCAAGTGAGCTATATAGGCTTCCAGACAGAAGAATTAAAAGTAACATCGACACGAAAGGATTTTGTGCTGAAAGAAGAAACCAGCGGCCTGAATGAAGTGGTTGTGACCGGTTTTGCCAAGCAGAAGAAGATTTCTGTAATCGGATCGCAGACCACCCTCAAGATGGAGGAAGTAAAGTCGCCGGTAGCAAACATGACTACGGTGCTTGCCGGTCGTGTGGCAGGTGTCGTTTCGGTGCAGCGTACCGGTCTTCCCGGTCAGGACGACGCCGACATCTGGATCCGCGGTCTTTCTACACTTACCAACCGTAACGAAGGACCCCTCGTGCTCGTCGACGGTATCGAGCGCTCATGGAGCCAGCTTGATCCTTCCGATATCGAGACCATCACCGTCCTCAAGGATGCCGCAGCCACGGCAGTCTACGGTGTGCGCGGCGGTAACGGTGTCATCATCATCACCACCAAGCCCGGCGAGATAGGCACTCCGAAATTCTCATTCGATATCTACCAGGGTATCACCTCATTAACGAAAGTACCTGAACTTGTAGACGGTATCACATATATGGAAGCCGCAAACGAAGCTTACAGGAACACGCGCGGCAACGACTTCTACAAGGCTCAATATATAACGAACACCAAGATTGCCAACGGTCTGCCCCTTACGGCCGAAGAAACGGAATATGCCGCAAGCGTAGCAGGGCAGCGCAGCATCAACCCCTACCTTTATCCTAACGTCGACTGGATGAGGGCACTCTATCACAAGCGTGGCTACAACGGACGCTATAACGTCAATATCCGTGGCGGCGCTCCCAACGCACAGTACTACGTCTCTCTGTCGTACTACAACGAGAAAGGTATGACAAAGACGGATCCCCGACAGGACTATTCGTCCGAGATTACCTATGACCGCTACAACTTCCTGAGCAATATCAACCTCAAGGCTACCCGAACCACGAAACTTGACGTCGGTGTCAGCGGCTGGATTACCTCGGGCAACTACCCGGCGGAGAAGCTGGATGATATTTTCGACAAAGCCATGCAGACCAACCCCGTAATATATCCTATCCAGTATCCTAACGGCGAGAACCCCGGTCTGTCGCAGCACAACCGCGAGCTCGACTCTCCATGGGTTACTCTTACCCGCCGCGGCTACAAGAAGACTACAAACACCCAGATAAACACTAACCTCAAGCTTTCGCAGGACCTCGGTTTCTGGGAATGGAGCAAGGGTCTTGACTTCCGCGCACTTGTATCGTTCGACGTAAAGGCGAACCAGAACCTTATCTATAAAGTCGACGAAAGCACATGGTCGCCTTCCGGCATCCAGAACTCGCAGACCGGCGCATGGACCGACGACGAATATCTCTACGACGCCGACGGCAACCTTCTGCTGAGCGAACAGTACAAGGGCAACAAGACCATGAGCGTCGAAGCCGAGAAGTGGGTGTACCGCACATTCTACTTCGAAGCTGCCCTCAATTATTCACGTTCTTTCAACGAGAAACACAATGTAGGCGCCCTTGCCGTGTTCAACATGCGCAACTATATCGACGCCAATGATAAATCGCTCTTCAAGACACTGCCGTACAAGCAGCAGAGCCTTGCCTTGCGTCTTACCTATGACTTCGACCGCCGTTACTTCCTGGAATTCAACGGTGGCTATACCGGTTCGGAAAACTTCCTTCCCGGTCACCGCTTCGGCTTTTTCCCGGCAATTGCTGTCGGCTATGTTCCGTCCAACGAATCATGGTGGGAACCCCTTAGCGGCGTGCTTCCCTATATGAAATTACGTTACTCCAACGGTGTCGTGGGCAACAGCTCTTCCGGCGACCGCTTCTCATACTTCGCCAAACTTGAAGACAATGGCGGCGAATTCACTAACTACTGGACCAGAAACGGCGCATCGGGTCGCTGGCACTACTCAGCATACGGCTACGAACCCCAGTGGTCGCGCGTGCACAAGCAGGACCTCGGCATCGAACTCAACTTCTTCCGCCGTTCCGAACTTTCTGTCGTTATCGACCTCTTCAAGGAACGCCGCGACCGCATCTTCGTGGAACGCAAGAACCTTCCTTTGCTGAACGGTCTTGAGGCAAACCCCTACGCAAACGAGGGTGTTGTTGAAAACAAAGGCTTCGAAGCATCTCTCGACTACACCAGGCAGTTCGGTAAAGACTGGATGGTATCGCTCCGAGGCAACATTGCTTATAACGAGGACAAGGTGATCGAGAATGCTGAGGCAGCCCCGACTTATCCCTGGCTCGACCGCAAGGGACACAACGTACTTGCACAATGGGGCTGGGTTGCCGAAGGTCTCTACACCAGCGATGAGCAGATCAAGGAACGCAATATAACCCAGTTCGGCGAGATATATCCCGGCGAGCTCGTCAAGCCTGGCGACATCATGTACAAGGACCTTAACGGCGACGGTCATATCGACGACTACGACCAGATGTGCATCAGCCGCGGCGACCTTCCGCAGATCTACTACGGCTTCGGCGGCGACTTCCGCTATAAGAATTTCGGTCTCGGTATCCTCTTCCAGGGTACGGCAAAGGCAGACCGTATCCTCAGCGGCAACGGTATCATCCCCTTCCAGAGCTCAAGCGGCGGCGGTACGCTCTACTCCAATATCTCCGACCGCTGGGATCCGGAGAATCCCGAGAATACAGACGTATTCTATCCGCGCCTGGCATGGGGCGGTTCTGACCCGTCGAACGAAAACAACTACCGTACGAGCACATGGTGGAAGCGCGACATGAGCTTCCTGCGTCTGAAGCAGTTCACCATCTCGTTCTATTTCCCGAAAGCATGGCAAAAGTCAGTCTTCAAGGGCGGACGTTTCTACATGATGGGCGAAAATGTATTTACGTGGAGCAAGTTCAAGCTGTGGGATCCTGAGCTGAACACCAGCAACGGTATTTCCTACCCGAACGTCCGTACTTTCTCCGTAGGCGTTAACTTTAACATTTGAAAATCAAAATGAACAATAGAATAATAGGTCTTACTCTGGCTGCGGCAGCCCTGACGGGGTCGATAACCTCGTGCGACAGCTACTTCGACGATGTGCCTAACAACGCGGTCTCGATAGACGATATATTCGAAAACCGAGGCATGACCCTGGGCTGGCTTACAAACATATATTCAATCACTCCTGACTGGACAAATCGTGAGGCCAGCGGTACGGCGATGTACTGGAACGGCGCCACCATAGAAGGCTACATCCCATGGGACTGGGTGGAGACCCATGACATCATCACCGGTACAATGTCGTCTTCTACCAAGCATGTCAACCGCATCTGGTCGAACCTCTACAAGGGCATTCAGAACTGCAACATCTACCTCGCCCGTGTCGACGGCTGCGATCCTCTCCTGCCGGAAGAAAAGGCAGCCACCAAGGCTGAAGTGCGCGCCCTACGCGCATACTTCTACCTCCAGCTGGTAAAGCAATACGGTCCTGTTCCTCTCTTCGGAGACAAAGTGGCAAACTTCGACGATGACCTCAACGACTCTCAGCTGCCGCGCAACACCGTAGACGAATGTTTCGACTATATCATCAGTGAATTCAAGGCGGCTCTCGAAAGCGGCGACCTTCTTTCGAGCTTCGATGACCAGGGTGCTTACGAATCTCAGCACATGGGCAATTTCACCAGTGAGGCGGTGCGGGGTTTCCTCGCCGATGCCTATCTCTTCCGTGCATCCTATGTGTTCAACGGCGACCCCTACTACAAGGATCTCGCCAACCCCGACGGCACCAAGCTTTTCCCGCAGGAGCGCGACGAGAGCAAATGGCGCGACGCCAAGCAGGCTGCCCTCGACATAATCAATTCCGGCAAGTACAGTCTGGTGCTCCGCGACATGTACGACCATCAGGTGACTAACCTTTCCGACGCGTGTCCTTACAAGTCGACATTCTTTGCCTCAATGGCAACATCGACCAACGAGGAACTCATCTACGGACGCCCCAACTCGTCCAACGACTGCTACGTGCTCGTGCCCCGCTTCGAGAACTGTCCTTCGAGCGCTCCCCGTGGTTCGGGCGGTCTGTCGGTTCCCTTAGAGTTCGTCGACCTTTTCTTCACCAACAAGGGCTTGCGAATCGACGACGACCCCGACTACTTCAAGTACGACGTGGATAATCCTCCCACAGCCATCCGTGGCGAGGCTGCGATAGCCAATACGCGCCCCTATGTCGATCCGCTCTCCGGCTACCAGTACTTCACCATGTCCGGTCAGGGTCAGGGCGTTTCCACGGCTGTGCCTACCTCAATCATGAAGCAGTTCTATAACCGCGAGGCCCGTTTCTACCTGAATATAACGTTCCATAACCGTCAGTGGGAATTCCAGGGCAACCTTCCTGTCCAGCTGCATTTCGGCGGCAATTCCGGCGCCAACGGCTCTACCCACGATTTCCCGGTTTTCGGTGTGATCGCGCGTAAGAACTACTACGAGAAACAGAGCAACTGGACTATGTCGATGGTGCTTCGCCTTGCTGAAATCTATCTTGACTACGCCGAAGCTTGCGCCGAACTTGGCGAGACCGAAGAAGCGCTAAAATATCTCAACAAGATCCGCAACCGCGCAGGTGTCGCCGAATATGGTCTCAACGCCGGCGACGACGGTCGTGACGCCCGCAACCTCAATAAGATAGTCCTTCCGGGTTACACCAAGGACGATCTGCTGAAAGCCATCTACCGTGAACGCATTCTGGAACTCTCTTATGAGAACAAGCACTACTTCGACGTACGCCGCTGGGGCGTAGCCGAAGGCAAGTGGCGCACCAACGGTCCGGAAATGACCGACGGCTGGATCTATCCCGCATACCATAAGGGCGGTGAAGGCGGTTCGTTCACCGGATTCAACGTTCACAACGTGGGTGCTACCGCTGAAAACCAGGCGGTGAACTTCTACAAGCGTATCACGCAGCAGACACGTATCTACACCAAGCGCATGACGTTCTTCCCGATACCTGAAGACGAAATCGTCCGCGACAAACAGCTTGTACAGAATACCGGCTGGTAAATAATCAACACAGGGGACATTCAAGGGCTCGATACCCTTGAAGTCCCCGCATTCTCAATATGCCATACATGAAGAAAATACTATCCCTCATCCTTGCAATGACGTGTATTGCGACTGCCTCGGCGCTGACGCCCGGCGTCGCATATTCTGTAGGGCAGCACGGCAGATCAGTGTTCATATCCAACGGACGACCCGACCGCAACGCCGACGTGCAGATGTGGACCGACACTGATGTGCCGGCTCAGAGATGGGTTCTGGAGCAGTCCGACACGGACCCACGCCAGTATGCGCTGCGAAATCTTTTCTCAGGTCTGTACCTCAACTATAACGGCACGAGAGCCGGAGCGAAAATCCGTCAGGCCGACCGCAGTGTCTTTTCGAGCTACTGGACTCTGGAAGAAGACGGCGACTCATATGTGCTCGTTCCGTCACAGAACGCGGCTATGTGCCTTGCTGCTGCCTCGACCGACGAAGGCGCCGCCCTTTCACTGCAGGAACGCGCTGCTGCCGATGCCGGGCTGACACGGTTCACTCTGCGTCAGGATGACGTGCCGGAGGCTTTCGGCGAAGCTGTGCGCGATGACTTCATGTCAGGATTCCTCGGTCAGTACTACCATAAGGCATCTACGGGTCATGTGCTCGGAGGTGGCGGCTGGTGGGGCGACGCAGAGATGTTCGAAGTCATCCTTGATGCTTTCGCCACTACTGGTGATCTTAAATATAAAGAGATTTTCGACGAGCTTGTCATAGACTTCTGCCGCCGCAACGGTCGCGACTGGTCCAACAACGAATTCAACGACGATATCACCTGGATGGTGCTGGCGTGTGCCAGAGCTTACAAATACTTCGGCACGCAGGAATATCTCGATCTTGCAAAGGACAACTATACGCGCATGTACAACCGTGCACACCAGCGCTTCGGAACGCTCATCTGGAAGCAGAGCCAGGAGAACAAAATCGCCACCAACTCGTGCATCAACTGCCCTGCGACAGTGGCAGCATGTATGCTTGGCGAGCTGACAGGTGACAATTCATGGTACGACAAGGCACTCACAATCTATGCAGGCCAGCGCAAACTCCTCTACAATGCCGAAACAGGCGAGGTGTGGGACTGCGGCGCATGGACTGCCGACGGCGAGCGTGAACCAGGCGGAAACCACTGGGTATCGACCTATAATCAGGGCACAATGCTCGGCGCTGCCACGCTGCTGTATCTCTATACGAAAGACAAGATGTATCTTGAGGATGCAAAGAAAGTTTATGAGCGCTCACGCGACCATCTCACCAACAACAATAAGATTATCAGCGTCTGCCAGACCGTCAACGGCGACCTGTGCGGATTCAAGGGCATCCTGATGCGCTATGTGCGCACCTACGCCGAGACTTTCCACCTCGAAGAGCCCCTGCAGTGGATGGAGAAAAACGCATGGCACGCATGGCAGAACCGCAACTCAGGCGGTGTCATCTGGTCGGCATGGCTCACCAAGACAGCCGAGAGTCTCACCCGTAAGGAAGGTGATGACGAAAAAGATGTCACAAACGACGCCTTCGGGGCTTCGACCGCTGTCTCAGTGGCGTTCAACGCCCACGTAAACCGCCGCTTCGCAAAGTCTGTGTCAGAAGGATTGCAGCCAGAGTATTTCGACGATATAAAGTTCGCACAGCTTACCGAAGATCCTGCGGAAGGCGGTGTCACCACCCCCGTACTTTCCGGAGGATGGATATGCTTCCGCAATGTGGATTTCGGGCAGGATGGAATCTCTTCGCTGGATCTTCGTCTGAAGGCTACGAAGGCGCGTTCGTATGTGCAGGTGTACGTCGATGAGCTGACCGACGACGGACTCATGGGTCGCAACAGCGGATTCCTGACCCGTGGCGACTGGTCCGATGTTGTCGTTCCGTTAAGAGCCGGCGTTACAGGCGTCCACGACGTCTATATACGCTTCAACGGCGACGGAGTACAGTCCGGTGGCATCAAGTCCACCGGTTCCGGCTCCGGCGTTGACAGCCCTGTGGCTGTCATCGGAGAAATCGGATCGGTATATAATCTCCGGGGGATACGTGTAGGTTCGTCGCTGGACGGACTTCCCCCCGGAATTTACATATCAGGCGGTCATAAGATTCTTAAACGTTGAATCACACTTATATAACTCCTCCCTAAAAACAATACGATGCGGTATATATCATCTTTACTCTTTTTATTGTCGGCAGCATCCGTATTCGGCGGCAACCTGTCGCTCGACGAGGCTCGTGTCAATGCCTTGGATTTTATGTCGGCGCGACATTCCACGTCTGTGCGCGGCGTACGCGCCGCCACACCGGATCTTGAATGTGTCCGGGTGTCGCAATCCAGTTATATTTTCAATGTCGGAGGAGGACGCGGTTATGTAATAGCGTCAGCCAGCGACCGCATGCAGCCCGTGCTCGGATATTCGGATACTGGGTGTTTTGATGTGGCTCATATGCCGGATGCACTAAAGGCATGGCTCGACGAGCTTGATGAAGCCGTCGTCGTCCTCGAAAGCGCCGACACACATAATGCATCTCCGGCGCTGTCGCGCAGCGATGACAAACCGGCTATAGCGCCTCTCGTCTCAAGCCGGTGGAACCAGGGTTCGCCTTACAACGGCATGACACCTTCGTACGTCGACCAGAATTCGGGTCAGTACAACGAACACAGCGCCACGGGCTGTGTAGCCACCGCCACGACGCAGATCATGTACTATTGGAAGTGGCCGCAGGACGCTACTAAGACGATACCTTCGTACACATACGACTGGTCGGGCAACTCCAGGACTATGCCATCGCTTCCTCCTGTGGTCTTCGACTGGGCGTCCATGAAGGATACTTACGGAAACAATGATTCACAGGCTTCGAAGGATGCCGTGTCGCAGCTTATGCTCTACGCCGGCTGCGGCATGCAGAGCGGCTATGCCGGCGCTACAGGCGCCACGTCGGTCAATGCGATGAACGCCCTGAAGGAATACTTCGGATATACAAAGAAAGCATTCAATGTCTACCACCTGAATTATACTTTTCAGGAGTGGGAAGATCTTTTCTATAACGAGCTTGCCGCCGGTCGCCCACTTCTGATTGGCGCAGACAACTATGAGCGCACAGGCGGTCATGAATTCATATGCGACGGCTATGACGGCAACGGTCTCTACCACATCAACTGGGGCTGGGGCGGATGGTGCGACGGATATTTCGTCCTCACTGTCATGGCGCCTGATTCACAAGGCATAGGCGGCTCGTCAGACGCCAACGGATATTCAATGGGTCAGAACGTCATCGTAAACCTCCGGCCGGAATATACCGGGGATGACAATGAAATCGTGCGCTGTGCCATATCCGCACTTCTGCCCGGACAATCCGCCACGGCACGCGACGCCGATGGCAATGTATCACTATATTTCTCGTACAATATCCGCACGCTGCTCCTGAACAGATATGAGATAGAGCACGGATTTGTGGTTTATGATGCCGAAGGGAACAGGGTAGGAGAGCCGTTCGGCATAAGTACGGACACATATAATCCTGCCGACCGATATGGTAAGTCGATAACCGTCAGATTCGGCGCCGGTCTTGCCGACGGCGAATATACACTTCGCGGCGTCAGCCGTCGCAGCGGCAGCAGCGAATGGCTCGATGACATGAACAGCGACCGCAACAACATCGCGCTGACCGTATCGTCCGACAAGATGCAGGTAAGCGCCCGTCCGGGTAACGGCACGCGGCTGCAGGTGGATAAGCTGACCCTTGAGGGCGTATCAGTGGCAGGACAATGGCAGCGTGTGAAATACACCATCACAAACACCGGCGATGACTTCTACGGCGAGACATACATGTTTGTTGACGGCAAGCGCGTGTCGGGCAACACAATATCCATCCGCGCAGGCGAAACAGCCGATGTGTACTACAAGTTCCAGCCTGACGGCACACCCGGCTTCCACCGCTTCGTGCTTTCGCGTCGGACGTCGGCAACGAACGGCGTCATCAGTTCTGTCGACAAGGTATTCAACATGGACTGCATGTGGAAAGCCGACGGCACTGTTGAGCGCATTCCCTCCACAAGCCAGTACTATTCACTGCCGTCAGATGTCACAGCAGTATATCTGACAGGCAAGTCGCCGCGCACGATAGGCGTACCTGACGCAAATCCCAACCTGATAATGTACCTCGACGAGGATGCCGTACTGTCGGCACGAGTGCTGCGTGTCTATCGCCAGACTATCTCGAATATCGTCTATGGCGACAAGGCGGAGGTTTTCCGTGTTAAGGACGGCTATGAACTGAGCGTACCCCGTGCATTTGTGGCAGAGGAAGCCAGCTATACCCGCGAAAATATGCCGGCATGGTCGACGTTGTTCCTGCCGTTCCCTGTAGAGAACGTGGAGGCTGACGGTAATACGGTCGACTGGTTCACCTCCACAAGCGACACCGGCAAGTCGATATTCCTCAAGAAATTCATGGGGGCACGGCGCGGAACACTCGTTTTCGCTCATTCGGATACAGAAATACCGGCGGGTCAGCCGCTCCTTGTAGGTGTGGCCGGAAATCTCGGGGGAATGCCGTTCGACCATACGGGAAGCGCTGTCACATTCTCCGCTAAGAACGTCACTATCACTACCGACGGGTTACGGACTGTAGACAATGTCAGCACCGCAAGCAGTTTTGTAGGATGCATATCCACAAAGACACCGGTTGCTGTCATGGGTCTTGACGAAACGTTCGCCAACTTTGTGACAACGACGGATGTCGAACCCTTCCATGCGTACTTCACCAAGATTGCAGGCTATGATTCTTGCGCAGTCCGCTACGACGAAGGCGAAACCAACGGCATAGATATCCCTGTGGTGGAAAACATGGATGCTGCTGCGCCGGTCTACAATCTTCAGGGCATAAGAGTCGGAACAGTTTCGACATTCGGCTCGTTGCCTGCCGGACTGTACATAATATCCGGTCGGAAGGTATTAAAGCGCTAAGCGAAGACCTGTGTCAGTGGTTGGTACAGGTCAATAACGTGTAAATTAATGTCAAACTGGTAAAGATGCGTTATTTTAGCGCAAATCGTCACTATTTGATACCCGTCATTATCCGCCTTGACATTAATTTTGCACATGTAAACTATCATAATCACTACTTCATTTAAATACTATGAAAGCAAAACGCAAGCTGAGTATGGCAGCTCTCGCACTTCTTGCCGCCGCC
>CABRLF010000013.1 GCA_902471685.1 uncultured Porphyromonadaceae bacterium
ACATAGATCTGTGCCGATGGGCTGACGATAAGGTCGGCATCATGTCCCCAGTTCGACTCCTGAATCACCTATGTAGGGGCTTCGGTTTTCTCTACGCGAGACGTTAAGTATATCTTTGCTATATTATAGAGTTATTGTTTCAGAAAG
Organism: uncultured Porphyromonadaceae bacterium; assembly: GCA_902471685.1. Lineage (GTDB taxonomy): Bacteria > Bacteroidota > Bacteroidia > Bacteroidales > Muribaculaceae > CAG-873. Next base: position 148 of record CABRLF010000013.1, read on the forward strand.
AGTATTGCCTCCCGCAAGTTAAAACTATTTGAATAGTATTAACTACTATTAATATAATTTGTGCTGAATGCAGTATATACTATATTTGCAGTAGCAAACTGCAAAACTAATTGATTATGGATTCAGACACAAAGAAAAAGTCACTGACCAAAGCTGAGTTGCGCCTTATGAACATCCTTTGGGACAAGGGCGAGGCTACGGTCTGTGACCTTGTTCAGGAATTGCCGGACCCGAAGCCTGCCTATACGACGGTTCTGACGGTGATGCAGGTCCTGACAAAAAAGAAAATCGTAGAGCCTTACCGTCAGGGGAAGGTGAACGTGTTCCACCCTCTGATGACGCGCGATCAGTATATCTCTGGATTTATGGAAGAGACTCGCAATACCCTCTTTCAAGGTTCGGTGAGGAACTTTCTGATGTTTTTTGCCCGCCATGAGAAAATCGACAGGGAAGAGCTAAGAGAGATCCTCAAGGAAATGGAAAATAACGAAGGAGGGACCAAATAATGGACATGATGTATATTCTCGAACTTGCCGGCAGGATGATGCTTCTGTCCGGACTTCTCCTGGCCGGTTATGCCATATTTCTGCGCCACAAGGTTTCATACCGGATGTGCCGCCGTACGCTGCTCGCTATTCCGCTGGTGTGCCTGGCACTGCCGCTGGTGCTGGCGGCTTTAAGCGAACTGTCGGCGCTCCGCGAGCCGCAGCAGGTAATACTCACCCAGAGTGAGGCCGACGAATATTTCAATGCGATGCCGGAGGAAGAAAGCGCAGTGACTGCCACTCTGCAGGCTGCAGCAGAAACAGACGGATCCCAGTTCAACCTGTACTCACTTCTTTGGGCGATACCGGCAGTATCCCTGCTGCTGTTGCTGATTATGGGCGTCCAGCTGCTGGTTCTCACAGGCCGCTGCCGCCGTATGACCCGTCGGAGTATTTCTGTCGGCGGTGGCATTGTCCGCAGTGCGGACGTAGACACTCCGTTCTCGTTCGGAGGACAGATCTATATGCCCGACGAAAGGATGACCAGTGAAGGCGAGCGCGTGGTACTGCTGCATGAGCGCGCTCACGTCGAGCTTGGACATACAGGCGAAGGAATTATCATGGAAATGCTGTGCAGGATGCTGTGGTTCAATCCTTTCGTATGGATTGCCCGCAAAGAGCTGCGCGACGTCCAGGAATTCGAGGCCGACAGGCAGGTGCTCGATGCAGGTACCGAAATACTGACGTATCAGACCCTGCTCCTTGAGGAGACGATGAAGGAATGTCCCGTATTTGCCGAAGGCTTCAACCGCTCGTTCGTACGCCGTCGTTTCGTGGAAATGAGGTCGGCAAACGTACGCAGGAATTCCGGTGCATTGCGCTGCCTGACCGTAGTGATGGTGCTTGTCATCACCGCTCTTGCATCGGCAGGCCATGGCGAGCGCCCGGTGGAATTTACAATCATCGACGATGCAGCTGTTCCCGAAACGGCAGAGGCAGCCGTCGCCGAGATAAAAGAAGTCGTGGAGACGCACGAGAACGCTCCGGAATCGGAAAACACCGTACCCTCCGCAACCGAGCCGGCTCCCGAACCGCTTGAGACCAGGAACGATCGACCGACCCATATGGGCGGATATCCGGTCGTATACGATATCCCGCTGGCACAGGGTCCCTATTTCGCCCCTATACGCATGCGCAATACCGACACCGAGACACACCTTATTTTTGAAACCAATGTGGAAGGAGACGTGCAACTGTTCAAGTTCGGCGGCCCGGACGCATATATTGTCGATACCGATTCGGGCATACATTACAAAGCCCGCCGGTCCATTCCCGCCGATGCCTGGAACTATTTCGTTGTCACCGGCATGAAGGGAAAACTGATAACAGTTACTGTTGTCTTTCCTCGCCTGCCCGACAATGTGCGCACAGTGGCTCTCTACTGCGTCGACAGCCAGCTGCAGAGCGACGCACGCTTCGCAGTGAACGGTTTATTGAAAAGATAATACTAAAATCCTATAATCTATGAAAAAAGCATTCTTCATTGCATTGACTGCCGTAATGTTCATCATGCAGACTTCATGCTCCTACCATTACTATTACGGCGAAGGGGCCGCTCCCGCATCTGTGAAAGCGGACAAAATACACTACGACCGCAAGGGTCCCGACTACCGTAATCCGATTCTGGAGAAACCGGCCAACAACTATAATGCCGCCGACTACAATACTTTTGCCGTCTATGCCAAGCCCTATACCGTGGCCGCTCCCACCGGAGACTCTCCTGCGCAGAACTATGCCATCTGGTGTACGAAAAAGGCCACGTATCTGGCAGTCCCTTACAAAATGCTGTGGGCGCGCCGTTATTTCAACAATCAGTCGTGCGACTATCTGCGGGACAGCCGCACCGGCAAGAAATATCCGTTGAAGAGAGTATTAGGTCTGCCTGTGGACGAAACCTACTGGATGACGGGCATTCCAGGCGAGTGGTTCGCACAGATATTCGAGTTCCCGCCGTTGTCGCCCGAATGCACGGAAATAGACATCATCAACACGGACTGCAAGCCGCTGGAGTATATAAAAGGTACGACCGGCTGGGAGGAATCCAAAGACTACTACAACCTGAGCGTGTCGGCCCTTCAGGCCAACCAGCACAAGATGAAATATAAAGAAACTATAGTAGTTAAATGATAAACAGACTGAAATGTGCGTCGCAGTTGTTGCAACGCACTTTTTATTTTTCTTTCAGCGCGAGGTCGAGAATCTGAGCCGGCGTGCTCACTATATGGTCGGCATAGGCGTCTTTAAGCTCAAGGATAGTCCGGAAACCCCACGACACGCCGCATGTCTCGATACAGGCGCGACGCCCGGTCTCCATATCGACTCCGGAATCGCCTACGTAGAGAACTTCGGCTTTAGGCGTGGGACACATTGAAAGAGCCTTGAAAACGATCGACGGATCCGGCTTGCGGGGTATTCCATCCATATTGCCGAGGATTGCCTTGAAATTGGCGTCCGGGAAATAATGGGATATAATTTTCGTGACTGCTTCCTGATATTTGTTTGATGTCACACCCAGACTGACACCCCTCGCCGAAAGATCTTCGAGCAATTCGGGTATGCCGGGGTACGGAACCGTAGCATCGCAGCAATGCTCCCCGTAGTATTCCTTGAAAGCGGCAAGCGCCTCGGCGATGTTCTTCTCGGAGCGCGAGTCATCAGGGAGCGCCCGCTCGATAAGTTTCGTAACGCCGTTGCCGACCATATTGGGATAAACCCACAGCCCGTGCGTAGGAAATCCGAGCTTCTGCATGGCATAATTCGTGGCATTGGCAAGATCGTCGATGGTATTCAGCAGTGTGCCGTCGAGGTCGAAAATCACATAACTTTTCATAGTGAAAAAAATCTTTAAATCAGAAGGGGTAGCCGACCGAAAAATGGAAATTCGCATCACGGCTCCACTTAGGATGTAACAACGGCCACGGCTCCTGGTTCATCGCAGGATTGTGAGCCTTGAAGCCGAGGTCGAGGCGAAGGAGGAAATACGTGAAGTCCATTCGCAGACCGACACCATATGCTGCCGCGATTTCCTTGTAGAACTTATTGAAGCGGAAAAAACCTCCGGGCTGATTCTCATAGTTGCGGATTGTCCAGATATTGCCGGCATCAATGAAGAGAGCACCCTCGAGGACCCAGAACAGCTTGGCTCGATATTCCATGGAGAGATCGAGCCTGATATCGCCGCACTGGTTGATGAAGTCGGTCACTGAATTCTTTGCATCGTAAGAGCCGGGACCGAGGGTTCGCACGCCCCAGCCGCGAACACCGTTGGCACCGCCGGCATAGAACCTTTTCTCGAACGGCACCATTGTCGAGTTTCCGTACGGAATCGCTATACCGCCGCCTACATGCCACGACAAAGAATTGCGGCCATCGAAATTGCGGGTATAGGAATAATCGAATTCACCCTTGAAATACTGGGCATACTGGATGCCGAGCACCTTGTAGACGCCGTCATGACGCTTCTGTCCAGAAAGGCTCGATATGGCATAGAGAAGATTACCAGCCATCTCGCCCGAGACGCGGAGATTGGTTATATAAGGCTGAATAGTAAGGGCATTCAGAGCCTCGGAAGGTGCGCGGCGGTTGGTGCGGGAAAGAGTATATCCCATCCGCATGATGAAGTGATCCTCATAGCTGTAGCGAAGCAACGGATTACTCGGTGCTATCTGGTCGATGAAATTGAATGTCGATTTCGGCAGACGCACATAGTTGATATCGATAAGGTCGATCGACTGGCGGCGGGTATAACTGCGCCGGATCTGCTGCCACTTCCATTTCCATGCCGCACCGAAAATGATGCGGGTATATTCCGGACGCTCCTGATAGTTTGTCGAGACAGTGAATTCGGTGGAGGCAAGCCTGCGCTGGCGGTATGCCTTCGATACGAACGGACATTCGAACTTGGGAAAAGTGATTCCCACCTCGCCTGCATATTCGGTATATCGTTTGTTGATCAGACCGTCGAAGTTTCCCGAAAGGCTCTCATATGACGCTCTGAATTTGGCAGTGAACAACTGGGCTCCTTTAGCAAGATTACGGTGCTGGTATGTGAGTCCGACACCGAACCCGAGATCTCCTTCGGAATTAGTGCCTTCCAGCTCCACTGCGGCGCTCTGTTTCTTATTACGCGACAGAGATATATAGGCATCCAGCAGTCCGATATCGCCTATTTCGCCCACAGGCTCCATATCGATGTTTATGAATTTGACAATCGACAGACGCCCGAGAGCCTCATAAGTACGCTCGACATCGTTCGCAGAATAGGGTTTCCCCGGTTTGATATAGCACATCTCGTCGAGGAGTTTCGGCGTGAGATAGCGGTCTGAGCCGTAGATAACGCTTATATCGTTGTAACTGACCGTATCGGAATGCCCTGCCGACAGAGCACGCCCCATATGGTCGTCGAGCACAAAAATGATATTCCGAACGTCATAGCGATGATGTCGGGCCGGATCAAGTGCCAGACTGTCGGCCAGACCAGGAATCGCAGGGCGCGATGACGGAGCATGTACATTCAGCGTAAGAGCGACCTCGCGGCTACCTTCCACTGTGTCGGCCATATAAGTGATGTACTCGCGGTTGAAGTCGTAGAAGCCGGCATTGCGGAGATTGCGGGTTATGCGCCCACGCTCGTTCTCAAGCACGTTTCGATCCAGAAGCATACCGGGATGAATATCGGCCCCGGCAGCCTCGCTCATAATAAGACGCCGCAGGGTAGTATCCGGGATATTGTAGCGGATATCGCTCACTGTGAGCGGCTCGCCGGCATGAATGCGGTATATCACATCCATACGTTTGCGCTCCGGATGGAAAACGGTATCGGCCCCGACAGTAGCGTTCGAAAAGCCACTGTTGATCATCGCCAGCTGCAGTTGCTTGCGCGAAGCCTCAGTAAGAGCCGAATCATAGAGTACCGGAGGCTGACCGAGACGGCGAAGCCAACGGTTATACCATTTGGTAGTATCGTGCCCGGAAAGATTGTATGTCGAGAGCTGAAGACGGGCAAATCCGAGCACCTTGTGGTTCGGCTGCTGACGCAGGAAATTGTACAGCTCCACTTTGTCGATATCGCCGCGGTCATCGACCTCAATGCTGACATCATCAAGAAGGTATTCTCCATCGGGAACGTGCTTGGTCGACGAGCATGCGGCAGCAAGAACGAGCAGAGCGACGGCCGCTGCAAGCTCGGAAAACATCATGCGAAGAGATACCCGCGACATTGCGATCACATTGGAATGGTGAGAAGGAAACGTGCGCCGTCATTATAGGTCGTATCCACTGTGAGGGTTCCTTTGAGGAGACGCGCCAGCAGACGGGAGATATACAGTCCCAGTCCCATACCCGGGTTATTGGGATTGCAGCGGTTGAAACGGGTAAAGATTTCCTCTTCCTTGCCACCGGGTATACCGCAACCGGTGTCGGTGACAGAAAACGTGATATTCTTTTCTTTATAATCGCAGTCGTAGTCGACTGTTATTTTCCCTCTTTCAGTGAACTTTGCGGCATTGCTCAGAAGATTCATCAGTATCTGAACCACACGCTTACCGTCGGTATTGATAGACATATCAGGTTTGCCCGACGGATTGAATACTATCCTGACGTCCGGATTGCCTGTTTTCATTTTCTCGAAAAGACTGCCGATTGCCACATCGCAAAGCGTATGCACCGATACGTTTTCCACCGAGACAGACATATCGCCGTGTTCGAGCGAAGAGGCGTCGAGGAGATCATCTACCAGAGTGAGCACAAGCTTACTGTTCAGTTCTATGATATCGGCGTATTTCTCAAGATATTTGCGCTGCTCGTCGGGGATACAGTCCACAATCAGACGCGAATATTCCGCCATAGCGAGCAGCGGTGTTTTGATTTCGTGGGTGATATTGTTGATGAACTCTGCTTTTGCACGGTCGGCACCTTTGGCCATATCCCGCGCCTCGATCAGAGCATGCTGTGTGCTCCTGAGCTCATTTCGTTCGCCCCTGAGACTGTCGGCAACGGCTTTCAGCTTATCGCCGAGCTTGCGCATCTTACGATTGCGACCCAGAAGAATTATGAGGAAAACCACAAGCAGAATTATGGCCGTCGCGGTAATGAATACCACAATACGGTTGGCGCGGATGGATGCCGCACGCCGCTCTTCTTCCGACTCGAAAGTCCGGGCCTTGAGTTCGTTGACATCATACATGATCTTAAGCTCCCGATAATGTTCTTCTTCCTTGTTCTCCAGCTGGTCCCTGAGAAGAGTGTTTAACCGTTGGAGCGCCTTGAGCTGTTCGGCCTTGTTTCCGGACTTTTCGGCAGCCTCGTAGATATTAGAATAAATGGCATAGAGGAAATAATCGTTCGACTTGACAGCCGCAGCCTTCTCGAATGCCTCGATAGCCTCAGCGTACTTTCCTGTGGCATGGAGATAACATGCATGTACAAGGGGATTTTCCTCAATATCAGCCTTTATGTCATCGTTTTCTTTTGCAAGGAGGTGGATCGCGCGGTGATATGACTCTATCTCTGCAGGAGTAAGCGCTGAGAAATTTATCAGCATGCGTCGGTAAAACAGATAACGGTTGCGGTCGAGTGTGCGGTAGATACGCCCCTGCCGGGCATAGCTGTCGGTGAGTGAATCCACTATATTGAGAAGCCGTTTGTTCATCTCCACAGCCTTGTCAGGATTATTGTTTCCCGCATAAATGATAGCAGCTGTATTATAGATAAGATTACGGACCGATCCCATAGGCAGATTCATTTTATCCACCAACGACACCAGAATCTCTATGTACTCTTCAAGAAGCGCACCAGTCGTGTGGTTCGAGAGCGAGACACATGCCGAATACAGCGACAAAAGCCGCGGATAAAAGTCTTCTGAAACAGTCGACAGCGACCGCTGCATCACCTCCGGCAATTCTTGAGTGTCATCGTCGGAACCGTATTTGAGCCTGTTTCGGGCGAGAAGCATATCAACAAATAATTCTGCTTCCTTGCGACGAGCCGACGGAGGTATCGATTTGAGGCGAGACCGTATTTCCTTCAGCATTACAGAATCTCCCATAGCCGCATTGGCCTGGTAGGTAAGGCTTTCGATTATCGCAACAGTATCGCCGGCATGAGCTGCGACCTCGCATATTTTCCTTGTGGTCTCTATCCGCGCACCCATATCGGCCGCGGAAAGATCAAGAATATTCAGATAGGAGTGCAGACTGTCGGAAGCAGTGGTAAGGTTTGCAAGTTGTGCCTGAATACTGTCGATCAGCACCCGGCGCCTGTCGGCATAGGCGGAGAACGCCAGCACAAGAGAGAGCAACAGTGCTGTGAGGAATTTTGTCATTGCGTAAATTTGGTTCGAAATGCAAATATACTACAAAATTTTGATTTACCGCCTTCCCGTGCCCCACAGTCATTGAGAAAATCTTTTCCCGGCAAAAAGAAAGGGGCCGCGAAGCCCCTCACATTGATTTCCTTTAATGTCGTATACTTTTACTCCGGCACCACTACGCCGGTGATGCGGAGATTGACGGTCTCGGACTTGCCTTTTCCGTTTTTAAGGCGGACTCGGACAGATTTGTCTATTTCACCTTTCTGCCCTTTCGGCAAAAAACGGACCTTTATCGCTGTGCTTTTGCCCGGCGCGACTGGTTTGCGGTCGTAGGTAGGGCGAGTGCATCCGCAGGAAGCACTCGCAGTGACAATGACTACCGGCGAATCGCCGTCGACTTTCATCACAAATTCATGCACTACGGGCTTATCGCTCTGCTTCACCGTGCCGAAATCATATACTATTTCGGGGAATGATACTCCCACTTTCTCTCCGGGCTGCCGTGCCGCACTGGCCACGCATACTGCGAGAATGGCTGTGAGACATAAAACTAATATTCTTTTCATTGTAATTGCATTTTTAGCGCTTTTCGAAATAGCGAGCCAATACCTGACCCGCCGCGGCAAACGACGACCGTCTGTTTGCCAGAACGTCGGCCTCGCATCCGATGAGCATATCGCGGATTTCGGGATCATCGTAGAAATGCTTCTTGAGCTGCTCGTCGATAGTCTCGTACATCCAGTACCGGGCCTGCTCCTGACGCTTGATGTCGAAATAACCGTTTTCTTTGACAAAAGCGAAATATCGGTCGATCATATCCCATACTTCGGGAATACCAAGTTCGTAATAGCCCGAATAAGTGAGCACTTCCGGCTTCCAGCCAGATGCGGTAGCCGGGAAAAGATGTAGTGCTGAGCGGTACTGAGCCTGCGCGAGCTGAGCCGGACCGATGTTATCGCCATCGGCCTTATTGATAACTATGCCGTCGGCCATCTCCATGATGCCTCGCTTGATGCCCTGAAGCTCGTCGCCGGCACCGGCAATCTGAAGGAGAAGGAAGAAATCGACCATCGAATGAACTGCCGTCTCGCTCTGACCAACACCGACAGTCTCAACGAAGATATTATTATATCCTGCAGCCTCGCATAGTACAATGGTCTCGCGGGTCTTGCGGGCCACGCCGCCGAGCGATCCTGCCGATGGGGAAGGGCGGATGAATGCATCCGGATGCTGCGACAGACGTTCCATGCGGGTCTTGTCGCCAAGTATAGAACCTTTGGTCCGTTCACTTGACGGATCGATTGCAAGGACCGCGAGCTTACCGCCGCTCTTGAGAACATGGAGCCCGAAGACGTCGATACTTGTACTCTTGCCGGCACCGGGGACTCCCGTTATACCGATTCGACGTGAATTTCCGGAATAAGGCAGACATTTCTCTATCACCTCCTGCGCAAGAGCATAGTGATCGGGAGCAACGCTCTCGATGAGAGTGACGGCACGGCTCAGAGTCGTCACATCGCCTTTGAGAATACCCTCCACAAGTTCGCCAACGCTCGGCAGAGGTTTACGCCGCGGACGCTTCTTAAGATAGGGGTTGACAATCGGCGGTTGAGCCACGCCGTTATTGACGGTGAGGCCGATATATTGTGCGTCGTTTTCGGGATGTTCCATAGTAAATTAACGTTTGAGAGAGCCGAATATTTTTGAAATGTTATATAAAAAGTCAGCAACCTGATCGCGGCTGTCGACGGGGATATGCAGTTCTGTCCGCCCGGTGGCGGGATTTTCGGCCACGATGCTGTCGAGCAGCCTTTCGGCCGATTCGGGCGAAGACATGGTTTCGGACAAGGACGCCAGAAAATGCACGCCTTCCGAAATGATATCGCCACCGTATACCGGTTCTTTCTCTTCGCAGATACCAAACGCGGAGGCGAGTATGTCGAGACCACTGTCATCGATGGTGATCTGGTTTTCGTTGTAGTCGGGCAGACTGACACCGCTGCGTGCGACCGCATCAACCTTTTCTTCTATAGACCCGACAGACACCATATTCACAATCCGGAGTTTCGTGCCGCAGCCCGGATGCCACAGATGGCCGATGCGCTGCTCGGCTGCATCAGGATTCCACGGTCGGTCGAGATTTATGATGAGTCCTGTCCGGTCTATTTTCAGATCGGCGACACCCGAATCAGCTGCAATGAGCACTCGGCAGTCCGGTGCACTCATGAACCGTGAAGCAGCAACCAGACGCCGCGGCCTGGGTACTGAGCCGCGGATATATTCGTATTTTATTCCCACACGGTCAAGTTCCTCTGCCATCAGTTCGGCCATGCGCTCACGTCGACTGAAAATAACAGCTTTGCCCTGCGATGCTTTCACAATCTCGAGTGCCTCGCCGATTTTTGTGTCATGCCGCCCGGTGCGGTCCACCAGAAAAGTACTGTCGCTCACAAGCTGCATCCTGATGATTGCCTGAAGAAGCCGACGGCGTTCTTTTTCGGAAAGGAAACGCGATGAGTGCCAACGGGAGACAAGACGTGAGGCATCGTCGTGCGCGTTGCCGTGAATTTCCTGTTGCTCGCGGGTCATTGGCACTAACAAAGTAACGTCGGTCCGCTCCGGCAGTTGCTTCGCTATTACATCCGAAGGAATCGACAGGGTGCGACACCGCGAAAAGATATCGGCAGGTACAGATTTCGGCCCGGCACCAGACAGAGCTATGCAATATTCAGCCTCTATATGACGGAGCGCCTTGGATATCTGTTTATTCCATCCTGAAAGCCGCTGCACCTCATCGAAAATAACGCAGTCGAAAGGCTGCGATCCGATAGCCCGGACATCATTGGCAAGAGTATGATATGACACAATCTTGTAGACAATCTTGTCGTGATAACGTCCTCGCCTCCCGATGTGAGAGCCTTCGATAACCAATGCCTGCCGTCCGGCGCAACGTTCCAGTTCGCTCTTCCACTGATATTTGAGCGATGTAGGACATACAATCAGCACCGACTCAGCCATACCGTTGCGGCAAAGCAGCTCGGAAGTTCCTATGGCAGTGAGACAGTTCCCTGCGGTGTTGCCGTTGGCTATCACCGCGCGACCGGAACAGAATGCGAATCGTATTCCCTCAAGCACATATGGATAGACGGGGACACGCAGCAGCGATTCTATTGCAGTATCCGTCGTGCGCGACATTACTTCGGCGCGGCGTCGGGAATCACGCTCCTCAAGAATGGCGTACATTGCGTCGGGGCTGACGAAAAACCGAGGGTCTATGCGTCGGGCCTGCTCTATAAAAGCCGGCAGTTCGACTGTCATTCCCGGAGCCACGGCCATATCATCTTCGAAATATCGCAGAGCGGCCACGGCCAATGCGTCCGAAGATGACTCCGGAAGTAAAAGCCGCAAACCACGCTCCGCATCAAGAACGATCGACGGACGTCGTGCCGGGCGCTCTTCTGTGGCGCCCACAGATATGTCGGAAGTGACAGATTTCATATCTTTTGCAAATTTACACCCAAACCCCGACATTTCCAAATAACGATCAGTTTTCAGGCAATATGCAGCCTGACGGGCAGACATCGGGAGTAATCTTGCGGCAACGGAAAATTCTTTGTAATTTTGCAATTCTGTAAGAAATTTCCACCGGATGAATCTGAAAGCAAAAATCGACACCGGAATCTTTCATGCCGTAGGCTCTGCTGCCGACTCACTCGGAGTAGAGGCTTATGTCGTGGGGGGCTATGTGCGCGACCTGATCCTCGAGCGTCCTTCAAAGGATATCGACTTCGTGGCTGTCGGCTCGGGCATTGATCTGGCCGAGGCCGTGGCTGCGCATATGCACGGCGCCCATGTGGCCGTTTTCCGGAATTACGGCACGGCACAGCTCAAACGAGGGACTACAGAACTCGAATTTGTCGGTGCCCGCAAAGAGTCATACAACCGCGACTCCCGCAATCCCATAGTCGAGGACGGAACACTCGATGATGATCTGGCACGCCGCGATTTCACAATCAACGCCCTTGCCATCAAGGTCAATCATGAAGGTTTCGGCGAGGTAATCGACAACTACGACGGGCTCGGAGACATGGAGCGGCGCATCATCCGTACACCCCTCGACCCCGACATCACTTTCAGCGATGATCCGCTGCGTATGCTCCGGGCAGTACGCTTCGCCACCGTACTCCAGTTCGATATTTACCCTGAGACATTCGAGGCCATACGCCGCAATGCCTCCCGCATCGAGATCATCACGGCCGAGCGCATAAAGGACGAACTGAACAAAATGATGGCAGCCGCCAGACCTTCCATTGGCTGGGAGCTGCTGCTCAACAGCGGTCTGCTTCAGATCATCCTGCCGGAGCTGGCCCGGATGAAAGGCGTCGAAGTGGTTGGCGGACGTGGTCACAAAGACAATTTCTACCACACCATGAAGGTGCTCGACAGCGTCGCTGCCGCTTCCGACAAGCTCAATCTGCGGTGGGCAGCCCTTTTCCACGACATCGGCAAGCCCGTCACCAAGCACTATGATCCGGCCAGAGGATGGACTTTCCACAATCACAACTTCATAGGAGCGAAGATGGTGAAAACGATCTTCCGCCGCATGAAATTCCCGCTCGGGGCTGATCTGGCATATGTCGCCAAGCTTGTTGAACTACACATGCGTCCGATCGCTCTGGTCGAAGATGAAGTGACCGACAGCGCCGTAAGGCGTCTGGCAAATTACGCCGAGGAAGATCTCGCAGATCTCATGATCCTTGCCCGCGCCGACATAACAAGCAAGGACGAAGCCAAAAAGGCCCGGTTCCTCGCCAATTTCGATCTGGTGGAGCAGAAATTCCGCGAGACCCACGACAAGGATGTGGAACGCAACCGCAAGAATCCCGTCAACGGCTCCGAAATCATGGAGTTATTCGGGCTTCCGCAATGTCCGGAGGTAGGATATTTCGCCAAAAATCTCAAACAGGCCATCAAGGACTGCGAGATCGAGGACACCCGCGAGGCATCCTTCCGCTATCTGCTGAAGCTTGCCGAAGAAAAGGGCATACAGCCGGTCTTCGACCCATTTACGCACGAATGGCCCGAACCGCAGTCGAAGAAAGAAGAAAAATAACAGAACGCATATGTACTACGTAACAAAACGTCTCGAAATATCCGCCGCCCACAGGCTTGAACTCGATTACGAGAGCAAATGCTCGGCACTGCACGGCCATAACTGGATTGTGACAGTCTTCTGCCGGGCCACCGAGCTGAACCAGAACGGCATGGTGACGGATTTCACAGATATAAAGCGGATTGTCAGCGACCGTCTCGACCACCGCTGCCTCAACGATACTCTCCCCTTCAACCCCACCGCCGAGAACATAGCCCGCTGGATATGCGACAACGTAGCGAACTGCTACCGCGTGGAGGTGCAGGAAAGCGAAGGAAACACTGCTGTCTATGAAAAAGACTGACATTTACCGCGTCAACGAAATATTCCAGAGCCTTCAGGGAGAAGGATACCATACCGGAACTGCCGCCGTTTTCCTGCGCTTCTCCGGATGCAACCGCCGATGCCATTTCTGCGACACCGATTTTGCATCCTTTACGGAAATGACTGCGGAAGAGATAGCCGATGCATGCGCCTCCTTCAAGGCCCGGCATCTTGTGGCTACCGGCGGAGAACCGCTTCTCCAGCTCGACAGCCCCCTTATCAAGTCTCTGAAAGACCGCGGATTCTTTATTCAGATCGAAACGAACGGCACTCTGCCCGTTCCCGAAGGTATCGACTGGGTGACCTGTTCGCCCAAAGACGAGCCATGGGGAATCGACCGCGTAGACGAGCTGAAAGTAGTGTTCGAAGGGCAGGATGTAGAACGGCTTGCTGGGCGTTTCGGCGAAAGAGTACGTTTCCTTCAGCCATGCTCGGGACTCAATGTCCGCGAGACAATCGATTATATTCTGGAGCATCCGCACTGGAGGCTCTCGCTCCAGACCCACAAACTGCTCGACATCCGATGAAACAGTTACGGAATATAATCACGGCATTTGTGATTCTGCTAAGCAGTCTGTTTGCGTCAGCTCAGCAGGATACGACCATCTGCTTCATCAACATCTATCCCGGTCCGGACATCTACGAGCTTGAGGGACACTCGGCCATCGCCGTTTTCATCGACGGACAGGAGCCTGTGGCATACAACTTCGGAGTGTTCGACTTCAATGCCCCGAATTTCGTATACCGATTCGTGAAGGGTGAGACCGACTACAAGGCCGTCGAAACTCCATGGAAGTATTTCATCTGGCCGTATTTCAATCAGCATCGCCGTGTTGTGGCCCACGAGCTGAATTTCGATTCCGATCAGAAAGCACGTCTTATCGAGCTACTCAAAGAGAACGTAAAGCCGGAAAATGCCACATACCGATATAACTACGTGAAAGACAACTGCGCCACGCGCCCGCTGAATGCTGTGGAAAAGGCAGCCGGCGATTCAATTCAGCTTTCACCGGGTGAAATAGAAGCCAACTCATCGATTCCTATCACTTTCCGGAATGTAATGCGGCATTACCACAGCAACTATCCATGGTATCAGTTCGGCATCGATCTGGCTTTAGGCAGCGGCATCGATTACCCCCTTACACGCCGTGAACTCGCATTTGCACCCGCCGAGCTCGACGGTATGCTCAGAGGCGCAACTGCCGGCGGCCGACCGCTTGTAAAAAGCAGCCGCGCAATCGTCGATTTTCCGGACGACGGAGCTATCGAAGGGCCGACTCCATGGTATCTTTCGCCAATATTTATCTGCTGGCTTTTCTTCTTTATCACTCTTGCCTTTACCATCCGTGACTGGCGACGGGGCAAACCCACCAGATGGTTCGACGCAGCCTTTTTCAGCGTCATCGGGCTGACCGGCTGTCTGCTGACATTTCTGATTTTTGTGTCAGTACATGAGGCAACCTCACCAAACTGGCTCTATGCGTGGCTTAATCCTGCAGCACTCCTTGTGCCATGTTTAATTTGGTTAAAACGAACAAAAATAGTGATTGTTTGTTACCAAATTGTTAATTTTGCCGTGCTTTTTACCCTTTTGGCAATCTGGTATTTTCTTCCGCAATCAGCCAATGCGGCCTTCCTGCCGCTTATATTGGCGGAAATGATGCGGTCGGCAAATTATCTGCATGCCAACCGGATTAAACGATAATGATTTGAAAATCAAGAATAAATTAAATATAGCCGAACGGATGCCGGGGCTGCTTGTGGCTTTGGTCGCCGGTATGGCATCCATAAGCATGACCGCCGCAGAGCCGGCCCAGGCAAAGCTGCTGCTGAATATCATTGTAGACGGTCTCGACACCGACTACCTCGATCTTCTGCGCAGCCATTTCGGCGAAGGCGGTTTCCGGCGGCTTGAACGTGACGGTGCCGTGATCCTCAATGCGGACTACGGCCCGGGGCTTGATGCCGCAGCCGCGACAGCCACTGTCATGACAGGTGCGTCGCCCTCCGTACACGGTATCGGGTCTGCCAAAATATACGATCCCGAACGTTTCCGCGAAATAAGCGCCTATAATACCACCGACGCCAATGGCCAGTTCAGCGCCACAAACTTCTCACCTGCAGCCCTGCGTGTAAGTACTGTCGCCGACGAGGTCCGTATCTCCGCCGGAGGCGTGAATGTGTCCTATGCCGTTGCTCCAGCTCCGGAGCAGGCTCTTGCCCTCTCGGGCCATGCAGCCAACTCGTCGCTGTGGCTCGATGTGAAAAACGCCAACTGGACCACCTCGTCCTACTTCCGGGAAATGCCCGGAACGATAAGCGCACGCAACCGAATGCAGCCGCTTATCGTGCGCATGGATACCATGAGCTGGACCCCATCTCTTGATCCTGCCGCATATCCTGCCCTACCCGACCATCTGAAACGCTACCCCTTCCGATATGTCTTCCCGCGCTCCAACTCGCAGCGGCTTGACATGTTCTGTGCTTCACCGCTTGTGAACCGCGAAGTGACCGCAGTGATACAGGAGATGCTGGGGAATCTCAAAATCGGGCAACATGAAGGTGTCACCGATGTCCTGAGTCTGAGCTATACTCTCCAACCCTTTACCTTTGGCAAAGCGACGGACAATAGGCCGGAACTGATGGACGCCTACATCAAGCTGGACCTCAACCTCGAACAGCTGTTCAACGATATAGACCGACGGATAGGACTTCATAACTCGGTAGTGATGCTCGCCGCCACACCACCGTCGGGACGGAGCCGCCGCGATGACGACCAGTGGGGTATTCCTGCGGGAGAGTTTTCCACACGCAAGGCCGCATCCCTGCTGAACATCTACCTTATAGCCATCTATGGCAACGGCGACTATGTGAGCGCATTCCATAACGGGCATATCTACCTGAACCACAAGCTGCTTCAGGAACGATCGGTCAACGAACAGGAAATACGCCGCCAATGCGCTAATTTCCTGTCGCGCATGACAGGCGTAGACCGCGTATTCACCATCGACGACATCATCGACGGCCGCGCCGGCGAACAGCCGGAAGCGCTGCGCCGCAACACCGTAGGCTCCACTGCCGGCGACCTGCTTGTAAAAGTCGCACCGGGCTTCGAGGTCCTTGAAGACTATGGCGTCGAACTGCCGTCCAACCGCATTCACATGAGCGAGCGGGTAGTCGGCACGACAGCTCCGGTCTACATCATGGCGCCGGGCATAGCCCCTCAGACTATAGGCACTCCTGTCGATGTCCGGACTATCGCACCGACCGTATGCCGTATCCTGAGGATACGGTCGCCCAACGGCGCAGCGGCCGCACCCCTGCATCTGCTCAAAAAATAGAGCCTCTACGGCCTGATTCTCACCGATTTTTCGTATCTTTGCCGTTGCTGTGACCACAGCAGCGGTAAAACCCGTTTTTTATTCAGAAAAAAAATCAAAATATATATGTCATTCACATCATTCCTTAAAAAGGTTTTCGGCGATAAATCGAGCCGCGACCTTAAGGCTATCGCTCCTATCCTTGAGTCGATAAAAGCGGTAATCCCACAGATTCAGCCCCTCGATAATGACGGTCTGCGCCAGCGCATTGCCGACGTACGCGCCGACATCGCCGCCGCGACAAAAGAAGACAACGACGCAATGGTGCAGCTGCGCGAGGAAGTCGAGACTCTTCCTTTCGAAAAGCGCCAGCCGCTCTGGGACAAAATTGACGCCCACGAGAAAAAAGTGCTTGAAATCATCGAGCATAAACTCAACGAGCACCTTCCCGTCGTATTCGCGGTAATCCGCGAGACAGCAGCCCGCTTTGCAAACAGCGAGACGATAACCGTCACAGCCACCGACTTTGACCGCCAGCTTGCAGGCGAAGGCCGCGAATTCGTCACTATCGAAGGCGACAAGGCAATCTGGAAAAACCACTGGATGGCCGGCGGCAACGAAATCACCTGGGACATGACCCACTACGATGTGCAGCTCATCGGCGGTATCGTCCTCTTCCAAGGTAAAATCGCCGAAATGGCTACCGGTGAAGGCAAGACCCTCGTGGCTACACTCCCCGTCTTCCTGCGTTCGCTGGCCGGACGCGGCGTTCACGTCGTGACTGTCAACGACTACCTCTCCAAGCGAGACTCGGAATGGATGGGGCCTCTCTACATGTTCCATGGTGCAAGCGTAGACTGCATCGACAAGCATCAGCCCAATACTCCCGAGCGACGCAGAGCATACAACTGCGATATCACCTACGGCACCAACAACGAATTCGGCTTCGACTATCTGCGCGACAACATGGCCATGACGCCATCCGACCTCGTACAGCGCAAACACTACTACGCTATCGTCGATGAGGTAGACTCCGTGCTTATCGACGACGCCCGTACACCTCTCATCATCTCCGGTCCCGTTCCTAACGGCGAGAATCAGCTCTTCAACGAATACAAAGCCAATGTCGAGAAAGTGGTCAAGGCCCAGCAGCGCCTCGTCACCTCGATTCTCGCAGAGGCCAAGACGAAACTCGCGTCCGAGGACAAGGCCGTGCGTAAGGAAGGCGCACTCCTGCTCTTCCGTGCTTTCAAGGGTCTTCCCAAGAACAGCGCCCTCATCCGCTTCCTCAGCACCGAGGGCATGAAAAACATCCTTCTCGAGACAGAAGCATACTATCTTCAGGACAACTCCCGCGAGATGCCGATCGTGACCGACCCGCTGTACTTCGTCATCGACGAAAAGAACCGCAGTGTCGAGCTTACCGACAAGGGTATCGACGAACTCACCGGCTCGAGTCAGGATCCCCAGTTCTTTGTCCTCCCCGACATCGCTTCGCAGCTCTCCGAACTTGAACACATACCCGATCCCCAGGAACGCCAGGACCGCAAGGACGAACTTATGTCCAACTACGCCATCAAGTCGGAACGCGTACACACCGTCACCCAGCTGCTCAAGGCTTACGCACTCTTCGAAAAAGATGTGGAATATGTGGTTGACGACAACAAAGTCAAAATTGTCGACGAGCAGACCGGCCGTATCATGGAAGGGCGCCGCTACTCCGACGGTCTGCATCAGGCTATCGAGGCCAAAGAGGGCGTGAAGGTCGAGGCCGCAACCCAGACATTCGCAACCATCACTCTCCAGAACTACTTCCGCATGTACTACAAGCTCGCCGGTATGACCGGTACTGCCGAGACCGAGGCAGGCGAGCTATGGGACATATATAAACTCGACGTCGTCACTATCCCGACCAACCGGCCAATAGCGCGCGTCGACATGAACGACCGTCTCTACAAGACCAAGAAAGAGAAGTACGCCGCTGTCATCGAGGAGATCGAACGGCTCCGCAATGCAGGCCGTCCCGTGCTTGTCGGCACGACATCGGTCGAAATCTCCGAACTTCTGAAGCGTATGCTCGACATGCGCAAGATACCGTGCCAGGTCCTGAACGCCAAGTTGCACCAGCGCGAGGCCGAGGTCGTCGCACAGGCCGGGCGCAAGGGCTGCGTCACCATAGCCACCAACATGGCAGGCCGCGGTACGGACATCAAGCTCACCCCCGAGGTGAAGGAAGCCGGCGGTCTCGCAATCATCGGTACCGAGCGTCATGAGTCGCGTCGTGTCGACCGTCAGCTCCGCGGTCGTTCGGGCCGTCAGGGCGATCCGGGCTCGTCAGTATTCTACGTATCGTTCGAAGACCAGCTGATGCGCCTCTTCGCTACCGATTCCGTAGTGAAGATGCTCGACCGCATGGGCCTTAAGGAAGGCGAGATGATCGAGTCGAAAATGGCAAGCAACGCTATCGAGAAGGCACAGAAACGCGTTGAGGAAAACAACTTCGGTATCCGCAAGCGTCTGCTCGAATTCGACGACGTGATGAACAAGCAGCGTTCCTACATCTACGAACGCCGCCGCCACGCCGTACTCGGCGAACGTATCGGCGTAGACATCATCAACATGGTGTACGACACCGTCGAGAACATGATTATCACCAACGAGAGTGCGGCCCAATATCCTGATCTCGTGAACGATATATTCACGACCCTCGCTATCGAGTCACCGTTCACCGAAAAGGAATACGGCGAAATGACCCGTGAGGAGAAAATCGACAAGCTCCACACAGCCGCCATGGAAGCACTCAACCGCAAGAGCGATCGCATCCGCGAAGTAGCGATGCCGGTACTCACCCAGATGGCTGAGAACACCGACTATGACGGTCTGATCCTCGTTCCCATCACCGACGGCAAACGTGTGTTCAACATCCGCACAGATCTCCGCAAAGCCGTGGCTTCGGATGCCCGCACAATCATCAAGGAATGGCACAAAGCCCTTATGCTTGTCACCATCGACGAGCTCTGGAAAGAACATCTGCGCGAACTCGATCAGCTGCGCCAGTCGGTACAGAATGCCGCATACGAGCAGAAAGACCCGCTGGTGATCTACAAGGTTGAGTCGTTCCATCTCTTCGAGAACATGCTCAGCAACCTCAACACCAAGGCTGTGTCGGCACTCATGCGCGGACAGATTTTCATCCGTCAGCAGGCACCTCAGCCCCAGGCTCCCGCAGCACCTCAGCAGACTCAGCAGACTCAGCCCCAGCCCCAGGCCCCGGCAGCTCCGCGTCCACGTCCCGAGCTGAAGGAGACACGCGAGGAACTGCCCCGCCAGAACTCCCAGTACCGCGAAAGCCGCGAGAATCTGCCCGGAGAGAATGCAACGCGTGCCGCCGCCTCGGCTCAGCAGGGCCAGCGCGAGAAAGTGATGCCGGCTAAAGCCGCTCCCCGTATCGGACGTAATGACCCGTGCCCCTGTGGTTCTGGGAAAAAATACAAGAATTGCCACGGCCGTGGCCTCTAAACCGTAAAACCGGATGTTTACAATACCTTCTGTCAAAGTGAAAACACATAAATACGATTTCGACACCGTCATCGACCGTACGGTAGTGCGGACTGTCAAAATCGACGGACTGGACCGCACTTTCGGCCGACACGACATAATGCCTATGTGGGTGGCCGATCTGGACTTCGCAGTATGCCCGGAGATTTCCGAAGCTCTGAAAAAACGCGCCGGGCATCCTATCTACGGATATTACGAACCGTCGGACAGCTACTGGAACTCGATTATCGGCTGGCTCAGACGGCGCCATAATTTCGAGGTTGAGCGCAATGAGCTTACGTTCATCCCCGGGGTAGTGAAAGGACTTGGTCTTTATGTGAATTTTTTCACAAAGCCAGGCGACGGTGTTGTAATCCAGCCGCCTATTTACCATCCTTTCCGCTTTGTAGTGGAAGGGAACGACAGGCGTGTAATAGAAAATCCGCTGCGTCTTGAAAACGGCGTCTACTCAATGGATCTCGAAGGGCTACGCGAAATAGCAGAGCGCGAGCATCCCCGCATGCTCCTGCTCTGCAACCCCCACAACCCCATCGGCATCCAGTGGAGCCGCGAGACGATGGCCGAAGTGGCAAGAATCGCCCGCGAGAACAACATGATTGTCGTGGCCGATGAAATCCATTCCGATCTCATGCTCGACGGACGGAAGCATATACCTTTCCTCGCTTGCGGCGACGATGCCGTAGCTGTGGGAGCCATGCTTGGAGCACCGTCGAAGACATTCAACATCCCCGGTCTTGTAAGCAGCTGGACCGTAATCAAGAATCCGGCTCTGCGCGAGCCGTTCTTCCGCTGGCTGAGCACGAACGAATTCTCCGATCCACCGGAATTCAGCGCTACCGGCGCTGAAATGGCCTACACCTACGGATGGGACTGGCTGGGAGAAATGCTCTCCTACGTGCAGGCAAATATCGATTTCGTGGAAGACTACTGCCGCCGGGAGATGCCCGAGGTAGGCGTTTTCCGTCCCGAGGCGTCATTCCTTGTATGGCTTGATTTCCGTAAGCTCGGCCTAAAGCAGCCCGAACTGATGGAGCTTCTTCTGGGCACCGCTCATGTTGCCATGAATGACGGCACGATGTTCGGACGGCAGGGTGAAGGATTCACACGCCTGAACGTAGGCTGTCCGCGCTCAGTCCTGGCCGAAGCACTCGACAGAATCCGCGACGCTGTAAAACATAAAGTACCCATTTGCTAATGGACTACCGCATCTATCCTCCTCAGGAAATATTCGAGGCAACCGCCGTGCTTCCGCGAAGCAAAAGCATAGACACCCGGGCTCTCGTTCTCAATTATGTCGCCGGAGAACGGTCCGGTCAGGGCGGCGACTGCGACGATACAGCTACGCTCGCCGATATCCTTTCGCGGCCCTTCCCCACCGACGGCGGAACAGTAAACGTTGGTCCCGCAGGTACCGCTATGCGCTTCCTTACCGCCCTCCTGAGTGCTTCGGAAGGAGTCAACTGCGTTCTTACAGGTTCGGAGCGTATGCTGATGCGTCCTATCGGTCCTCTCGTGGATGTTCTGCGCCATATGGGAGCCGATATAGAATATGCTGGTGAGGCCGGTTTTCCGCCTCTGAAAATCAAAGGCCGTAAACTTTCCGGCGGTACTGTGGATATCGACGCATCGACAAGCTCGCAGTTCATATCGGCACTGATGATGATTTCTCCACTCCTTGAGGCTAATATCACAATCCGGCTTTTAGGAGAAATACAATCTCTGCCGTACATAAAGATGACTGCCGAAATGCTTCGCGCACGTGGCGCCGAAGTAGATTTCGACCGCGACAAGATAGATATTTACATTCCTAAAGGAGGTTTAAAGCCGGTTGCCCAGGGGGAACCCGACTGGAGCGCCGCCGCATTCTGGTATGAGCTTGCCGCCGTCACTGCCGGATGGGTCACTCTCACGGGCCTAAACGACAGTTGCCTGCAGGGAGATAAGGAAGTAGCGAAGTTATTCGAGCGCCTCGGCGTCCTCACGGAGTTTACCGACGAAGGCGTAGAACTGTCCGCTACACCAGATCTTTACAGCCGACTCGAAGCAGACCTTACCGATATGCCCGACGCCGTTCCGGCCCTTGTCGTCACAGCATGCCTTATCGGCGTTCCCTTCCGTCTCTCCGGCGTCGGAGCACTCCACCACAAGGAATGTGACCGACTTGAAGCCCTCAAGACAGAACTTGCAAAAATCGGATGCATCATCGACACGGAAAACTACGGCACAGTCCTGACATGGGAAGGCCGCCGCACACCGATGACGAAGCTGCCCGAATTCGACACATATGCCGACCACCGCATGGCCATGGCTCTTGCGCCGGTATCGGTGTTCATTCCCGGCATTGTCGTAAGGAATGCAGAGGTAGTATCAAAATCTTATCCTAAATTCTGGGAGCAGTTAGCTGCGGCAGGTTTTACCCTCGCCGACCCGTCAGAACCGCTTCCGACTGCTGAAGAATGACCGTAGCTCTCATCCTGCTCGCTGTGATTGTCGTCACCGGCTTTCTGCTTTATCTGGAAAACCGGGCGTATCTTCGCCGTCAGGCCAAAAAGGAACCCGACCAAGAGGCCGATGAGGCTCCAGCCGGCGAACCTGACACATCCGCAGATAATGAGGAATGCTGCGGAATGCATATCACATGTGAGAAAGACTCGCTTTTGGCTTCAGTATCGCCGGAAATTGTCTACTATGAAGACGAAGAACTCGATCGGTTCGCCGGACGGCAACCGGAGGACTTCTCGGAAGAAGAAATCGAGGAATTCCGCGACATTCTCATCACCCTGCAGCCACATGACATTGCAGGATGGGCGCGCAGCCTTCAGCTGCGACACATCCCTATCCCTCCGGCTGTACGCGACGAACTGATCATGATAGTGGCCGAAGCCCGTGCCGGCGTATAAATCCCTTGTCGATGTTGGAATATCTGAACTATGATTTCTTCGTCCGCGCACTGATTGCGGTAGTTCTGCTGAGTGTGTGCTCGGCAGTGATTGGAACTTATATCATAACACGACGCCTTGTGGCGATTGCCGGAGGCATCACTCACGCCTGTTTCGGCGGACTCGGACTCGGATATTTCCTCGGCATCAGTCCTGTGGCGACGGCAGCCGTATTTGCCGTAGGCTCATCGCTCGGAGTCGAAAGCCTCTCCAGAAGGTTTCAGATCCGCGAAGACTCCGCGATAGCCGTAATCTGGGCCTTAGGAATGGCTATCGGCGTTCTCTTTGTATTCCTTACACCAGGCTATGTGCCCGAACTTAATGCATTTCTGTTCGGAAATATCCTGACGGTTTCAGAATCGGATCTATGGATATTCGGGGCTTTCGCTGCGGTAATGGCCGCATTTTTTCTCTGGAAACAGCAGCAGATCATAGCAGTGGCTTTCGACCGCGATTTCGCGGCTGTGAGCGGTCTTCCGGTGCGGATGATAAGTCTGGTCATGACCGTGCTGACAGCGCTCTGTATTGTCCTTACGATACGTATGGTGGGCATCATGCTCCTCATGTCCATGATGTCGCTGCCAATGATAACAGCCGAAGTCTTCTGTCACCGTTTCCGCCCCATCGCTATAACATCGGCAATATTATCGCTTGCCGCTTCGATAGGCGGCCTCATACTGAGCGCTGTAGTCGATGTACCGTGCTCGGCACTGATTGTACTGATACTCACGGCGATGTTCGTCGTGGCCAAGGTTTCAGCACTTATCGCAGGGCGATAATTATTTTTCGGTTGTACTTACGTAAAATCTGCGTAATTCACGAATAAATCTCTAATGCAGCTTACAAAACGTTTCGGCGATAACGCGGGGAAAATGAAGCTTCTCCAGTTCGTGTACCTTTGCCTCTACCGTTTCAGGAGTATCACCCGGCACAACGTCGAATTTAGCCTGAAACAGAATCGCACCTTCGTCGCATCTGTCGGTAACCATATGAACGGTAATCCCTGATTCTTTCTCTCCGGCAGCGACCACAGCCTCATGTACATGATGTCCGTACATGCCCTTCCCACCGAATTTGGGGAGCAGCGACGGATGTATATTCACTATTCTGTCCGGATAACGCTCAAGAATGAATCCGGGGACAAACAGCAGGAAGCCGGCAAGAACGACTGCTTCAATTCCATATTCGTCAAGCAGGGGCAGAATGACTGACTCGTCGCGGAATTCTTTGCCCATAACAACTTTTGCGGGCACATCGAGCGCAGCGGCACGCTGCAGGACTTTCGCCTCGGGATTGTTGCACACAACCAGCGCAACTTCTATGCTTGTTTCCGGGTGATTGCGGAAATAACGGATTATGTTTTCAGCATTGCTTCCGTTGCCGGAAGCGAACACAGCGATTTTCATGGCATTGGTAAATTGTTAAAAGCTTTATTGACTGAAACATACAGCCACAATAATTTGTTATAAAGATGAGACTGTGAAACGCCAGGGCGCTATGGGATTGTAATCCCGATTCTCCAAAGGCGGCTGAAAGTGCTGCCGGCGCCTCTCCGAAATGGTAAAAGGCCGTGGTGCATCCGGATGCGCCGCGGCCTTTTGCGTTCATGTTATCTCAGAACGATCTTGCGCAAATGGCGTCCCGTGCGACCCTGAATCTCAAGAATACAGATGTTTTTCCCAAGTCCGGAAGTGCTTACCACGGCTTCATCGGCCATGGCATGTGCAGAAGCGACGAGTGCGCCGCTGACGGAATACAGACGGACTGTCATATCGTCTTCTCCGGGAACAAAGACACGGATTTCAGAGTCATATTGCTCGACGAGAATCTGAGAGTTGCCGCAGATATCGCCTATTCCCGAACCGGCATTGTTGCGAAGGATATATTTGAGACCTTCGAGCGGCTGAATCATTCCACCGCCCCACTGGCGCCTGCGCTCGTCGCTTTCGGGAAGCGCGGCGATTTCGTCGGGATACACGTTAGTGTGCCTGAATACATCCTTGACACCGGCAGTTGTAAGATCAGGGTCTGCCTGCAGCCAAAGTGCTATAGTGCCGGAGACAAATGGAGTGGACATGGAAGTGCCCGAGGCATCTTTCCAGTTATATGTATTGCCTTCATATTCGGCGGAAGCACAGAAGATATTATTCGAATTGGTGCAGTAGCGGTTCATTGCCGACACGATGTTATATCCAGGAGCCACGACGTGCGGCAGACGTTCACCCGTGAAAGTATTGCTGCCATAAGACGACATAGGCCATATCTCGCCGGGTTTATATCGGGATGCATAAGAAGAACCGTTCAGATATCCTATATTTTCTTTCGCAGAGCAGGCTCCGACACAAATAACGTCATCGGAAGTTGCGATAGACGACATGGCGCCATCGGCACTTCCGGCAGTCCATGCGGGATAGGTCTGTTTTCCTTCCGTATCTGTCGAACTGCCGACGGAATGCGAGGGAAGAGCAGCCGACGTCGAGTAGCCAAACGCAGTCTCACCCTGACGGCAGCTTATAAAAAGACCAGGTTTGTATCGGGATGAATCGTCGCCCTTGAGGCGGCTGCGGAAAGAGAACATCCATTCGCTACGCTCCCGAAGCGTAGCGACACCGGACCAGTCCCGCTGAACGTCAATCAGGCCGCTGCTGTAAACCTGGATGTATGAATCTGCCGAGAACCAGGTGTCAAAATCAGTATTTACCTGACAGCCGAGCATGGCGGTCGAGCTGCCTCCGACAGCCTTCTGAGGCAATCTGGAGATTTCGTAGATGCTCTGCGAAAAACATACTTTGCCTGTTGTAGTATCATAGATGATGAAGTCGAGCTGCAGCGGCTCCACCATAGCGGATGTGAGAACCGAGCCGGCATCGGTACCTTCCTTCAGCCGAGGAGTAGTATATACATAATAGTCGACCTCCGCGCTCGAATACGGGAGACCTACACAGAAGTCCTTTGCGCTTTCTTTACCGTCGACATTGAAGGCTGTGTGCGACGCGCCTTCATTGCCTGCAGCGATACATATTATGACCCCGTCCTTTGCATAGCTCATGGCTTCATGCCCGGTCACGCCCTCACCGCTTCCGCTATGAGAACCTTTTATGTCGCCGAACGACATATTTATCACCATAGGGCCACTGTGCGAGTCGCCGTATTCAGATACGAGTTTCTCCATTCCGGTGCGGATTCTCGAAGAATTCAGGTCTCCAGCAGCTCCTGCCATAACAATATCGGCATTTGGAGCCACGCCTGAGAAAGGCATGTTTTCGTAAGTTTTCACGCCTGTACCGTCATTGTATGTGCACGCGCCGTTATATCCTCCGGCGGCAATTCCGGCAACATGGGTGCCATGAAAATCGCGCGTATAATCGGTAGTGGCGCTTTCAAGATCCGTCAGCCGGTAGTCGGAGTTCGACCAGAGATAGAATGCCTTGACGCGGCTGCCGGAAAGATCGCGTTTAAGGAACGTCACATGATTGGGATCGAAACCATAGTCGAGAAATCCAATAGTGACGCCGGTTCCATCATATGCCTGAGGCAATCCGTCGCCGCCTTTATGAATAACAGAGACATCAGCCGGCGGAAGAGGTATATCGGCGTAAACCGATACCCCGAAGAGAGAAGTCAAAGCGAACAGCGATGCTCTTAGAAGCACGTAACTGGCCTTATTTTTCATAATAACTTAGGTTGTAGATATAAATAAAACAAGGGCTCGGTTATGAAACTGCGCCCCTGTTATGAGATAAGAATTTCGATTTAGATCACATCGTCCTCAACGGTCTCGAGTGATTCGGGTTCCTCTGCAGGAGCGGAATCGTTTGTTGCAGCTTCAAGCTTCTTCATAATCGAGAAGATAAAGGCCGCGGAAACGAGGCAGATAACGATAAGGATGATCCATACGAGATATGTCGGGATCTTGCCCCAGAGAATCATCGGGATGGAAACGAGATAGTTACCGATTGCTGTTGCAGCGAACCATCCACCCATCATAGAGCCTTTCAGCTTGGGAGGAGCGACTTTCGACACGAAGGAGATACCCATGGGCGAGAGAAGAAGTTCGGCGAAAGTAAGAAGGAGGTAGGTAGTGATGAGCCAGTTGGGCGATACAGCACCTGAGGTGCCGACGATAGACAGCGATCCGACAGTCATGACACCGTATGCAACAGCTGCCATAATCATACCGTAACCGATCTTGCGGGGAGCCGACGGTTCTTTCTTTTTCGAAGCGAGCCAGCCGAAAATAGCGAGCGATACGGGGGTGAGAGCTACAACATAGAAGGGATTGAACTGCTGATACTGCTGAGGCTGGATGCCGGAAACAGGTTCGGGAGTGATATTATAGAAGTAATAAAGAGCTCCTGCCACTGCCAGAAGGAGGACACCACAGATGCCGCGGCCCTTGGCGGTCTTGCTCTGGAAGAATCCGAAGAGAGCGTAGACACCGACGGCGATAGAAAGAAGAGCCCAGACATTGAAACCGATGCGGGTCCATCCGGTTGCTTCGGGAGAAGTGCAGCTCTTGGCGAATTCAGTAAGGGTGGCACCGTTCTGGTGGAATACCATCCAGAAGAAAATCACAACAGCGAAGACAAGCAGAAGAGCGGTGACGCGAGCCTTGGTCTGGGCAGGACTCAGCTCGGGACCGGCAGCTGCAGCCGCTTTCTTGTCGGCCTTCTTGCCAGTGAGAATGTGTGCGTAAGTGCGACGGCCGAGGAAATAGATAAGGAAGCTGACGATTAGCGAGAAGCAAGCCACTGCGAACGCGTAGCTGTAACCGGTGGAAAGTGTGGAGATGTAGTTATTGCACCATTCGGTCATGTTCTCGCCGACAGCCATACCTTCGGCAGTGGCAGTGCTGACAATATCGGCAGCCACAATAGGATCGGCGCTGTCCAGGAATTTGTTGCAGAGGGCAGGAAGATCTGCATTGTAGACGAGGTTCTGTCCCTTGAGGGCGATATTGCACATCGCGGTGGCGGCCATCGGAGCAAACATGGAGCCGATATTGATCGCCATATAGAAGAGGGAGAAGGCTGCGTCGCGCTGACCGCTGTACCGGGCCTCGTTATAGAGGTCGCCGACCATCACCTGCAGATTGCCTTTGAAAAGACCTGTGCCGCAGGCAATCAGCACCAGAGCGCCACAGAGTATAATTAGCGAAGTAGTAGAACGGATGTCTGTCGGAATCGCCATCACGGCATATCCGGCAAACATGACGCAGATACCTGTAACCACGCATTTAGAGAAGCTCCATTTATCTGCCAGCCAACCGCCGATCAAGGGCATAAAATAGACTGTTGCAAGAAAAATCGCGTAAATCTGACCGGAAACGGTCGAGTCGAAACCAAATTTTGCCTGCAGGAAAAGCAGGAAAATCGCAAGCATTGTGTAGTAGCCGAAGCGCTCGCCTGTATTCGCAAGAGAGAGCACATATAGGCCGGCAGGTTGGTTTTTAAACATGTGACATTATTGATTTAAGTAGGTTTTTAGGATTGCCGGATGCTAAATTACATAAAAACGACGAGACTAACACATTTTTTTCAAAAAAATCGTGTTTTTTGATTGCGTGCAGCAGTTTCAGGCTGTTTTACTCTTGTTTTTCCCTTCGCTCCTGAATAGCTTTGGCAATCTGAATAAGCCCGGGATCAACCTTTTCCTTCAGCACCTCATAGGCGTTCTCGGGGTTATCGCGCAGCTCCGCGATAATAGTCTCGTATTCGCGCCGGGAGATGAAGGAGCCGTAAGTGGTGATGAATCCCTCGGAAATCAGCTGGGCCACATGGCTCTGGATTGTATAAAGCTTCACGCCCTTGATACGCGCAATCTCGCCCAGCGGCTCGCCCGAGTTGAACAGAATGAGCGTCTCGCGTAGCGTGCCGCCCCGTTCCTGCGACGACAGTCCGTTGAATTTGCGTATGGCGCTGATGAAGCGACGGCCGAACCGTACGCCTTTGCGCTCGCTCACACCGCTCACCTTGACAAATTCTTCGATCGTAGTAGGCCGCATCTTTGCCATGTCGAGCAGAGAGGGATCGGAGAATACCAGGTCGGGAGGAATATTCTCTTTTCTGGCCACATCCATCCGGACGTTCTTGAGATGCGCGAAGAGTTCCTGCACCGGATCGGCTGGTTTCTTTTCCTGTCGGCCAATTTTCCCGGCGCCCTCATCTTTGGCGGCCGGCGTATATACCGAGAGCTCCAGCACCTCCTGCCCACGCAGAATTTTCATACCGAAAGGCGTGACACGCAGATGGTTGCGGTCATCATAGGCAATCTCGAAAACTCCGAGCTGAACCATCTGGGAGATATAGTCCATCCACTGGTCGTGCCTCAGATCGGCGCCGGCGCCGAAAGTCTTGATACTATTGTATCCGCACGACATGATCTCGGAGTTGCGTACTCCGCGGAGTATGTTCACCAGCGTGAAAACGCCGATATTGCATCCTCCTGTGCGCATCACGGCGCTGAGAGCCTTCTGCGCAAGTATCGTAGCATCGAATCGGTGCGGCGGGTCGAGGCATATGTCGCAGTTGCCGCAGTCGCAGTTCCGCTCCTCGCTGAAATAACTCAGAAGAATACGCCGGCGGCAGACACGGGCGTTGGCGTAGTCGTACATTGTCTGGAGCTTCCTGAGATTAAGCTCGTTCTGGCCTGAATTCTCAGCGAAACTGCGGCGTGTCATCAGGT
>CABRLF010000014.1 GCA_902471685.1 uncultured Porphyromonadaceae bacterium
AGTTTCCATACCTTCGTATTATATGCCCATGCATCCTTGATTTTTCCGGACAAACTGTTTTCTACTTTCTGCCTTTGTGTCATGAAGCTTTTCCACATAGCTAATTCATCAGTGAGAATTCCTTTTGACAGAATTAAATCTCGTATTTGACAATCCAAATTCTGTATATACTCCGTAATAAAACGCTGATAAACCATATCGACTATGTCATCACTAATTGTGGGACATTCATATGGATATTCATCAGTCTGTGTAATTTTTCTTTTTTCAATTTTTCTATCGGATAAGGTAGAATACAAGTCTACAAGATTATCATTTATTATATTTTTAAATTCAAGCGAGAGGCCATATCCATCATAAATCGTATTTTCATTATCGAATATCATTCCAATAAGCTTATCCTGCAAAGAATACACGCTCTTTGTCATTTCTATGGAGGCTTCTATGCCATCCATGAGAGCTTTGTTTTCATAATGGGATATTTTGTTTATTAAATGCCAGTTCAAATAATCCAGTATATTACATTCATGATTTAAATAATCATAATCATTATCATGAGTGCAAGTTGCCGTGCCATAAAGTTCTTCTGTTTTAGCGCGCCAAGCATCATAGGAATAATTCGCCGAATCTACATAACAAGAAATACTCTGTTCTATTGCGTAATAGAGTGAATCTTTATCACCAGATATAACATGGAGCTGCAAACTTTTTTCATTATCAGTAACTTCTTCTATTTCTGGATCTCCATTGTCAAAAGTATTTTCACTTTCGTCAGAGACCAATGAAACACTACATACTTCTTCTATCTGTGAATCTCCATTGTCAAAGGCATTCTTTTCACTTTTGCTATAAAGCACCCATGAGACACCGCACACTGCAGCGATAAAAAGAAGAATAATGGGAATTCTTTTATATTTAGTTTTCATAGCTCTTAAATATTACGTCTTGTTGTATAGAAATAGTTGTTAAATTTACTGTATAAAACCGAGAAATGCAATGCCAACTCTCTTTATTTTTATAAAGAAATACTAGTTAGCATTGCACACTGAGATTTTGGAAGTCTAGAATCCATTCGTTTTGAACCAAGAAAGGTATACCCAGAATACCATGAATCTGAATCCCACTCTCTTTCTGTATCTGCAATAACAACAAGCAAGTGCGGCAGAAATTTTTATTTACGGAGAAAACTTTATAATTTTGCAGCGTTATGTGCACTATACGTAAAGGAACAGTCGAAGATGCAGCCGGCATGGCCGAGATCTTCAATCATTATATTGCTACAAGTACCGTTATTTTCTCCAACCGGCTTCGCAGCAGGGAAGATATGGAGGAACAGATTACGCCGGTGCTGAAAGGCGACTTTCCATTTTATGTTGCCGAATCCGACGGACGAGTGCTTGGGTACTGCTTCGCCCATCTGTGGCTTCCCGATCCGGTTTATTCACGCTGCTGGGAACTGACAGAATATCTGTCGCCCGATGCAGCCGGCCGCGGCATAGGTTCGCGACTGATGGAAAACACCATACGCGATTGCCGCGAGCAGGGAGCGCACTCACTGGTGGCGTTCGTCACGGAAGACAATGCGCCGTGCATCGGTATGCTGACGCGGGCCGGATTCACCCATATCGGGACACTGCCTGAGACAGGTTTCAAATTCGGGCGTTGGCTCGGGGACGCTATTTTCCAGAAGATTCTGCGCTAATCACTGCAGGCTGCCGAACTGAAGCCTGTACATCAGCGACTTGAGATCGATGACGGGCAGGGGACGGAACCGGAGCGCCGTATCGGCGGTACGCACGGCAATCACACCGCGGAGAGCACCGACAGCGATATTTAGCATCGTGCTCATCACCTTTCCAGTCAGAATGGCATCCTCGCCCTGAACGGCCAGAATTGTCTTGAGGCCCGGAATCTCGAATGTTGAGATGACCGAACACGAGAGAACGCGTGTGCGGATAAGACCTATTGTGGCGATATATGAGCAAGTCACCACAAGGCTGAGGAGCGAGCGGTCAAGATCAGGCACGGCCCGCACATTCAGGTCTACCGAGATAGGATTGCGGCCGAGACGGCGGATCGCATGCCGGTTGATTGCCGTGGCTCCCGCCACTTCACTCACCGATGCGAGACTTAAGGTGATTTCTGTTTCTTCCATTTTCGATTTCATATAGTAGCTACTGCAAATATAGTCATAAATCGACAACGGGGTGAAAATTTATGCCTAAAATTTTCAAAAGCTCAAAAATTTGTTACAGAATCTGCAGATGCCGGATCGTACAGAGCATTGAGGATGCGTGCCAGCCGGAGCCCACCGCGCTCGAGCTGCTGCTCGATTACCGGAGTCCACTGCGCTATCTGGTTATACGATATTTTTGCTCCCGAGGGGAAATAATCGTATACGCGTGCTGCGATCTCATAAGTCTGCTTTGCCCAGTCGTCGACGTTACCTGCCGCTTCGGCAGCCTGCTGCTCCGGAGTGAGGCGGTCGATCTGCCGCTGCCATTCGGTGTATGTCCAGTCATGGCCCGAGTTCACGATCGAGCCGTCCCAGACAGAATGCAGATTGGAGTCGCGGTCGAAGAACCGCACCTTCGTGCGATTGCCACCAAGGTCACTCAGATGTCCCATGTGCATTGGCTGGTGCATGTCGCCCACAACATGAATAAGAATTTTGAGGGCCAGCGATTTCTGTCCGGGAGTCGACTTGGGATCGGAAAGAAGAGCTATCTGCTCGCGCACAGCCCGCACCACATCGCCGGCGGGATTGGCCTTTGCAGTCTCGTAGGTCTCGTCGGCATCGATGTTCTTGTAATGCCATGTTTTGGTGTATGCATAGTCCGGGGTATGGCTCGCATTGTCGAGCCAGTTTGCCCAGTAGACCGGCGACTTGCCGTCGAGAATCGACGCTACAGAATCGGCGGCAGCCGTAAGATGACATTCGGCGATATGCGCCACTACATCATGGCCTTTCTGGCTCCATGCGTAGGTTGAAAAGGCTGTTGCCGCTGCAAGCGCAAGCAGAATAAATTTCTTCATGGGAAAATGTATGAATCAGATTATACCAATCAACTCCGTGATAGCCTTCACGCCGTGTTTCTCGCACCACTGCTCAAGAGCGCGGACAGTCTCGACTGTGACTGCAGGATTGATGAAGTTGGCTGTACCGATCTGGATGGCGGAAGCACCGGCCATGATGAACTCGAGAGCATCAGCGGCACAGGTAATGCCTCCAAGACCGACAACGGGAATTCCTACCGCATGAGCCACCTGCCATACCATGCGCACTGCAACGGGCTTGACGGCAGGACCGGACAGGCCGCCGGTGACTGTAGAAAGGAAAGGACGGCGACGCTCGATATCGACTGCCATACCGAGAAGGGTGTTGATCAGCGAGACACTGTCGGCACCAGCGCCTTCCACAGCACGCGCGATGTCGGCGATCGAGGTCACGTTGGGCGAAAGCTTCACCATCAGATGGCGTGGCCATGCCTTGCGCACCTCGGAGACAACTCCTGTAGCACCGTCGCAAGTAGTACCGAATGCCATGCCTCCCTGCTTTACGTTAGGGCAGGAAATATTCAGTTCTATCGCGTGTATATTCGGCAGCCCGGCGAGTTTTTCGGCCACAGCAACATAGTCGGGCACGCTTTTACCGGACACATTCACAATCACTTCGCTGTCCACGTCCTTGATACGCGGATATATGTGCTCGATGAAGTAATCGACGCCCTTGTTCTGAAGTCCGACGGCATTGAGCATACCCGAAGGAGTTTCGGCCATACGGGGATAAGGATTGCCTTCGCGTGGCTCAAGAGTCGTGCCCTTGACGATGAAACCGCCTAAAGCGGAGAGGTCGATGAAATCGGCGTATTCCTCTCCGAATCCGAATGTGCCGGAAGCGGTGAGAACGGGATTTTTCAGTTCGAGATTCCCAACTCGCGTGCGGAGATCTACCATGGCAGTTCAGTTGCGTTGAAAACGGGGCCGTCGCTGCATACGCAGCGGTTGCCGGTTGTGGTTTGCTCTACACAGCACAGACATGCGCCGAGGCCGCACGCCATCTTGTTTTCGAGCGAGAATTCTGTGTTTATGCCGCGCTCTTTCATCACCTTATGCATTGCGCGCATCATAGGCATCGGACCGCAGACCTGAACGAGATCGAAATCGCCGCTCGTTACGGAGGGGTGCGTGGTGACGAGGCCGTGAAGCCCGGCAGATCCGTCGTCGGTGCAGATGCATACATCGGCATAGACGTTGAGGCGCATCAGCAGCGAAGCATCGGGGGCCGTGCGCTCGCCATAGACGAGAACGGGCCTGATTCCTTTGCGGTTGAGGCAGACTGCCTGATAGAGCATCGGAGCGACTCCGACACCACCACCGACGAGGAGAACGCGTGCCGGAGCATCGGGAAGCGAGAATCCACGGCCAAGCGGAGCTATGACGCGGACTTTGTCGCCCGGCTCATAGCTGGCGAACACATCGCTGGCTCGGCCAAGAGGCTTGACGAGAAGCTCGAGACCTTCTTCGGAAGCATTGAATATGGAAAACGGACGGTTCAGCAGCACTTTGGCTTTGTCGACAGCCACCTCAACAAACTGCCCCGGAGCCATTTCGGGAAGCAGCGAACCGTCGGTGCTTGTCAGCCCTATGTGAATCAGGCCGTTTCTGAGAGTGCGGCAAAAGGCGACCTGAAGCATAAGTTGATGTTTCATCGTAGTAGAAATAAGAAAAGCCGAAGCTTGCGGCTTCGGCTTTTGCGATGATTATTAATTTGGTGGCGGGAACGAGAATTGAACTCGTGACCTCCGGGTTATGAATCCGACGCTCTAACCAGCTGAGCTATCCCGCCGTTTGCGAGTGCAAAGTTAAGGACATTTTTTCATTCCACCAAATTTTTTAAGGAAAATCTAAAAAGAAATTTCCTATTTCTTACTTTTCGAGGCTAAAACTTCGAGCCGGGACAAAAAGGCTCGGGGCGCCGCAAGTGGCTTCTTTGTCGCTAATGCAACTTCTTTGCTTCGCAAGGCATCTGATTATGCTTTCGCACCTTTGGCACCCTTGACACCGCCGCCGAGGGCGAAGATATTGGAATCGTAGCTGACGGTTTTGGACGACTGTTCGCGCTTGCGCTTGAGGGCGAGACGGACGAGGCGGTCCATCAGTTCGTCGAACTTGATTCCGGCAGCCTCCCAGAGATAGAAGGAAAGAGATCCGGGGATGGTATTTATTTCGTTGACATAGATCTGACGGGTCTTGGCGTCGATCATCATATCGACACGGCTCACCCCGTGGCAAGAGAGCACACGGAAAGTCTCTCCGGCGAGGAAGCGGATTCGCTCTGTCTCGTCGGCGGGAAGGTCGGCGGGAATGCGTTTCTTCGAAGCGTGCATGCCGCGGTTGTCCTTGCTGCCGCCCATATATTTATCGGTGTACGACAGGATTTCGCCGCTCTTGATGGGCTCTTCAAGTACCGAAGTCTCGTATTCATCGCAGTCGCCAAGAACGGAGCAGTTGATTTCCTGAAGATTCTCGACCAGATCCTCAACGATGATTCTGGCAGAATAGCGCCGTGCGTCATCAACACGTTCCATCAACTGTTCACGATTGTCGGCACGGCCGATTCCGACACTGGAACCAAGGTTGGCCGGCTTCACAATGACAGGATAACCGAGCTTAGTCTCTATTTTCCCGATCAGTTCGTCACGGCGAGCGAACCACTGCTTGTCGGTGAACCATACATAGTCAACCACCGGAATACCGTCGGCGGCAAGAATCATCTTCATTGTGATTTTATCCATGCCGTTGGCCGACGAGAGGGTGTTGCATCCGGCATAGGGGATACCGATAGTCTCGAGCACACCTTCGAAGATGCCGTCCTCGCCGTTGGAGCCGTGAAGCACGGGAATCGCGGCGTCGAGGGTAGCGACAACGTCAGTACCGAAGAGTTTCTTTCTGGAGGTGTAGAGATTATAATCGCCGAATACAGGCTTCATATATACTTCGGTACACTGCTTCAGAAGTTCCGGGATATTGCGGTAGTTCTTTACATCCCTGAGAGGCTCGCCGGTATACCAGTGGCCCTGTTTGGAGATATAGACGGGGATAATATTGTATTTTTCGGCATCCATGGCCGCCATGGCCTGATTTGCAGAGATAACCGATATTTCATGTTCGGTGGAACGACCGCCGAAGAATACTGCTACGTTGGTTTTCATATCTTACTTAAAAGTATCAGGAAGATCATTTTCATAAAGAACTGTGTCGCCGGCAGCGGCCATCGATGTAAGTATAGCCTGAGCCTGTGCGAATGTATCGGCACGGCGTATGCACTCCTCGGGCATACCGCCTTCCTGAAGCCCTTCGACAATGGCTTCACGGTTATACTGGCCTACCACGATCGCTATGTCGCACGAAGTGGCGGCCTTCACGCCGAACTGCCTGTTGAGCGAGAACTGTTCGGAACCGAGTTCTATCATTCCGGGCGTGATGAGGAACCGGCGTCCGGGTTTCATGGAAGCGAGGACATCGAGCGCCATCGCCGAACCGACGGGGTTGCTGTTGAATGCGTCGTCGAGGATTGTGAGGCCGCCGGGGATGCGCTTTATGCTCAGGCGGTGCTCCACCTGCTCGATTTTCTCCACGGCAAAGGCGATCTTCTCGTCGGGTACGCCCATTTCAAGGGCCATTGCCGTGGCGGCGGTGATATTGGATATGTTGCACTCGCCCACAAGTCTGGTATGGAGAGGGATAGAGTGGCTGTCGGCAACACGGACGACCGTGAACGAGGTTCCGGACGGCGAGTAGACTATATCGCGGGCCACATAATCCGCGCCTTCGGGATTAGTGATGGCATATCGTATACAGCGTACATTTCCTACAGGACGGTCGGCGATTTTCTCGAAATCATTGTTGACCACTGCGAGACCGTCGGCGGGCAGCGAGTCGACAAGCTCGAATTTGGTGCTCTGCACATTTTCGATCGTCTTGAACGATTCGAGGTGCTGCGGTCCGACAGCAGTGACAATTCCGCGCTGCGGATGCACGAGGTCGCATATTTCCTTTATATCCCCTATATTTTTCGCGCCCATCTCGACGATGAAGACTTCGTGATAGGGGCGAAGCATCTCACGGATAGTACGGACCACGCCGAGGGTGGTGTTGTAGCTCCCGGGGGTCATCAGCGTTTCGTACTGTTCGGAAAGAATAGCATATAGATAGTGCTTTGTGGTGGTTTTGCCGTAGCTGCCCGTCACGCCGATAATCTTCAGGTCGGGCATTGAGCGGATGATGGCTTCGGCCTCGTCGTAATATCGGCGGTTGATGCGGTCCTCAAGCGGCTGGAGGCAAAATCCGGCAGCAAGAATAAGCAGATGCGATGCACAATAGCAGGCAAGCAGGCCCTCGCAAAGAGCGAACAGACCCGGGAGAAGTTCGAACTTGCCGAACACAAGTACCGAAACTGCGGCCACAAGCGCGCCAAGGAAAAGTGCCGTGATATATATGCGGCGGGCACGCATGGTCATCACCAGCGGTTTCTTATACTTGCGGCACACAAGCGAAATGCCGCTCATCAATCCGAAGATACCCATCAGCATTACCCCGGCAACCACTGGAGTAAATGAGGTGAGCGGTATGAAGAACACAATCAGGCCGCAGAGGCGCCAGCCGGAGACTGTATCACCGGATTTGCTCAGCCAGAGCCTGTAGCGTTCGGGGCGGTAACTGTTCTGCTGGTACATCATCAGGCAGCGCCACAGCTCGGCGCCGAGACTGAAGAGGCACAATAACGCAGCAAGAATGTAGAGGGTTAATATCATGATTATCTTTCGGGAGTTATAAACGATCTGATTACTGCCGCGGTCTGGCCGGGGCGGTCGAGAAATGAGAAATGTCCTGCTTCGGGATATGAAACAAGCCCTGCATCGGGAATGAGACGTTCCATTTTCCGGGCGTCGCGCATAGGCGTTGCGGTGTCTTTCTCGCCCCATATGAGCAGTGTCGGGGCTTTGATCTTCGGAAGGCAGTCGGAGAGGTCTTCGTTCACTACCCTGCTCATTATGGCGCGCATCTTAGGTGAAGCGGCGGAATAGTCCGAGGATCCTGCTTTGCCTCGCCAGCGGTCGATGATCTCATCGGCACGGGTACGTCCGACAAGTACGGGCAGCAGACGCTTACCGGCCTTGAAGGAATATACTTTCAGGTAATACTTCAGCGAGCGTCGCGGCTTTATGCCGGCGGCATCGACGAGAATCAGTTTGGATACGGGATTGCGGCTTGCATACAGAATCGACATGCGGCCACCGAAGGAATGGCCGATGAGGACAAGATTCTTCAGGCCGAGCCGGCGTACAAATTCCTCAAGGAGAGCTGTATATCGCTCTATACCCCACACCTCCTGAGGCTCGGAACTGCCTCCGAATCCCGGCAGATCGAGGTTGTAGACTGTCGTTCCCGCACCAGAGGCGGCTGTGGCAAGCACAGCGACAGTCGAGGCTTTGCAGCCCCAGCCATGCATCACGATTACGGGCCGCGGCCCTGAGCCTTCGCTTTCATAGCGGAGCGATACGCCGTCTATCTCGATTCTGTTTTCCATTTTATGCTAAAATATCATGCAAAGTTACGCAAACCCGCGGGCTTTTCGAAAAAAACAGTGATTTTCTTTCTTATTTATCGATATAGAATTCAGTCACAAGGGGATAATGATCCGAAGCCCGCGTATGACCGCGTTTGAGCGTGACGGGTGTGAGGGCGCCACGGTACATTGTGTGGTCGATGCAGAAATAGAGGCGCGTGCTGTTGAACGTAATCAGCGGCCCGAATCCCACGGTTGGATAAGCATCGCGGAATCCGGCTTCTTCAAGAGTGCGGATGGTATAGCACCCGGGGACATCGTTGAAATCGCCAGTAAGAACAGCATCAGGACCGCCATAAAGACGGATATAGCGCATGAGCTGACGCGCCTGCTGCGCACGAATGA
Organism: uncultured Porphyromonadaceae bacterium; assembly: GCA_902471685.1. Classification (GTDB taxonomy): domain Bacteria; phylum Bacteroidota; class Bacteroidia; order Bacteroidales; family Muribaculaceae; genus CAG-873. The sequence continues at coordinate 8,978 of CABRLF010000014.1, forward strand.
CTGCCGATTCCGCCGCCTTGTCGAAGAGCTGAGTCTTCACCACCCGCGGTTTCTGCCGTTTCAGCTCAGTCAGCTCCATATAGACATTCCTGTCTTCTTCCAGAAGCTTGTATGACTCAAGATGGACATTGAAGAGAGTAAGGATTCTGCCGGACGGAAGCGTGATATGATAGCACGCCACATGACCTTCACCGAAATTGTTGCTGCCGTCGTCGAGATGGATGGACTTCAACGGATATTTGGAGAGGACGACGAGTTCCGTACCGTCGGCGCATACTTCGGGATATGCCTTGAAGAGGCGCTCGCGCTGACTCCACGAGAGCCGTGTGGAGTAGCGTCCGATCTCGGCTGCTTCCTGCAGGCATACTATATCGGCATTTTGCTCAATTATATAGTCCACCTGAGGATTGTTTGTCGTATCAGGATTGGCCGAACCGTTGTCGAGGCCAAAATTATGCACATTGTAGCTCATGAGAGTAAAACTCTCGGCCCCTTCGGGAATCTCAGGCGTTGAGACATGCAGCGGACAGTTGTCCAGAATCGGGCCCGCAGAGAGCAGACATCCCGCGAGAACAACCACAGCTCCTGTCCTATAGATGAACAGCTGAAGCAGGAAAAAGAGCACACAGGCAATAAGAACAGGCATGAAGCACAACGGCAACACGCCCCACACGCCACCATGTTGCAGCGGCGACACATTCCCGGCGTATCCCGTCAAGGCAAGCGCCGCTATGAGAATAACATCAAGAATCAGAATGACAGTATGCCCGGCCGCACGCCATGCAGAACGTTTCCGGCCGGACACAGTATTCTTTTCTTTTGTCTTGACTGCCAAATTCTAAGGTTTAATTAGAAAAACCAGTGATTGTTGAAAATACCCTTCTTTCTCCAGTAGAGGAGAATCAGGAATCCGAATATCATGCCGCCAAGATGGGCGAAATGGGCGACACCGTCGGCAGAGCCCGAAACGCCATAGAGAAGCTCGATCACGAAATAACCGATAATGAGCCATTTGGACTTGATGGGCACGGGGATAAAGAACAGATAGACGGGGATGTTCGGGAACAGGAAACCAAAGGCAAGAAGGACGCCGTAGATAGCACCAGAAGCGCCGACCATAGGCGTATTGATGAAAGCATTGAGCGCCGCACAGTCGGGATCGGTGTAGTTATAGCCTCGCTGGAGGATGCCGTAACCCTGCTCTACCACCTGCTGCACCACATCGGCAGGCATAATACCCTCAAGATTGTGGATATATATGGCAAACACACCCATCTGGACCAATGCGGCGCAGATACCGCAGGTGACATAGTAGAAAAGGAAACGTGCCGAACCCATGGCCATCTCTATGGTCTTGCCGAAGATGAAGAGTGCGAACATGTTGAAGAATAGGTGCATGAAATTGCCATGCAGGAACATGTAGGTGAACAGCTGATATGGCTGGAACGCCGGCGAAGAGAAGTAATACAGGGCGAGGTACTTGTTGAGCCCCTGGTCGGCCGCCGGTATGATCGCCATAAAGAACCACACCAGAATATTTATAATCAGGAGATTCTTTACAACCGGCGGTATCGAGGAGAAAAATGAGTTACCTTGAAGCATAAGAGCTGTAATGGATTATACATTGAAGCGGAAGTGCATGATGTCGCCGTCCTGCACAATATAATCTTTGCCTTCGACAGCCATCTTGCCGGCATCGCGCACAGGCGCCTCGCCACCGAGAGTGACATAATCGTCATATTTGATTACTTCGGCGCGGATGAAGCCCTTCTCGAAATCGGTATGGATGATACCGGCACACTTCGGAGCTTTGGAACCTCGGCGGAAAGTCCAAGCGCGTACTTCGTCCGAACCGGCTGTGAAGAAAGTCTGGAGATTGAGAAGAGAGTACGCGGCGCGGATAAGACGGTTTACGCCCGACTCCTCAAGACCGATCGACTCAAGGAATTCCTTGCGTTCCTCGTAAGTTTCAAGTTCTGCAATCTCACTCTCGGTTCGTGCAGCCACAATAAGCAGACCGGCGCCTTCGTCCTTTATAGCTTCGCGGACAGCGTCCACGTATTTGTTGCCGTCGACAGCCGAATCATCGTCGACATTGCATACATAGAGCACCGGCTTGGAGGTGAGAAGGAAGAGGTCGTGGAAGAAACGCTGTTCGTCGACGCTCTCAAACGAAAGCGCGCGGGCGGGAATACCCTTGTCGAGTGCTTCCTTAATCTGCACAAGGACCTCGTACTGCATCTTGGCAACCTTGTCGCCACCGGTCTGCGCCTGCTTCTGAGTCTTTGCGATTCGGCTCTCAACGGTCTCGAGGTCCTTGATAAGGAGCTCGTAGTCGATGATTTCCTTGTCGCGGACAGGATCAACCGAACCGTCGACGTGGGTTATATTATCATCGTCGAAGCAACGGAGGACATGGATAATGGCATCTGTCTCGCGAATATTGGCAAGGAACTTGTTTCCGAGGCCTTCGCCTTTCGACGCACCCTTGACGAGACCGGCGATATCGACGATCTCCACGGTTGCCGGTACAATCGAGCGGGGATTACACATCTCCACGAGCTTGTTGAGGCGCTCGTCGGGAACGGTGATTACGCCGACGTTCGGCTCAATAGTACAGAATGGGAAGTTAGCCGACTGCGCCTTGGCGTTCGACAGACAGTTGAAAAGAGTGGATTTGCCAACATTCGGAAGGCCCACTATACCGCATTGTAATGCCATATATCAGTGATTTTCTGCGTTCTAAATAATCCAGCCCCTTCTTCGGGGCATTTCAGACTGCAAAGTTACGAAATTTTTTCCGAGTACGGGAATATTTGGACTCTATTCGTGAGGATTCGTCGGGGTGCAGATTTAAGAAGGAGCCGGATACCCCTTATTGCCGTTTCCTCAGTGACGGAAACATCTTGCGGACTCTCAGAATATAGTGCTCGGCTGAATCGGAAACGACAATCAATGTAGTGGCGATACATACGAGAACGGCGCCCGTCACTTCACGGCCTGTAATAGTCTGGCCAAGTGCGAAAACGCTGAGAACGACTGCCGTAACCGGTTCGAGAGCTCCGAAAATAGCGGTTGCAGTCGAGCCAATAGTCTGTATGGCGACAGTGGTAAGATAGAGCGAAATGATAGTGGGGATGAGCGACAGCGCCAATACTCTGCCCCAGTCTGCCGCCGAAGAAGGCACAATCAGCGGATTCCCCATAGGTATCATCGCGATGAAAACGAACGAGCCTGAAAGGAGCACATAAAAAAGCAGAACGGTAGTGGGTATCTCCTGAACAGGCTTCGACACATTGATCATTACAAGGTAGACGGCATAGGTGAGCGAGGAGAATGCCACAAGTAGAACACCGAAAGGATTGAGAACTTCACCGCCTTCATTCCGCATCATCAGGAAAAGGCCGCAGAGCATTATCACCAGGCAGATTCCCGTGGTGAACCGGAATCTCTCGTGAAAGAAAAACACCATCATCAGCGCCACAAGCACCGGATAGACAAAAAGAAGAGCTGACGCGATACCGGAATTGATATAGTTGTAGGCCACAAACAGCGTAAGCGACGATATGCCCATAAGAAGTCCCAGGATTATCAGCGGAGCCACTGCACGGCGCGGAATCTTCAGTGAACGGCCTCTGAGCACAAGAATAAGCGCGAGCAAAGGCAGGCAGAGCGCATAGCGGAACAGACAGACCGAATTGGCGTTCATCCCGTCGGCATAAAGATTGACGGCAAAATATGGATTGGTACCGTAGGATGCCGCAGCGAGTGCTGCCAGAAGATATCCTTTCAGTTTCATTACATAGGGATTTAAACAAACATCCCGCCGGCACATGGCCTGCGGGATGCATTCTATTGGTTATAAAGGAATTATTTCTTGAAAGAGTCGATACCCTTTTCGAGGAACTTCACGAACTTGGGAATATTTTCGTCGTACGAGAAAGGACCGGAGAGAAGCTCGCCCTTGGGATTTACAATCACGTAGTATGGCTGTGCGTTGGCGTTGAACTTATAGCGCTGGAGATAGCTGTAGCGGTCGCCGTATGTTTCGAGTGTGATTTCCTTGCCGTATTCAACCACGGTGATAGGTTCGGGAAGTGCTTTCTTCTCGTCCACCATGAGTTTGATAACCACGAAGTTGTCTTCGATCATGGTGCGGACATCGGCATTGTCGAGGACAGCACCTTCCATCTTGCGGCAGTTCACGCAACCGTAGCCGGAGAAATCGATGAAGACGGGTTTGTTCTCCTTTGCAGCTACAGCCATACCTTCGTCGAAGTCGGAGTACTCGGTGAATTCATGGCCGTAGAGGTTGAAGTCCTGAGTATACAGCGGCGGCACGAATGCGCTCACACCCTTGAGCGGAGCACCCCAGAGACCGGGAACGAGATACATAGCAAACGAAAGAGACACGAGAGCGAGGCAGAAGCGGAAGACGCCAACAGAATTATTTGCCTTGCCGTAGTGCGAGAAGTTGAACTGGCCAAGAAGATACATGCCCAGAAGGACGAACATTGCGATCCAGAGGACGATGAATACTTCGCGGTCGAGGATATGCCAGCCGTAAGCGAGGTCGGCGACAGAGAGGAATTTAAGCGAGAGAGCGAGTTCGATAAAACCGAGAACGACCTTGACGGTGTTCATCCAGGAACCCGACTTCGGAGCTTTCTGAAGCCAGCTCGGGAACATTGCGAAGAGACAGAACGGAATAGCGAGTGCGAGAGAGAAACCGAACATGCCGATGGCCGGGCCCATCTGGTTGCCGCTGCTCACTGCTTCCACAAGAAGGGTGCCGATGATAGGACCGGTGCAGGAGAAGGAAACGAGAGCCAGAGTAAATGCCATGAAGAAGATACTGAGAAGGCCGGTGGTTTTCTCAGCGGTGCTGTCCATACGGTTGCTCCAGCTGGAAGGCAGCTGAATGTCGAAAGCGCCGAAGAACGAGATGGCGAATACAACAAGAAGCAGGAAGAAGATGATGTTGCAGATTGCTGATGTCGACATGGCGTTCAGCGCGCTCGCACCGAAGATCCATGTTATGATCAGACCCATTGCCATATAGATGACGATGAGCGAAATGCCATATGTGAGAGCGTCGCCTACTGCACGTGCGCTCGATTTACCTTTCTTGAGGAAGAAGCTCACTGTCATAGGAATCATAGGCCATACGCAGGGAGTGAGCAGGGCTACGAGACCGCCGAGGAAACAGGTGAAGAATACATACCAGAGCGAACCGGTTGCCTCGCCGCCTTCCGAACCTTCGGGATAGGTGACGGGAGCCCATATATCGGTGTCTACCGGCGGTGCGGGAACAGCGGCAGCCACGGCAGTATCGGCTGCAACGCTATCGACAACAACCTCGGTTCCAACCACTTCTTCTGCAGGAGCAGCCTGTGCGGGGGCTTCGGTTGCGGCAGGAGCGGCAGCGGGGGCTGCGGAAGCTTTTACTTTTGCAGTACCGGTGAAGCTGAACTTTTCGCGGAGCGGCGGGATACAGTTCTGATCGTTGCATGCGCCGCAGGTGATAGTTCCACCGATTTCAAATTCAGACTCAGTGGCAATGAAAGCCTGACGCAATGTCACTTTACCGGTCCACCAGCTCAGATCCATGTCGAACATGTCGTCGTGCTGCTGGTGAGCTTTCTTGTCGGCCGTAAACGAGCCGTCGAGTTTCACGCCTTTGAGGGTGGAGAAATCGATTGACAGCGGTGTAGGACCATCGTCGGGGATATTGTTTGTGTACATGTGCCAGCCCGGCTCGATAACGGCGGTCATTACGACTTCGCCTCGGTCATCACCTTTCATTTCGAGGGATGTTTTCCAGCTGACAGGATTCATAATCTGCGACAAGCCGGGTATTACGGCGCACAGAAGTGTTAATACAAGAAGTGATAAGCGATAGGGCTTCATATAGGATTGATTTAATGTCACAAAATTAGGCAATTTTCATATATGCCAAAACTTTTAAATAAAAAAAATACTCCGATTTCGCATATTTTGACGTTTCCGCATATTATAGCCGCAGCTCATAGTCCGAATTTTAACATCATTTACGACATGTGTCAATTTGATAACACAAACGGCGTAAATCTGCATTTGTGTCGGCAGTTTATCTGAATAATCGGAGGAATAACCGTATTTTGCTTTCACTTTTTCTTTGCATAAAAACCGGTACAATTCGACAAACCTCCATTTCCTAAGAAAAATCACAGGCCATCAGTACCGGTCTGACACAACAAATAAACAGTGAACATCGAAGCGACAATGATCATCCCGAGCAAAAAACGTGCGGACTTGCTGAAGACAGGCGCTCCGGGCAGACCATACTCGCGACGCGCAAGAACATAAAACCCTACTCCGGCAAGATAGAACACGGAGGTCATCAGCATGAGCATAACGCCGCCGGCATATGCCATCCATAGACAGAACAGAGTCGTGATCACCGCCAGCGAGCGGATCTTCCAGTCGGGCGCGACCTTGAGCAGAAACAGTCCGGTAAAAAGATAGCACGGGATAATCATAAGGCCCGTAATATGGAGTGATGCAAGATATACGTCGTCGGCTGTTACCACAAGGAGAAGGAACAGCTCCATAACCACACTTGAGGCAAAAAGACCTTTCGCAGGCATGGCATGCCTGTTTAGCTGCTTGAAGAAACCGGGCATGATGCCGACAAGTGCCGCCTCATACGGTACCTGAGCCACAACAAGAGTCCAAGCCACCCATCCGCCGAGCAGTGAAATGATAACGGCTCCGATAACAAACCAGTAAGCCCAGTCGCCGCATGTGTCGCGGAGGATATACGCAATCGACGGGTCCTGAAGTCCAGCGAGACGAGCACGGCTCAGAAGTCCGAAACAAAGGAGCGACACGGCAAGATAGAGCGTGAGCGAGATAAAGAAACCGGCAATACCCGCACGCCCCACGTCGGCACTGCACTTGGCTCGGGCCGACATCATCACAGCACCTTCGACCCCGAAGAAGCAGAAAAGCGTCACCATCATCGTGCCGCGTATCTGCTCTCCTATATCGCCGATTTCTCCGATATTGCCCCATATGTCCGAACGGAAAAGGTCTGCCTTGAAAAATAACAGGAAGACTACAATAATAAATATGAGCATTACCACTTTCACAAGCGCCAGCGAGGAATTGACAAATTTCGCAGTCTTGACTCCGTAGGCCACTATGGAATACATTACCCATATCAGGACCGAACCGAATACCACAGTGTGCCACCCGTGGGCAAGAAGCGGCGGGAAAAACGCTCCGAATGAATCATTAAGCATCACACCATAGGCCACATTCGAGAAAGCCGTACAAAGCCAGTAACCCCATGCGATATTGAATCCGGCGTAATTGCCGAATCCGGCCTGCGCATACTGGTAGATTCCGGCGTTATACTGGGGATAATGCGTGCTTAACCAGTTGAACGACAGAACAAGAGGCAGAATGCCTACTGCTGTAATGATCCACGAAAGAAATACCGCGCCGGGCGATGCGACGGCCGCCATATTCTGCGGCAGATTGTAGATTCCAACTCCGACCATCAATCCGAAGACGAGCGCGGTCAGCCCCCAGAAACCAAGTTTTCCTGTTGTTATCATTTATCAGATACAGATAATTTGCGACGGCGCCTTCCCATCTTCCGGAAAAACGCCGTCGTTATAAAGATTTCGTTTTATCAGAAGATGCGGCCTGAGAGAGTGAACTTTATTACAGGGTAAACCTTGAGATACTTCATCACCTTATTATATGTGTCGTCGTTGTCGAGTTCCTTGATCTCGAGAGCGCGGTTGTTGCCGTTGTAGACCTTGGGCTTGCCCTGAACCTGAACGCCGATTTCCCACATGAAGTTGAGGCGGCCACCGGGGCATGGACGTCCGCCGCCGAAACCGAAATATGGACGGAACGACTTGACACGCAGAGAGCCGCGGACACTGCCGTCGGGATCAACGGGGAGCTCATAGTCACCAATTTCCACAACCCCGTCAGCCATACCATTCGGCACCTGACCGTGCATTTTGATAAGCTCCTTGCCGCCAAAATATCCGCCAACAGCAATGAAGAGGGGAAGATGTTTGCCGCCGGGATAGATATTGAAAATGACAGAAGCCTGCATACGCTTGATAGAGTTTTTCAGTGTAATATCCTGATTTTCTCCATAATTTAAAGCATGGTCGGTAGCTGTTGCATCGATATTAAAACTGATATCAGGCATAAATGAAAGACCCGCACGGGCCTGAACGAACTGCGATACAGGAGTAGCGAACTCGAATCCGATACCTGTGGTACCGACATTCACGTCAACGCCAAGATGGTTAGCAACCTTCATGCTGACCTGTGCAAATGCCGAAGAAATTGCCAAGACGACAAATGCACAGATAAAAACTAATTTTTTCATAATGATTGATTTGATTTCTTAAGAGCCAAAGCATAGCATTTTGCGGCACAAAGATAGTTAAATAATTCAAACTGAACAAAAATAAAGATAAAATACGGAATTATCCTGTCTATTTACTGCGATAAATACAAAATGGAAATCAAAAGAATAGCAAAACCGAGTTCCCCAGTAATATTTCTGTTGTAATTTTGCACTATCAATAATGAATGATGGAAAAAGAGAAGAATACGATAATCACGGCAAAATATAATACGCCCTGCGGCACGCTTATGCTCGGGTCTTTCGGCGACCAGCTGTGTCTCTGCGACTGGCAGGCGGAAAAGCACTGCGACCGCGTGAATAATCGCCTTCGACGCTTTCTTAATGCAGAGTTCTCTGATGGCTCATCAGTTGTCATAGATAAAGCGCTCAGAGAGCTCGACGAATACTTTGCCGGGCACCGACGTGAGTTCGACATACCTTTGATGTTTGCAGGAACGGATTTTCAGAAAAAAGTATGGAACGCACTACTGGCGATTCCCTACGGAAAGACTATATCATATGGAGAGATGGCACGGCATATCGGCCTGCCGAAAGCTGTACGAGCCGTGGCGAATGCCAACGGAGCCAATTCAATCTCCATCATCGCTCCCTGTCACCGCGTAATCGGAAGCAACAATACTCTCACAGGTTACGGAGGCGGACTTGCCGCAAAAGAATATCTTCTGCGGTTAGAAAAAGGACGATGATAATCAGCACATTGCAGAAAAGGCTCCAAATTTTTTCAAAAGTTTTTATGCAAAACGCTTGCAGAATCAAAAAAAGTGCGTACCTTTGCAGTGCCTTAAGAAAATGGTACCCCTAGCTCAGCTGGTTAGAGTGTCGGATTGTGGTTCCGAAGGTCGTGGGTTCGAACCCCACTGGGTACCCACAGGCAGTTCCAAACGGGACTGCCTTTCTTTTTATCCACTCCGCCATGCGCTATGCCCAAGTAATCCTCCCTCTTCCGCTTGCAGATGTCTTCACATATATACTTCCCGAAGGCATGGATGCCACACAGGGTTGCAGGGTGATTGTGCCGTTCGGGCCGAAGCATTTCTATACCGGAATCGTGGAGAGTGTCACCGACATAGCGCCTCCGAAAGGCGTGGCTCTTAAAGAAATATCAAGCGTTCTCGATTCGGAACCGGTAGTACGTCCGGCCCAGATACGGTTCTGGCACTGGATGGCCGACTACTATCTCTGCTCTGTCGGCGAAGTCTACAAAGCCGCCCTTCCGGCAGGACTGAAAATAGAGAGCGAGACGCGCGTGGACATCAATCCGGACTGCGAGCCTGAGGATTTTGCCCGGTGCACACCCGACGAGGTGACAATACTGGACTTTCTTCGGCGAAACGGCAGTTCTCCGGCCGATACTCTCAAAACAAAGACCGGAGCCAGAGTCTCGGCTATAACAAGACTCGTAGACCGCGGTCTGCTATGCGTATCCGAAAAACTTGTAGAGCGCTACCGTGCTGTCAAACGTGAGTACGTCCGCCCCACAATCGAGCCTGAAGCCATTCCGAAGGCGTTCGAAGCCGTGAAACGCTCAAAAAAGCAGGAAGAAGCGCTTACGGCGCTTATCGCACTTTCCGGCCTTTACAAGCCCGGCACTCCCCTTGCCGAAGTGCCGGTGGAAGTGCTGATGGAACGTGCCGATGTGACGCGGCCCGTTATAAAGGCCCTTGCAGATAAAAAACTCTGCGAACTATATAAAAAGGAAATATCACGTTTTTCGTCCGTCTCCGAAGCCACCACTCCCCTCCCCGGGCTTTCCGAGGCGCAGAATCTGGCTCTCAAGGAAATACATTCGTCATTCCGCGAAAAGGATGTTGTCCTACTTCACGGCGTGACAGGCTCGGGCAAGACCGAAATATATATTCATCTTATAGATTTCGTATTGTCGCAGGGGCGTCAGGTCCTTTATCTCGTTCCTGAAATAGCGCTCACCACACAACTCACACGGCGTCTGCAGCGCGTTTTCGGGTCTAAAGTAATTATCTACCACTCAAAATTTTCTGATAACGAACGCGCCGATCAATGGAAACGGCTCGCCTCGACCTCGGATCCTTTTGTAGTCATCGGCGCCCGTTCGGCTGTGTTCCTGCCGTTCGCGCGCCTCGGGATGGTGATAGTAGACGAGGAGCACGAATCAAGCTATAAGCAGTATGACCCCGCACCCCGATACAACGGACGCGACGCAGCCGCCATGCTCGCCACAATGCACGGTGCAAAAACCCTCTTCGGCAGCGCCACGCCTACGGTAGAGACATATTACAAGTCTTCTACCGGTAAATTCGGACTTGTCACCCTTTCCGAACGGTTCGGCAATGCCTCGTTGCCTGAGCTTGAGATTGTCGACATGAAAGCAGAACGCGGACGCAAGGCCGTGAGCGGTTATTTTTCCCACACTCTTCTTGATGCCACGCTCGAGGCACTCGGCCGCAAAAAACAAGCTATTCTTTTCCACAACCGCCGTGGTTATGCGCCGCTGGCCCGGTGCAAGATGTGCGCGTTCACTCCGAAATGCGATCACTGCGACGTGAGCCTTACTTACCACCGGCGCACCAACCGCCTCGTATGCCACTACTGCGGCACGGAATATCCGGTTCCGACGGTATGCCCTGTCTGCCATGAGCCGTCGATCGAAGTAATGGGCTACGGTACCGAACGTCTTGAAGAAGAAATAGAACAGAATTTCCGTGACCGCCGCATACTGCGGATGGATCTCGACACGACCCGCAACAAGGACAGCTACAGCCGCATAATCGACGACTTCTCGGCACACCGCGCCGATATTCTGGTCGGCACACAGATGGTGACCAAAGGTCTCGATTTCGGCGATGTGGAGCTTGTGGGAGTGCTGAACGCCGACTCGCTCATCAACTTCCCTGATTTCCGCGCATCTGAACGCGCATTCAACATGATCGAGCAGATAGCCGGGCGCGCCGGGCGCCGCGATGACAAGGGCCGAGTCCTCGTTCAGACATATAATCCCGATCATCCGCTGTTTGAACTGCTTCAGCGGCATGATTACTCCGGTTTCTACCGTCATGAGCTCGAAGAGCGCCGTGCTTTCGGCTTTCCGCCGTTCACGCGTATCATAAATATATATGTGAAGCACCGCGATGCCCGCACAGCCGACGAGTGCGCCTCGCGGTTCGCGGCATCGCTCCGCACCACATTCGGCTCCCGCGTGTCGAACCCGCAGGAACCTCCGGTAGGACGCGTGCAGTCTATGTATATCCGGAAAATAATGCTCAAAGTAGAGCGCGAGGCATCCATGGCGAAGGTCAAGGCAATCCTCCGTAACAAATATGTGGAGCTGAGTGCGTCGCCCATCATGAAAGGCCTGACTATATATTACGACGTCGATCCAGTATAGACCCTGCAACCTTCATGCCGTCTGATACGTTATTCTCATGAAAGGATAACGATGAAAAAGACAATATTCACAGCAGCGCTCGCATTAGGACTTCTGATCTTCGCCGGAAGCCAGTCCTACATTCACCGTGGCCCTCACACCGGCGACAAAGCACCCCTAATAGCAGCCGTGGAAGCCGACAGTGCCGTAAAAGCGGCAATGGCGGCAGACGATTATGTCCTGGTCAACTTCTGGAATTCAACCGACGGCGAATCCCGGCAGACAGCCAATATCTACCGCGCATGGAAACGCCGCTTCCCGCATGCACATCTTAAGATAATCGGAATCAACTTCGATAAGTCTCCGGCGCTCTTCCGCGAGATAGTGCGTCTCGACTCCCTGGAAATCGCATCACAATACCATACTTCAGGCGACACCGCACAGGCGATTGTCAATGCCTATGGCCTTTCCGATGGCTACGGATCCGTTCTTATCGGCCCCGACGGCAGGATTATTGCAACAAATCCATCGGACAAGGACCTCGATGCCATTTTCGCACTCCAGCCGGAAGTGTAAAATTTTAGTCTCCGATATGTAATAATCCGTCGCTTTTCGCGTCATATAGTTATATGAACGGAAAAAGCGATAAAGAGAACCGATTCCTCGACATCACCTCCCAATATCAGGAAGTGATAGCCAAGGTATGCTGGCTTTATGTATCGCCCGGAGCCTCTTTCGACGACCTGTATCAGGAAGTGCTCATCAACATCTGGCAGGGCATGGATTCTTTCCGCGGCGAAGCAAAAATGTCCACATGGCTCTACCGCACTGCTATCAACACCTGCATTTCCTGGCACCGGCATAACGACCGTCATTCGGGCCGCGAGACAATGAGCCTCGAGGAAATGGTGACGGATCCGGCCGACGGACAAACCTCGGCGCAGATGCTTGAGGATTACCGTGAGCTCTACGACCTCATATCCCGACTCGGCCCGCTCGACAAGGCAATCATCACATTGTGGCTCGACGAGAAATCATACGATGAGATGGCGGTGATTATGGGTATGACTTCAGGAAATATCGCTATCCGACTTCACAGAATCAAAGACAAACTCTCCAAAATGGCGGCTTCTTAAAGTCCGCCCGACATGATATACTATGGATTTCGATACTCTGAAAAATAAATGGCAGTCGCTGACTGTCGACCCGGAGACACTCGAGCGCGACACCAGACGCATCGCTACGGAACTGTCGCTGGGAAAAATCACCGGCGCCCAGCAGCGTCTGGCCCGTTACCACCGCAGTTCGGGGCTAAAAGGTCTTTTCCTGCCCTTCCTTTCGTATTTTCTCGTTGCCTCGCTTCAGTTCCCGATATGGCTTGCAGTGGCTTACGGAGCATTCGGCATCATCATGTGCTGCGCCAACCTCTGGCTTGCACACAAAGTGAGCGGCGCGAACTATATCAATATGCCGGTTGTCACCGCCCTGTGCTCAGTGATCAGGCTCCGCTGCCTCCAGCGTCGAATACGTACATTCGGCATATGCACCGGACTGCTGATAATCTGCTCCATGGCATCCGAAATCCTCGATGCCAACGACACGATGCTCATCGTCAGTTTCGGCATAGGTCTTGCCGGAGGACTCGTCATCGCTGTTTTTCACTACCGGCGCTCCCGTCGTCTCATTTCCGACCTACAGAATCAGATTAAGGCCTGCGGAGGCCCAGCCTGAAGAATGTGAACTTTTCAAAAAGCAATACTGAACGAAATAGAAAGATGTTATTCATGAATTATGCCTATTTTTGCAGAAACTAATCTTTCTGCATTATGGAATATCGGCATATAGGAATCTCTATCTTATCGGCTCTCACACTCTGGCTCAGCGCTTCCGCTTTCGCGCAGGGACTTTCAGCGACCCCGAATCAACCCGTCGGCGAAGGAAAAGGGATTTTCCCTGGACGTGTGGTGTGGACGATGGATTCCGAGGTATCAAAATGGGACGGGAAAACCGGCAGATGGTGGGATGACGGCAACATCGACCAGACCATTCTTGAAACCATGTATGAAAAATCAATATGTGCTCTCGCCGGCACAGACAATGTCGGGAAAGCATGGAAAAAGATTTTCAAGTACCACAACAAGACAGTGGGGAGAGGCAACCATGGCTACAAAAAAGGCGAAACCATTGCTGTGAAAATCAATCTCAACAATACCTACTCCACCGGCGACAATGACAACGACATCGATCAGTCTCCACAGGCCACAATCGCCCTCCTGCGACAGCTGACAGACAAAGCCGGTGTCCCGGAAAACTGTATAGTCATCTACGACGCCACCATCGGGTGGAAGCCACGTGCAATTCCCGACAGACTTTACAAGCCTGTACACAAGCTTTTCCCTAAAGTACGGTGGATGAGCGCGAAAGGGTCGGAAGGCGTCGAGGCTGCCGACTGGGAGGAGAATGCCATTTCATATACCGATCCGAACGTCACTTTAGGAACTGTACTTCCCCGTGCGGTAGTAGAAGCCGATTATCTTATCAACACGGCACTCCTTAAAGGACATGAGATAACCGGAGTGACACTCTGCGCCAAGAATCATTTCGGATCCATACCGTTCCCTGCCAAAATGCACGGATCGACCACCGTCAGCCAGATGAGAGGAAAAGAGGGAGATTACAGCGCGTATGTCGACCTTATGGGGTCTCCCAATCTGGGAAAGAAAACACTCCTATATATAGTCGACGGACTCTATGGCATGCAGACCAATGTCGGCGCACCCCGACCGGACCGCGACAAATGGAAGACACTCGGAGGCGGATGGAGTTCGAGCCTCTTCATGTCGCTCGACCCTGTAGCCATAGAATGTGTGTGCCTCGATTTTCTATATGCCGAATTCGGCAACGAACTCGGATTCAGCGGAGCGCCGCAGTTCCACAAAGGGTCAAGCCGTAACTGCGACAATTACCTGAAAGAAGCCGCCAGAGGAAAGAACGACCGCTTGGGAGATTATCGTCCCAATGGAGTGAAGACAGGCAGCCTCGGTGTCTTCGAACACTGGAACAACGCCCGCGACCGTCAGTACAGCCGGAATCTTGGCAAAAGCGAAGGCATAGAACTTATTTCAATAGAATAGACCGACAATACACATGAAGATATTTCTTAAGTTCTCGCTGCTTCTTGCAACATTGCTGCCATGGCATGGATCGGCAAAAGGAGGGAACAAAAGCACAGATACTGAGAATGAAGCCTATATGTTCGTGTTCCATCAGGATCCAACGAGCAGCCTGTATATGGCAACAAGCCGCGACGGATACACGTTCACGGCCCTCAACAACGGACGCCTGGTGATGTCGGGAGATACACTCGCCACCCAGCACGGCATCCGCGACCCTCATATATATCAGGGACCTGACGGAACTTTCTACATTGCCATGACAGATCTTAATCTGCGAGGGAAGGAAATGGGATTCCGCGACACGAAGTGGGAGCGGGATCAGGACAAATACGGCTGGGGGAACAACCACGGCTTCATCCTGATGAAATCGTACGACCTCATAAACTGGACCAAAAGCGTGGCGCATCTCGACAAGATGTTTCCCGGCCTCGATGTCGGATGTGCATGGGCTCCGGAGACTATCTACGACCCCGAAGAGGACAAAATGATGGTGTATTTCACCATGCGTCTCGGGAACGGAAAGACCAAATTATACTACAGCTATACCGATCCGGAATTCACACGTCTTGTTACGAAGCCCCGAGAACTTTTCAAATATCCTAATCGCGAAATCCAGATCCTCGACGCCGACATATCCCGAATGCCTGACGGCCGTTACTGCCTGATGTATGTGGCCCAGGAACAGCCGGGCGGAATCAAGATGGCGTTCTCCGACAAGATAAACCGTGGCTATAAGTATTCCGACCAATGGGCCGATGCCGAACCGGGCGCATGCGAAGCTCCCAATGTGTGGAAACGTCATGGCCAGGACAAGTGGGTGCTGATGTACGATATTTTCAGCATCAATCCCCACAACTTCGGGTTTGCCGAGACCACCGACTTTAAGACATTCAAGAATCTTGGCCATTTCAACGAAGGTCCGATGAAAACCACAAATTTCACCTCTCCCAAACACGGAGCCATCATCCCAATAACCCGTGAGCAGGCCGACCGCCTGGAAAAATACTGGGCCGACAAACAAACGTCTATGTAAATTGAAAACAATTCTGAATGAAATTCCCGCATAGCCATTTTTGCACATTTAGTTTCCAAAACGGCTAATGCGAGAACCTCTGTTTTACAATAACCGGGGGCACCTATTCGGAAACGGACATAATCACTATACCTCCATTGGGAAGAATCGTCACCGGAATTGTTCCCTTGTCATTAACCCTAACAATCCTTTTACCCGGCATGAAATCCGTACTCTTGAAAACTATTTCTCTGCCCGATTTCTTACCGGCTTTTTTCATTCTGTTCTTTGCCTCTTTCGTAAAACTGTCACTATAGAGGGCAACGTCCTTTCCGGCAAGCATATCAACGTTCAGATTCAATTTCAACGGCTCTGAAGTCGCGTTTACTCCGGCAATATACCAATCATTGCCGTGTCTGCGCGCCAGAACTACGTATTTGCCTGGGCACCCGTCAACCAGCCGCGTTTCATCCCATTCGGTGGGCACTTTCTTCAGGTATTCCATGCAGATTTCAGGCGCATCGGTCAGATTATTCGGGGCAAGTGCAAAATTCTGTACGGCATTCTGATATAATATTGTCGTGGCAAGCTGGAATATATCGGATGTCGTTCTGTAAATTCCTTTTTCGTTCCCCTTGTTCATGAATCGGTTCATAAAACAGCCACCATATTCCATCGAACCTACAGTGTTGCGGATAAACGGATGCAATGTGGCGTTGATCGATTCCATATTGTTGAAATGCTGGCTGAAAACCAGGTTCTCCGACGCAAGCACCGCCTCGCTGCCGACATAGTTGGGATACATCCGCTCCCATCCGCGCGGCAATGTGCAGCCGTGGAAGATAACCATCAGTCCGTATTCATTGGCATCCGACAGAATATCCTCATATAACCTCATGGTCTCCTGTTTGTCACCTCCGAAGAAATCAACCTTTATGCCCTTGACGCCGTTGTCACGCATCCACTCCATCTCCTTTTTGCGGGCGATGGAATTATCCATACGGTCATTCGGAGTCTGCTCGATGTCGTTCCAGTATCCACCGGAATTATACCACAGGGAAACGCCCACGTCTTTCGATTTCGCATAGTCGATAAGCTTCTCCATGCGGTCATATCCGATGTTCTTGTTCCACCATGCATCAACAAGCACATACTCATAACCTAATTCGTTTGCAAGGTCTGTGTGCCTGACCTGATCGTCATAGTTGCAGCTTCCGTCCTGCCAAAGGATCCAGCTCCACGTGCCTCGTCCGCCCCTGACATCGAACTTGGGCTCATATTTGGGCTCCACGACATCCCATGCCACAGTTGTCTCCACAACGGGAGCGAGATTGTCCCCTACAGTTATCGTGCGCCATGGAGTCTTACCCGGTAAAACAAATGCGGGTTCGGAAGTCCCATTGCCATTGTTTTCTTCAGGCATAGGAAATTCGATTTCGTATCCTCCGTTCTTATATTCGCCTATCCTGGATGCACAGTAACGACTGTCTACACCGGTCTCGCTGACCAGAACCCAGAGATTATCGGGCTTTATATTGAACAAACATGGGAAAGTGTAGCCGCGTCCGTATTTCGAGGGACTTTCGAGCGAAGCATCAAGAACATATTCCTCTTCATAGCTCGGCTTACTCCTTTTGTATCCTATCATTGGATCGCTCTGGGGAGACAGATATGAAGTCGTGCCGTCGGGGAAAACAAACGAGGATTTCTCATCCATTATGCGGATACTCCTGGTTTTACCCTGAACGGGAATATCATAGCGATATGCTATGTCATTGTCCGACACAACGGTATGACGCAGTGCTGTCCGACGGACTGCATGAAATTGTCACCTCAAGCCTGCCGTCGGGACTTTTCACACTTACGTCCTCGGCCACCATCGGGAAGGCAAGGAAAGACAGGGGCATAGCCCTAAGAATAGTCTGTTGTTCATGAAGTCATTCGTTATTTATGATGTTGTCAATTCCCTGCAATTCGTCGGGGGAGAATGCCATATTGTCGACAGCCTTGATGTTGTCGCACAGCTGCTTTTCCGAACTTGCTCCGATTATTACGGAAGTGAGTATTTCCTTGCTCAGCAGCCACGACAGCGACATCTCGGCGAGCGTCTGCCCTCTTTGAGCCGCGATATCATTAAGACGGCTTATCTTGCCAATCAGTTCGGGTGTGATATCCTCCCGATGCAGGAACACTCCGCTTTTCACAACCCTTGAGTCTTCGGGAATACCGTGCAGATAGCGGTTGGTGAGCAGTCCCTGAGCCAGTGGCGAGAACGCGATGAAACCCAGTCCTTCCTTTCTTACAAAATCGAAATGCAGAGCTTCTGGCTTTCGCGAGAACATGTTGTATCGGTCCTGATATATCAGACACCTCACATGCTGCTCTTCGAGCAGCCGGCACATCTGTTCGCCTTTGTCCACCGGATATTTCGATAGTCCGATATACAGTGCCTTTCCCTGGCGCACTATGTCGACAAGTGCCTGTGCTGTTTCTTCCAGAGGCGTTTCCTCGCAGTAACGGTGGCTGTAGAATATGTCGAAATAATCGAGCCCGGTACGCCTAAGACTCTGGTCAATACCTGCCATAATATGCTTTCTTGACCCTCCGTCTCCGTATGGTCCGTCCCACATCAGGTGTCCGGCCTTTGACGAGACTATTATCTCGTCACGGTGGGTTTTCAAGCCATCCTGCATAAGACGGCTGAAGTTACGTTCGGCACTTCCGGGAGGAGGGCCGTAGTTATCGGCAAGATCAAAATGGGTGATCCCCTCGCTGAACGCCTTGAACGCTATTTCTTTCATTGTTGCATATCGGTCCGTGTCTCCGAAATTATGCCACATGCCAAGTGATACGAGCGGCAGCTGCAAGCCGCTTTTTCCACAAAATCTATATTCCATTGCAGAAAATTTTATGCAAAATTAAAAAAATAAATACATCATGGATCATTGAATCTGCGCCAACAGGAGTTTTTCGCTCATGAATACGAAAAATCCCGGTTGAAGATGAAAACTAACACCGCGACCTCCATTTATGAAGCCCTGAAACCCCATACAGTTTTAGTATAATATTGGTATATTCCCATAGCACATGACATTTTTCTTCCGCCAAGCTTATATATTGGTGACCAGGCACATACAACACATTCTTGACATTGCCGTGTTAAAAAAAACTTGCATGAAGATGCCTTCATTCAAGTCTTTTTAACGCGATTTTGCCGCTAAATAACCCTATGTGTCTGTATATCAAAACTAGTCTTGGTGTCGGAGAAATGTCATGTGCTATGGACAAATGTTAAAAACGAGGCCGCAAATCAAACCTAAAAATGTCATGTGCTATGCTTGGTTATGAATTCGCATCCCCTCATGGCTCCGAACACAAGGTTGGTGCCACCGGCATCAAGTGTGATGACTATACGGTTGTCGTGGATATACATATTTTAAAATTTCACTTTGATTTTTACGGGATAATGATCCGACGGGACACGGCTTTTATATGCGTTGAGATGAAGTTCCCTGGGAGCATCGTGAGTTTCATACTCTGTATTGTCGCTCGCGGGGGTGCGATATGAATCAGTGAGAACTCCATATTTTTCAACTTCAATATTATCGCTGACGAAAATATGATCAATTCTACTTTCTGTAAATCCGTCAGTCTTGTAATTATTGAATGTACCGTTCAGTGCATAGACAAATCCGGCCTTTTTATATGAATCTGTCATAAAATCCGATGCGGAAAGTACCTCATAGAGCACATCGTTCTGGTCGACATTGAAATCACCAGTCAGGAATGTAGGAATATTCATTCCGGTTTCCTTTATTTTCTTCCATACGAGATAGACGCTCTCAGTGCGGGCTTTTCTGCCCACATGATCCATGTGGAGGTTGAAAATCTGAAAGACCTTTCCTGAAGTCTTATGGCGGAATTTGCCCCATGAACAGATGCGTGTGCATGCAGCATCCCAACCGAGCCCGGGCTTGTCCGGAGTCTCGGAAAGCCAGAAATCTCCATGGTCGATGAGATCGAACATGGATGTATCATAGAAGATGGCGGAGTGTTCGCCGTTTTCCTTGCCATCCTCACGCGCTACTCCGATGTATTCATAGCCGGGCAACAGTTTTTTCAGGTCCTCAAGCTGAGATTTGAAACCTTCCTGCGTCCCAATAATATGAAATTCATGGAATCGTATAAGTTGGGTTATTACTGGACAACGTTGACTCCAGGCATTTCCGTTAATTGAATCACCTTCATTATTCTGCCGTAAATTATATGTCGCCACGTTGAATTCTGCGACACTGGAATCTGTTGATGCTTTCAGAGATACGTTGCTCAATAAAACGAACAACACAATGAGTAGATGACTGTGCTTCGGAATCATGTCAAAATGTATTTTCCTTTTTAGTAGATGACAAAAATTAATTTTTGTCAGTTATGTGATTGATTTTTAATTAGTTATTACTTGTAAAAGTTCCTGAAAATTAGTAACTTTAAAGA
>CABRLF010000015.1 GCA_902471685.1 uncultured Porphyromonadaceae bacterium
TCCGATCTGGCTCTTACTTCGACGATCTCGATTGCCGAGGTCTCTGTGGCAATGCTCTGCGACCGCTTCGGAATGTCAAGACTGCGTGCGGTATTTCTGATGTCGGGCGTTCTGGTGATTTTCAACACCTTATGCTCGCTGTCCTTCGGCAGTCTCGCCGATTTCAGGATTTTCGGGCAGACAATATTCGATTTCCTGGATAATTTCACCACCAATATCCTGCTGCCCGTAGTCTCGCTCGGAGTGTGCATCTATATGGGCTGGTTCGCGCCGAAAGGTTTGCTTGACAAAGAACTCTCGAACAACGGTACGATACGGTCGCGTGTTACTCCTGTGGTGATGTGCATCATCCGATATGTGGCTCCGGTGCTTATCGCCGTAATCCTGATTTCCAAATATCTATGAAGATAAAGCCGCAGTCGCTTGAGTTGCTTGGTATTGCGGCAGTGATAGCTGTTGCCGTATGCATCCGGACATGCGGCACGGATTCTTCCGAGGTATCGGGTCCGTCGTCAGCGCCGGTTACGGTGACATACGATTCTGTCGTACCCGACACTCTCTCCGTAAAGAAAGAGAAGGCGAAGAAAACGCGCAGGCAGCCCGTGCAGCGTGATTTTCTGGATGAAAAAATCGAGCGGGATTAGTCTTCGGCGGAATCCCCGTACTGCTTCAGATATTCGCGGCATGTAAGAGCGAGCTCTTCGTACCACTTGTTGCCGAAGCGGCGGCGCAACGGCCCTTCGAGAAATTCAAATGCGCGTATGCCCTTGGCACGGCCTAATACTTCCGCGGCCTTGCATATCTTCCAGCGGTGAAAATTGACAGCCGTCACATGGGGATATTTTTTTATCCGCACCGGGTACAGGTGACATGAGACCGGCTTGTAGAACGAAATCCTGCCCTGACGGTATGCACGCTCTATGGCGCATATCCATCCGCCGTTCTCGTCCAGAGTTGAGAATACGCAGTTTCCGCCTTCCACAAGCGAAGTCACTTCGTCGCCTTCCTCATCTGTGTAACTTACTCCGTTTTCTTCTATTTCGCGTCGGGCTGCAGGTAGAAGATCATTCCATATCTCGGGAAGAATACGGCGCAGCTCGTCGGCTTCGCCGGGATCAAGAGGTGCGCCGGCGTCGCCTTCGAGGCAGCAAGCCCCTTTGCATGCGTCAAGGTCGCAGCAGAAAAACCGCTCTGCGAGGTCGAGACTTACCAATGTGTCCTGTATCTGAAGCATAGTCGTGGTGTCTATTTGAAATTGTTGATCAATGCAGTGCCTATGAGCCGGTCGTAGCGGTCGCCGCGCCGACGGTGGTAGACACGGATAAAATATTCGTTCGAGGTCTGATATTTGTCGCCTTCTATCGGGGCAGTAAATCCTTTTTTTGCACCCGGAGGCACTAAGAGATACTGATAGTTGTATGAGCCTTGTTTCAGAAGCATGGCCCGCTCGTAGAGTCCTGTGTTTTCGTTGAAATACATCCGGGCGTTTTCATCGAAACGGCGGTCGGTAAAGTCGCCG
The DNA here is from genome assembly GCA_902471685.1 of uncultured Porphyromonadaceae bacterium. Classification (GTDB taxonomy): domain Bacteria; phylum Bacteroidota; class Bacteroidia; order Bacteroidales; family Muribaculaceae; genus CAG-873. Next base: position 1,520 of record CABRLF010000015.1, read on the forward strand.
TCGAGAAAAATCAGTGCGTCGGTGCTTTCGGGGTACTCGAGGCTGAAATGGACAACAGCGTATTCGGCCTCCGTATCGCTGTCGTCTGCATTCTGCCGACGGACCCGGAAACGGCCGTTCTGTGTCTGGTCGTAGCTGTAGCTCTCGCTTTCACGCGGGGTGTCTGTTGTGAGCACAAAGTGATAGTATGGCTCGTTGAATTCGATATGATCGATGCCCATTCCCGGGTAGCGTTCATTCACCGTCTCGAAACGCCTGTATTCATTGCCGGCTTCGAAAATGAGCGGCTTCTGATGCTCATAGACGATGCTTTTGCCGTTGGCGCGCAGTGGCTGCCGAAGCGCTACCTCCGAATCGAGGCGTCCGTTCTGGCTGATTACTGTCATAAGATCGTTGAACGGATCTTCTACCTGCGAGCGCTCTGTATTGACTTCGATTGTAAGTTGCTGATGCTTCTGGTTGTAGTCTATGTCGGTCCGCGAAGAGACATCTGCAGAGATAGTTGCCGTTGCCTCGCTCACCATGAAGCGGCATTGGGCCACGACGGAGTCGGGATTGTTCTCAGGGTAAATTTTCAGGAGATAGTTTCCTGAAATCAGCGGAGTTATATTCTCGTTGGGAAGCTGGAATGAATAATGGACGTATGGCACAGTCGTTCCGCGGCTGTATTCGAAATTGTCGATGGATCCTTCATTGAAACCGTCGAGAAACTCACTGTCGAGCAGTCCGTCGGGCTGCCACGACGCATTGCAGTGTGTAAGCGAATAGCGGAAATAATCCCGGTCGTCGTTAAGATGGTCGAATGATATATTCAGTCGGGTGTCTGTGCCGGGAATAATGACAGGAGGAGCGAAATCGTCTCCCTCAAGTCCGACTCGGAGCGTCCGTATACTTTCGTTGAAAGATCCGGTCATGGTGTCGGTTGTCTGCTGAGCGAAGATGGCGGATGCCGCCAGACCGATTGCCACTATTGCAGCCGTCAGTCTCATGGGAGCCAGTGTATTGGTTCTTCTCCGTGTTCAGCGAGATATGCATTGGCCTTGCTGAAATGCCTGTTGCCGAAGAATCCGCGGTAGGCCGAGAGCGGCGACGGATGGGGCGAGGTAAGCACCAGATGCTTGCTGCGGTCGATGAGCGCTCCTTTGCGGATGGCGTAAGAACCCCATAACAGGAATACCACGTGCTCGCGGCCGCGGTTTATGGCGTCGATTACACCGTCGGTGAAAGTTTCCCATCCGTGTCCCTGATGCGAGCCGGCACGGTGGGCGTCGACCGTGAGTGTGGCGTTGAGCAGGAGTACGCCTTGACGGGCAAGATAGTCAAGATTGCCTGAGGTAGGAATCTCGCCGCCTACGTCATCCTTCATCTCCTTGTAGATATTCACCAGCGACGGAGGTATCATTACTCCGTCGGGCACCGCGAAGCACATCCCGATGGCCTGTCCGGGCTCATGATAGGGATCCTGACCGATAATGACTACCTTCACCTTGTCGAAGGGACAGGCGTCGAAAGCGGCGAATATCCGTGAAGGCGACGGATAGACCGGTCCGGCCGCATAGCGGCTTTTAACGAAGTCGGTCAGCTCCCGGAAGTACGGTGCATCGAACTGCGGGGCCAGTGGCGTCTGCCAGCTTTGGTCGATTCTTACGTTCATAAATTTCTGTTTTTCTTTTGCAAAACTACAAAAAAAGAATTACTTTTGCAGACAGAATCCGGCCAAAAAGACTTTTTACCCTGTCTTCGGATCCATAAGCGCTTGTAGTTCAATGGATAGAATAAAGGATTCCGGTTCCTTCGATTAGGGTTCGACTCCCTACAGGCGTACAATACGGCAGTTTCACGGCATCAGTGCGGCGAAACTGCCGTTTTGTTTTCCTGGATTTGAATTCAACATGTACGGAATGATCAGCGGCTGTCGTAGAATTCCCCAAAGTTGGTGAATATGTCATTTTTACTGTAAAAATGGTAAAAAACGGATAAGATAGACCATTTTGTCGATATATATTTGATAGTAGTGCCACAATGGATTAACTTTGCAGGACATAAAGACTACAATCAACATCACAAAATGTCTCTTAAATACAAACTATTCTCCATTGCCGCTGTCGCAGTGTCTGCCTGTTTCTGTGCCAGCGGTCAGACTACTGCTACACTGACGCTCGACGATTGTCTGAGAATCGCCCTGAGTGAAAACCCCACTGTCCGTGTTGCCGACCTTGAGGTGAAGCGGCTTGATTATTCCAAGAAGGAAATTATCGGTCAGTTGCTTCCTGCGATAGACTTTGGTGCTTCGTATAACCGCACTTTGGCCAAGCAGACCATGTATATGAGTATGGGTGGTGGTTTCGGCGGTGGTTCCGGATCGGAAGAGGGCGATGCCGAGACTCCCAAGACCTCCGATCGTCCTACCGGAATCAAGGTCGGTATGGATAATTCCATCTCGGTCGGTTTTCAGGGATCTATGCCTCTTATCTCCCCGACTCTGTGGAAAAGTCTTTCGATCAGCGACAGTCAGATAATCCGCAGTCTGGAAACAGCGCGTCAGAGCCGTCAGCAGCTTGTCAACCAGGTGAAGAGTGCTTATTATGCTCTCTTATTGGCCGAGGATTCGAAGAAGGTGATTCAGGAGAGCTATGACATGGCAAAACTGACATACGACACATACAATGCACGCCATGAAATAGGTACGGCTTCCGAGTACGACGTGCTGAGAACTTCTGTGGCGATGAAGAATATCGAGCCTGAACTGGCACAGAGCGACATCGCCATCAAGCAGGCACGTCTACAGCTTCTTGTGCTTATGGGGCTCGACGCTTCTTTCAGTTTCCGGCCTTCGGACGCGCTGAGTAACTATGAGAATACAATGTACGAGGACGTTATCGCAGCCCTCGACAAGAACTACAGCAATAACGCCGATCTGCGGCTGCTCGATATCGATGCAGACATTCTGAAAAAGACAAAGACGATGCAGAAACTTGCGTTTTCGCCTACTCTTGCTCTGACAGCCAACTATAACTGGAATTCGATGAACAACGGGTCGCCTTTCAAGAATCTTCTGTGGAGCCCTTATTCCTCTGTTGGCCTGAGCCTTTCCATCCCTCTCTTCCAGGGAGGACAGCGTGTGAACCGCATCCGGCAGACCACAGTCCAGATGGAGGAACTGCGTCTGCAGCGCGAGAATCTCGACCGAAGCATCGCCATGCAGGTCGATCTGGCCATCGACAACATAAAGATGAATGTGAAGCAGATAGCCTCATGCAGCGCAAGCGTGAAGGAAGCCGACCGTGCGTATTCCATCATGAAGCGCAGCAATGAGATCGGTTCGGCAAGCTATCTGGATCTGCGCGATTCCGAACTTGCACTCACGCGCTCGCGACTCACATATTATCAGGCAATCTACAATTATCTTATCGCCGGAAGCGAACTCGAACTCCTTAAGGGTACAGCTCCTGTCGAAAAATATACCACACAAGAATAAAACCTACATAATATAATGAAAACCGACAGAATATTCGTTGCCGTAGCGGTTACAGCCCTCCTTGCATCCTGCGGTGCCAAGGAAGAAAAAACAGAAGTACGAGAGGAGTTGCCCATTGTCGCAGTCGATGTGGTGCACAGCCAGCAAGTGCCACAGACAAAGGAATATACAGCGACTGTGCAGGCTGAGAATCTGAATAACATCATGCCTGCGTCGCCTAACAGAATCAAAAAAATCAATGCCGATGTTGGTGACCGCGTACATGCCGGACAGGTACTCGTGACGCTCGACTCCTCGAACAGCGATCAGCTCCGTATCAATCTCGAGCAGATCGAGCGGGAATATAACCGCGCCGTGCAGCTCCTTGAGATAGGAGGCGGAACACAGCAGGCTGTCGATCAGCTTAAGGCTCAGCTCGACGCCGCTCGCTCGCAGTATAACAACATGATGGAGAATACAGTCCTCCGCTCGCCTATCACCGGCCTTGTCACCTCCCGCAATTATGATCCGGGCGATATGACGTCCACTCTGCCGGTACTGACCGTCGGACAGCTTTCGCCGGTAGTGAAAGTGCTTATCAACGTCAGCGAGAACGACATGTCGAAAATCGCAGCTGGAATGCCGGTCGAGATTACTTTCGACGCTTTCCCCGGCGAGAAATTTTCCGGAAAGGTCTACCGCGTCTATCCTACCGTCGATGAGGCTACGCGCACTTTCGGCGTTGAAATCCGCATTCCCAATCCCAAGGAGCAGCTTAAGCCCGGCATGTTCGCTCGTGTGGATATCGATTTCGGCAGCAGCGAGAATGTGGTTGTCCCCGACCGCGCAGTCGTGAAGCAGACCGGCTCGGGCAATAAATACGTATATGTGCTGCATGGAAATACCGTGAGCTACAACAAGGTCGAGCTCGGTCAGCGTCTCGGAACAAGCTACGAGCTTCTTTCGGGCGTGAACAGCGGCGATACTGTTGTCATTGCAGGTCAGACCCGTCTTGCCGACGGTGTGCAGGTCGAAGTTCAGCATTAATCTACAATCATTTATCATTATCATAAATCAGTAAAACCATGAGCTTATACGGAAGTGCGGTGAAGCGGCCGATTATGACAACCCTCTGTTTTGTGGCGGTCGTGATTCTCGGTCTTTTTTCACTCAACAAACTGCCGATAGACCTCTATCCTGATATAGAGACCAACACTATCATGGTGATGACCAGCTATAACGGCGCCAGCGCGCAGGATATAGAGCAGAACGTCACCCGCCCCCTTGAGAATACGCTCAACTCCGTGAGCGATCTGAAACATATTACGTCTAAGTCGCGCGAGAACATCTCCGTGATCACCCTCGAGTTCGAGTATGGCAAGGACATCGATGTGCTTACCAACGATGTGCGCGACAAACTCGATATGGTGTCGTCGATGCTCCCCGACGATGCCGAGAACCCTATTATCTTCAAGTTCTCCACCGACATGATTCCTATCATCATCCTGTCGGTGCGTGCAACCGAGAGTATGCCCGGACTATATAAGATTCTTGATGACGCTGTGGCAAACCCGCTGGCACGAATCAGCGGTGTGGGTTCTGTGTCTATCTCGGGCGCGCCCAAGCGCGAGATTCATGTCTATGTTGACCCTGTCCGCCTTGAGGCATACAATCTCACTGTCGAGCAGATAGGCAGCCTTATCGGCTATGAAAACCGCAATATCCCCGGCGGTACTTTCGATATCGGTTCCGACACCTACGCTCTGCGAGTGCAGGGCGAGTTCTCTTCCGCTCAGGAGATGGAGAATATTGTAGTCGCCACTTCCGGCAACAAGACCATCTATCTCCGTGATGTGGCCCGTGTGGACGACTCACTGGAGGAACGTACACAGCAGACGTACAACAACGGCGAGCAGGGCGCTATGATTATCATCCAGAAGCAGAGCGGTGCCAATTCCGTCGAGATTTCCGACAAAGTGCTAAAGATGCTTCCCGATCTCCAGAAGCGTCTGCCCTCAGATGTGAAACTCGGCATAGTAGCCGATACCTCGGACAATATCCGCAATACTATCGACTCTCTTGTCGAGACAGTGCTCTATGCGCTTCTGTTCGTGGTGATCGTGGTGTTCATGTTCCTTGGCCGCTGGCGTGCCACTCTCATCATCACCATCACGATTCCTATCTCGCTTATTGCCTCATTCATCTATCTTTACGCCACGGGCAATACTCTCAACATCGTGTCGCTGTCGGCCCTGTCGATATCAATCGGTATGGTTGTGGACGATGCTATTGTGGTGCTTGAGAACGTCACGACCCATATAGAGCGCGGCTCCGATCCGAAGCAGGCGGCTGTCCACGGCACCAACGAGGTGGCCGTTTCGGTTATCGCCTCGACTCTTACCCTTATTGCAGTGTTCTTCCCGCTGACGCTTGTGACAGGCATGACCGGCGTCCTCTTCCGTCAGCTGGGATGGATGGTGACAATCATGATGATTATCTCGACTATCTGCGCGCTTTCGCTCACCCCGATGCTGTGCTCGCTCCTTCTCCGCAGACAGAATCATCACGGCAAGTTCTATACCATATTCTTCACTCCAATAAACCGTGGCCTTGATGCTTTCGACCGCGGTTACGGCCGGTTGCTGAAATGGGTTGTGGGTCATAAGACAGTGACATTTATCGTCTGTATGGCGACCTTCGTCGGATCGCTCGTTCTTGTGAAGCACGTTGGTACGGAATTCTTCCCGACTGCCGATGACGCACGTATGCGAGTGAGCCTCGAACTGCCGATAGGCACGCGTGTCGAGATCACCAACGAAGTAATGCAGCGTCTGGTCAAGGAATGGGAAGAAAAATATCCCGAGATCCTCGTCCTCAACTATACTTCCGGTTCTGCGTCGAGCGACAATACTTTCGCATCTCTCAGTGACAACGGACCGCACATCGTGTCGATGAACATCCGTCTCTCCGATCCCGGCGACCGCGAGAGGAGCATCACCGAGATTGCCGGGCTTATGCGTGCCGACCTCAAGAAGTATCCCGAGTTCAAGAAGGCTCAGGTATCTGTCGGCGGTATGGGCGGCGGCATGGGCGGTCAGGCCACTATCGACTACGAAATCTACGGTTACGACTTCGCCGAGACAGACTCTGTGGCCCGGATGCTCCAGAACACGCTCCGCGAGATTCCCGGCACTGCCGACGTGATGATTTCGCGTGCCGACTATCAGCCCGAGTATCAGGTGGATTTCGACCGCGAGAAACTCGCCATTTATGGTCTGAACCTCTCTACGGCAGCCACCTATCTCCGCAACCGAATCAACGGTCAGCTCGCATCGCAGTTCCGCGAGGACGGTGAGGAATATGACATCAAGGTGATGTATGCGCCGGAAAAGCGTACCTCGATCGAGGACATCGAGAATATCCTCATATATAATAATGCCGGCAACGCAGTCCGTATCCGCGACGTAGGTAAGGTTGTGGAGCGCTTTACGCCTCCTACAATCGAGCGAAAGGACCGCGAGCGTATCGTGACGGTGTCCACCTTCGTGCAGGATGTGCCTATGAGCCAGATTGTCGAGGCTTCGCAGAAAGCTATCGATGAGATGGACATTCCTCAGGGAATATCGATTCAGCTCTCCGGTTCATATGAGGACCAGCAGGATTCCTTCCGCGATCTTCTCACTCTCGCGGCACTCATCATCGTACTCGTCTACATCGTCATGGCGGCCCAGTTCGAGAGCTATACCTATCCTGCGATTATCATGACCTCGCTACTCTTCGCCTTCTCGGGTGTGTTCATCATCCTGTGGCTCACGGGTCATACCCTGAGCGTCATGTCGCTTATCGGCGCCATCATGCTTATCGGTATCGTGGTGAAGAACGGTATCGTGCTCATTGATTATATATCGCTCAACCGTGAACGCGGAATGTCGATCCGGCGTGCCGTAATCAACGGCGGTGAATCCCGACTCCGTCCTGTAGTCATGACTTCGCTCACCACTATCCTCGGTATGGTGCCTATGGCTGTCGGAACCGGACAGGGTGCCGAAATGTGGCGCCCGATGGGTACTGCCGTCATCGGCGGTCTTACATTCTCAACTATTCTTACTCTGCTCTTCGTGCCCATGCTCTATTGCGTCTTCGCTGCTTTCGGCGTCAAGAGACAGCGACGCAAGTATCGTCAGGCTCTCGAAAAGGCAAAGAAGAATGTCTAACGTCAAGATTATTGAATTATGAAATCGATATTCATCGCTTTTGACCAGGCCCACTACGAACGCATAGTCGAGATGCTCGAGCGCTCAAACTGCCGTGGATTTACAGCCTGGAATCAGGTAACAGGTCGCGGAACTGTCGACGGTGAGCCGCATTACGGCTCCCATGCATGGCCTTCTATGGCTTCGGCTATCCTGACCGTTGTCGAGGATAACCGTGTGCAGACAGTTCTCGATAAACTACGCCAGTTCAATGACGAACGCCCCAAGCTCGGCCTCCGGGCCTTCGTCTGGGACGTTCAGGAAGGAGTGTGATACTCCTGCGTAGATAAATAAGAATTTTGAATGGAAAAAGACTGTGCAGCGGCGCAGTCTTTTTCAGTTTGTATGACGGGGATGTACGAAAGCGGACAATTAAGGGTGTGGTAAAGCGCTGATAACCAGCGATTGTTGACAAGGACGATTTTTTGCTGTAGTTTTGTTGCGAAAAATTACTTCACCTGTCATGGATAAAAAGATAGATAAATCACAGTTGCGTCGCGAGTCGATGGTGCGTCTGATCAAATGGGGTATTGCCGTCATTGTGGTGGTCGCTGTTGTCGTATGGACGCTGTCGTCGATAGCTACTGACGTTAAATCGAGCAATTTCACTCTCAGCACCGTAGATGAGGGTCCGCTCGAAACCACTGCTCCCGCTTCCGGGCGTGTTGTGCCGGCTCACGAAGAAATCATCAACTCGCCTGTCTCCACACGGCTGATAAAAGTATTCGCTCAGCCGGGGGATACAGTCATGGAGGGAACACCGCTGCTCCTGCTCGATCTGCAGGAGGAGGAAATGGTGCTACAAAAACTGATTGACGCCCGCAATATCCGCCAGCAGGAACTGATTCAGCTCCAACTCAACAACCGCACGATGCTCAGCGATCTGGAGATGCAGATAAAGGTCAGTGAAATGAATATCAACCGCCTGCGTATAGAGGTCGATAACGAGCGACGGCTCGACAGTCTCGGCAGCGGTACGGGTGACCGTGTGCGTCAGGCCGAGACAGCATACGCCGAGGGTAAGCTTCAGCTGGAGCAGCTTCGCACCAAACTCGCCAATGAGCGTCTGCGTACCGCAGCGGCCGAGCATGTGCAGCAGCTGAACGTCAACAGTGCCGACAAAGATATAGAACTTAAAAGACGCACTTTGCTGCGAGGGCAGATTCCCGCTCCGATGGACGGTGTTCTGACATTTGTAACCACCGATCTCGGATCGCAGATAAATGCGGGCGAAAAAGTAGCCGTCGTATCCGATCTCACGAGTTTCAAAATCATCGGTGATGTCGCCGAGAGCTACAGTAACCGGGTCGACATAGGGTCGCGGGTGGGTGTGCGTCTGGCGAACCGTCAGATAGAAGGCACCGTTACCAACATCACCCCTCAGGCAAAGCAAGGACTTATTGAGTTTGTGGTAACTCTCGACGATCCGGGATATGAATTGCTGCGGTCGGGCCAGCGTGCGGAACTCAATATCATCTATGGCTATAAGGATAAGGTGACGCGGCTTCGTTCGGGAGCTTTCTTCAAGGGCACCGGCGATTACGGCCTCTTTGTGCTCGACGGCGACAACACGCTTGTCAAACGGGCCGTACGCATAGGCGACAGCAACCGCGAGTATGTTGAAATCCTGTCGGGCCTTCGGCCGGGCGACCGCGTCGTGATAAGCGATATGGAGAATTACAAAAACAAAAATAAATTAAGAATTAATCGGGATTAATCGGGTTAAATCGAGTTTAATCAAGATAAATCCTGATTAATCAGGATAAATCGAGAAAAAAATAAAAAATAACTATGTCTATCATCAAGCTCAACGGTATCGGCAAGGTGTACCGGACCAAAGAAATCGAGACCACGGCGCTCGAAAACATCAACCTTGAAGTCAATCCCGGCGAGTTCCTCAGCGTAATGGGGCCCAGCGGCTGCGGGAAGTCGACTCTCCTGAACATCATCGGACTCCTCGACAAACCGACCACCGGAACGGTGACGCTTCTTGGCAAGGAATGCAACAATATGTCGGACAGCCAGCTGTCGCATTTCCGCAATCATAATCTCGGCTTTGTCTTCCAGAGCTTCCATCTTATCCCGTCGCTCAGTGTGGCCGACAATGTGGAACTGCCTCTGATCTACCGCTCCGGTCTCAGCGCAAAGGAGCGCCGCGAGCGCGTGGAGCAGGTGCTCGAGCGTCTGGAGATGTCGCACCGCATCAAGCATCTGCCGGCACAGCTCTCGGGCGGTCAGTGTCAGCGCGTGGCAATCGCCCGTGCCATAGTGGGAAATCCGTCGATTGTGCTCGCCGACGAACCTACCGGCAACCTCGACAGCAAGATGGGTGCCGAGGTGATGCAGCTCCTCCACCGCCTCAACACCGAGGACGGCACCACCATCGTGATGGTGACCCACAACGAGATGCAGGCACGCGAGACCGACCGTATCGTGCGCTTCTTCGACGGTCGTATTATCGGTTAAAAAACTTTCCGGCAATGAAACAGAAAATCAGACAGATATTCTTCGACTTGCGCCACCAGCCCATCATCGCGTGGGTCACGCTCATAGCGACGGCTATGTCGATATTTCTCATTATGGTAGTGGTGATCGTCCAGCGTGTCAAAGTCATACCGTTTCCCCCTGAAAGCTGCCGCGACAGGATGATGGTAGGCGACTATCTGCACGTTAAGTCGCAGGAAAACGGCGAGATGTCATCAGGCATCAGTTATCAGGGTGCCAAGGAGCTGTATGAAGGCTTGGATGGCGTCGAGCGTGTCTCATATATGGGCGCCGGTCTAAGCATGCCTGATGTTTCCGGCACTACCGGCGAAACCTTCTCGGCACTACCGCGGTGCGTAGACTCGGAGTTTTTCAAGATATTCGACCATCAGCTTGTCGCGGGCCGATATTTTACCCCGGAGGAGACTGCGGCGGACCTTCCGCTTGTCATACTCTCGGAGAGTACTGCCCGCCGGGCTTTCGGTACCACCGAATGCATAGGCGAGAAGCTGTTCTACAATTATTCCGACTACTATACTGTTGTGGGCGTTGTGAAAGACCATTCCCTGCTGGCACGCACCGGCTCGGGTGAAATATTTATCAATGCCGGGCCAACCAATACAAATCTTTCCAACTCCTCGGGCGGACATCCTGTCAATCAGTGGTTCGGCGGAACGTCTGCGGTGCTTCTTTTGAAGGAGGGGGTTGAATACCGGCATATCCGCGATCAGGTCAAAGCCCGCTATGCCGCACTCAACTCAAAACTGGCGGAAACCGGATTCGAAGCGATATATCATGAGGCTCCCTATGAGCAGGAAATCATAGCCGCCGGACATTTGTGGAGTAATGCAAGCCCGGACATGGAGTCGGGAAATAAAATGACCTATCTGCTTTATGCGATTCTCCTTCTTGTCCCGGCCATAAACCTCAGCGGTATGCTTCACAGCCGCATGCGCCGCAGAGTTAGCGAAATAGGGGTACGGCGAGCTTTCGGATGTACGCGCCGCCGCATTATCTCCGACATAATAGCCGAAAATTTCATCTTCACCCTCATCGGCGGCATTGTCGGACTGCTCTTAGGTCTCATTTTCGCCACTACTTACAACGGGCTATATGACTCCGTAAATATCTTCGGCAGCGGCACCAGCGGTGCTACTCCGCCGCTGTCCGCAATACTTAACTGGGGAACAATCCTTATCGCCATGTGTACATGTTTCCTGCTCAACCTCATCAGCGCCGCCGTGCCGGCATGGCAGGCCTCGCGCCTGAGTGTGGTAAACGCTATTAACGCCAAATGAATGTAATCATGAAACGCAAACTTTTAAAGCAGATGGCCACCGAATGGCGGTCGAATGTATGGATGGTTATAGAGCTGGTAATCGTCATAGCCGTACTGCATTTCGTGTTCAGTTCTTTCTATTTGTTTTATGTCGCCTACAGCCACGACAAGGGTTACAACACCGACGATATCGTTCTGGGCGATATAAGATATATACCGAAAACTTCCCCGAGGTACGTGCCCTACGACAGTGTACACTCCAATGTCACCGACCGGGAGATTCTCCTCGACAGGATAAAGAATAACCCAAATGTAGAACTCGCGACTGTCGCTACTTATAATTCCGTACCCTACTGGTCAAGCTACTATGGCATTCAGTTACATCTTCTCGACGGCGATTCCACTTCGCGCGTCTACTCCGGAAACATGCGGCAGGTAACCCCCGATCTGATACGCATCTACCGTCTGCAGGGTATGAACGGCGAGAGCACCGAAGAACTCGCGCAGATAATCGAGCGAGGCGACTTCATCCTTTCGAATGTGGAATCTCAGACTGATATTCTTGATCCCTGGGAAGCCCTCGGAAAAGACGTATTCATCGGCAACGATTCGACCGATGTCCACCATGTAAGCGCTCTTGCCTGGGGCCTGCGGCGCTCCGATTTTGAACCATTGAATGGCGGCGTGGTATACCGTAAAGTGAACGAGAGTGATTTTTCCTGGGGCGCCAAGCTCGTAGTGCGTGTCAGGCCCGGAAAGGGCACGGCGTTTGTGGAATCGCTTACCACCGGTGACAAAATTCAGGGAAATGTCTATCTGACAAACCTGTCCACAGTCAACCAGATGCGCGAAAAGTCTCATCTGTATGTAATGCAGACGATCCGCAACTTTTCGGTATGCGCCGTATTCCTTTTGCTTGTGGTGTTCTTAGGCTTCTTAGGCACATTCTGGTTCCGCATTCAGCAACGAACGGGCGAGATTGCAGTGCGTAAAGTGGCCGGTGCAACCAATGCCGATATCTTTGTCCGCTTCATCAGCGAAGGCCTCCTTCTGCTTGCCATCTCCGCGGTCATCGCCACGCCTCTGGTCATCGGCATCGTCAGGGCGGAGATTCACGCGAAAGTAGGTCTCGAAATGCTCGACAACAGCGCGTATATAGCCGGAGGCATACTCACTTTCCTCGTGCTTTTGGTGCTGATTGTGTGCGGCATTCTGGCTCCTGCACACAAAGCAACCGGAGTCGACCCTGCGTATGCTCTGAAAGACCAATGAATATCGGGTTTAAAGTTGAGGGTTTAAGGTTTAGATAATAGTTCTGACTTAAACTAATTTCTAAACTATAAACTTTAATCTTTAAACTATAAACTTTAAACCTTAAACTTCCACAAGATTATGATTCGCATTTTTACTCTGATTATTGGTGTTGCCTCGCTGCTGCTCCCCGTGAGGGGGGCAGCCCGCGAGCTTTCGCTCACCCTCGACGACGCCATAATGATGGCCCGCGTCAGGAGCGTCAACGCCGCCGTGGCGCTCGATGAGCTGAAAACCGCTTATTGGGAATGGCGCACCTACCGTGCCGACCGGCTTCCTGAAATCGGATTCACGGCTTCGGCTCCTTCGTATGCCAACCAGTATTCGTCGTATATGAATTCCGAGGGCGAATACAGCTTCGTGAGCAACCGCTACCTGGAGGCGCAGGCGCAGCTGTCGATAACCCAGAACATTCCGCTCACCGGCGGTCAGCTGAGTCTCAACTCATCGCTCGACTTTCTGCGGCAATACGGCGAAGACGGCGGCAACCGCTTCATGTCAATTCCTCTGGCCCTGAAACTGACGCAGCCCATCTTAGGAGTGAACACTCTGAAATGGAACAGCCGCATCGAACCGGTGAAATTCGCCGAGGCGAAGGCTGCGTTTCTCAGCGCTACAGAGGATGTGGCACTCACTACAGTCCATGCTTTCTTTGCGCTCGTCATGAGCCGCGAGAATGTGGCGATTGCCGAGCAAAACCTCGCGAATGCCATAAAGCTCTACGCCGTTGCTGTGGAGAAAAGAAAGATGGGGCAGATAAGCGAGAACGACCTGTTGCAGATCGAGCTGAACAAACTCGATGCCCAGTCGAATCTCACCGACTGCCGGAGTACGCTCAAAAGCGACATGTTCTCCCTGCGGTCGTTTCTCGATCTTGAGGAGGATGTAGAGATTGTTCCTGTCGTTCCGCAGGCTGTCCCGGTGGCGGAAATAAACTACGCCGATGCTCTCGACCGGGCTCTGGCCAACAACAAGTTCGCCAAGAACATACGTCGCCGTCAGCTTGAGGCAGACTATGAAGTAGCGAAGGCCAAGGGCGATCTGCGCCAGATAAATCTCTTCGCACAGATAGGCTTCACCGGCGCAGACAATGAGTTCTCAAGCGCCTACTCCAGACTGCGCAACAACCAGCGAGTGGAAGTGGGATTTTCGATTCCGCTTGTCGACTGGGGCAAACGCCGGGGCAAGGTGAAGACTGCCGAAAGCAACCGGCGCGTCACCGAAAGCCGTCTGCGTCAGGAGTCGATGGACTTCAATCAGCAGTTGTTTGTGCTTGTGGAGCGTTTCTGCAATCAGCAGCAACAGCTCGACATCGCCACACGCGCCAACGAGATCGCACGCCGCCGCTATGACACGAACGTCCAGACATTCATGATCGGCAAGATTTCGACGCTCGACCTCAACGATTCTCAGACGAAGAAGGACGAGAGCATGCGTCAGTACGTCAACGAGCTCTATAAATTCTGGAGCTACTGGTATCAGATCCGGTCGCTCACCCTATATGATTACGAGCATCACTCCGACATCAATGCCGATTTTGAGAAATTATGGAAGATGTAGGGTGCTGAATATGCGTTTTATTTATTACATTTGCCGCGATGATACTGATTGTTGATGACGATAATGCCGTGAGACTTTCCATCGGCCTCGCAATGAAGCGTGCCGGGATAGACTATGAGGCTGTAAGCAACGAGCCCGATGCTCTGGCTGCCGTGCGCCGTGAGGAAACGGAGCTTGTGATTCTCGACATGAATCTTACCCTCACCACTACCGGACGGCAGGGGCTTGAGATTCTGCAGAAAATAAATATTCTCCGGCCCGGTCTGCCTGTGATTCTCATCACGGCGTGGGGTACTATTCCTCTCACGGTCGAGGCCATGAATCTCGGAGCTGTCGATTTCGTCACAAAGCCCTGGAGCAACAACGATCTGATAGCGAAAGTCAAGAAAGCGCTCGCACGCCGTCGGGCTGAACTGCTTGCCTCCGAGCACGTCGACACTCTTGAGGACATGGAGCGACAGGCCATAGTCGAGGCGCTGCGGCGTTGCGACGGGAATCTGTCGACGGCCGCGCAGCAGTTGGGTATTACGCGACAGGCGCTCTATCGCCGTATTGAAAAATATAAGTTATGAGGTTCTATATCTACACAGTTGTGCTGGCTGTCCTCGCCGTAGCCCTTACGGCTATGGCTGTGGTCGGCGTGGCATGGCAGTGGGTATTGGGCACCGGAATATTGATGCTCTTAGTCATCGTGCTTTGTTTCAGATCGGTAGTCAGGCCGCTGAATACTGTCCGGAACGGAATATACCTTTTGCGTGAGCAGGATTTCAGCAGTCGTCTCAGCCATACCGGGCAGCCCGACGCCGATAAGGTCGTCGACCTCTTCAACGGGCTGATGGGTGCCATGAAAGCCGAGCGTCTGAAGACTCTCGAGCAGAACCGGTTTCTGAGCCAGCTCATCGAGGCGTCGCCTATGGGTATCGCCATATGCGATTTCGACGGCAATATAGTCGAGACCAACTGTGCATGGGACGGTATGCTCACACCGGAGATGGAGGCGGCCATGACGGCGGTGCCCGAGAACGAAAGCCGCATCTTCCGGCTCGACGGATCGCTTATCGTGCGTATTTCGCGTCTGTGGTTCATGGACTCGGGATTCCGTCGCCAGTTCATCCTCGCGGAACGCCTGACAAATGAAATAATCGCCGCCGAAAAACAAGTTTACAACAAAATCGTGCGGACAATCGGCCATGAAGTCAACAACACTCTCGGGAGTGTTATCTCCGTTCTGGATACTCTTGCCGATATGAATTCTGGCGATACTGATGTTTGCGAGACCATCGGAAGCAGTATCGCAAGCTGCAACAATCTGGTGACTTTCGTCAAGGAATACGCCAGTCTGGTGAAACTGCCTGCACCAGAGCCTGTTACTGTCGACCTTAATGCGTGGCTGAGTCAGATTATACCATCGCTTATGGGTCTGGCTCCGGCGAATGTCACCTTTGATTTCATTCCCGACAGCAGATCCCGGCAAGCCGACTTAGACCCTATGCTCATGGAGCGGGTCTTTGTCAATATCGTCATGAACGCCATCGAGAGTATCGGCGACAGTCCCGACGGGCACATCACTATCCGTGTGGCAGACCGCCGGATAACCGTCACCGACAACGGTTCCGGCATCAGGCCCGAGGATGCGGCCCGGCTTTTCACGCCGTTCTTTTCTACAAAACGACCTGACCGCGGCCTGGGCCTGATGCTTATAGCCGACATCCTCAGGAGTCATCACGCACGCTTTTCTCTCGCTCCCGCCGGTGCGGCCGGAGCTGTATTCACAATCGACCTTCCGTAGAGAACGATAGCCTTTTTCAGATGTCTGCGATGAGAGCTTTGGCTGCCGTGCCGAGCGCTTTCTTGTTGATTTTATGTTCCTTTACCATCATCACGAACGGGTCGCGGTCGAACGCGCCTCGGACACTCTCGAAGTCGCATTCGGCAGATACTGCCGGTGAGTCGATGCCGAATCCTGTGCGTGAGGTGAGGGAGAATTCCTTGCGGGCATCGTCCAGAAGCATGTTGTCGAGAGCCTCGACACTGTTTTGCCAGCGGTCTATGACCTCGCGCACATCGGCGGCGGTAAGGTCTTCGATGTCTTTGCCGTACCAGTCTTTCATCTTCGAGCTTACCCATGTCCACTCCATGTCGTAGTATGCGGCGTGGAGCTCTTTCCAGCGTGCGTCCACTTCGTCGGGTGTTGAGAGTCGTCCGGAGACAATGTCATCCGAGATACGGTCGATTTCCGATTTCGGAGCGAAAAGACCGCAGATGTCGATCCATTCGCCTGTGCCGGCAGGATGAGTGGGGCGGAGACGCTCAGTGAGATCGGCCTGCGACAGTATGGGTTTCTTTCCGAGACGGCTGATGACGGAGTTGCCGATAAATTTGTCGGCAGCCATGCGGTAGTATTCCCGTCCGCGCCGGAGAGCCCTTGCCTCTATGGTCATGGCCTGATAGCTGAAGCGCTCGGCGGTGACGCCTGCGGTACGTTCCAGATCATTGAGGACCTGAATGCCGTCCAGCATCTTCCCGACGGTGTAGGGGCTGAGGAGATTGAAGTTTATGCAGTCGAGTATTTCGTGACCTTTGCGGCGGTCGCGTTTGGGCCACTTCTGAGCGTCGCGGATGGTACCTACGCTGCGCAGATTGACTCCTGGAACGAGGAACGATTCCTTGCCGCTTTCAATGAGGTAGGAGAACGGCAGCCGCGATGTGTCGGGGTGGTTCACATGTCGGCCCATGACGAGCGAGAATGCTCCGATTCGTGCCGGCCAAAGGATATAGGAATCGCTTGTGGTTTTCGAGCCGCGCTCTACTACACCCTGATGGATGGGGCCGAGTTTGTACATGTGGTTGCTCTGGTTCGAGCCGGATCCGGCGTTGAGGAATGAGAAGATTCCGGCGATGAGAAGGCTCGATTTATGCATTGTCACGGTATAGGGGCCGCCGAAGATTGCGGCCGCCTCGCCGTTCTCGCAGTTGCAGTTTGCGAAGAAGAGCGAGTCGTGAGCCGAGTAAAGATGCGACAGCGACGAAGCCTGTCCCACGAAGCAGTGGTGAACAACAGCGCCGTCGTCTACGCGGCTGCCGGAAGCGAATACGAAACCTTCCGCTATTACATCGCGTCCTACGCGTACCGGCGATTCTTCCGACCCGGTGATTGTTCCGTCCTTGAGGCGGGTGGCGCCTTTGACATAGGCGAATTCGCCTATGTTTACGTCGGTAATGGTTCCGCAGTTGATCACTTCGGCGCGACGGCCCACTTTGCCGCGTGTGCCGAGTAAGGACTGTGCGTGCCGGTGAATCATAGCCATGAGAGTCTCCACAAGTTTCGTGTTGTGGCGGTACATGGCAATCATATAGGCCGTCTGGGCGGAAAGCCGTTCGTAGATCGGCACTTCACGGCCTCCGGTTTCATTCATCACCGATACTTCCGTGCCGATTCCGAACGTTGACTCCAGTGTGCCTACAAGGCAGTCGATATTGTCGATATATGCGCCTTCGGCAATGTCGTAGTTGGCAATGTAGTTGTGGACGTGCCGGATGAGCACGTTGTCGCCTACGGTGACATTGTGGAGAGTGGCGTCCGAAATGGAGGCGTGGCGCACGAGACCGCCCTGACGGATGAATTCGCCGTCGAGACGCCCGAGGCGTATGTGGCCCGAGAACTCTACGTTGCTGATGCGACCGGTGGTGAATCCCTCGGCCGGGACCTCGATGAGATCCCAGTCGGTGGCGGTACAGCTCTGTGCTTCCAGAGCGCTGATTTCTTCCTGTGTAAGATGTCTGTAATTCTGATGTGCCATAGGTTGCTGATTTGTTATGGTTAGAGTAATGAAAGACTTATCCTGTGCCGGACGGGGTCGATGTCAAGAACCGTCACCTCGATGTGCTGGCCGAGGTGAAGAACGTCCGAGACGGCTGCCACGCGGCGGCGCGAGATTTGCGATATGTGGAGCAGTCCGTTTTCTTTTATGCCAAGGTTGACGAAGGCGCCGAAGGCTGTTATGTTGCTCACCACGCCGGGTATCTTCATGCCCTGACGAAGGTCTTCGAACGATTCAATAGCGGGTTTGAATGCCGTTTCTGCGTTGTCGGTACGCGGGTCGCGGCCCGGTTTGCGTAGTTCGGAAATTATGTCGCGTATAGTCTCCTGGCCGCCTACGCCTTCTTTTGCAAGTGCGGCGGCATCGAGTTTGTCCAGCAGGGTGGTATTGCCCGGCAGGTCGGAAGTGCGGACGGCGAGACGACGTGCTATTTCCTTCACTATGCCGTAGCTTTCAGGATGTATGCCGGTATTGTCGAGCGGTTCGGATCCTCCGGGGATGCGCAGGAAGCCGGCGGCCTGTTCGAATGCCTTGTCGCCTAAACGCGGAACCTTTTTCAGCTCGCGCCGGTTGGAAAAAGCGCCGTTTTCCGTGCGGTATTTTATTATGGCTTTTGCCAGCGACGGACCTATGCCCGAAACATATGCCAGCAGGCTTGCCGAGGCAGTATTTACATCCACTCCCACGGCATTCACGCAGCTCATTACCGTATAGTCCAACGCGTTTTTGAGTTTCGTCTGGTCGACATCGTGCTGATATTGGCCTACGCCGATAGACTTCGGATCTATCTTGACAAGTTCTGCCAGCGGATCGATCAGTCGTCGGCCTATCGACACCGCGCCGCGGACAGTGACGTCTTTATCGGGAAACTCGCTGCGGGCGATGTCCGAGGCAGAGTAGACCGATGCCCCGTCTTCGCATACCACGAAGATTGCGTCCTGAGGCATGATACGGTACTCTTTCAGAAAGCGTTCCGTCTCACGGGAAGCGGTGCCGCTGCCGAGTGCCACAGCATCGAGCTTATAGCGGCTGATAAGTTTCTGAAGAGTGGATGCTGCGCCGTCGAAGTCATTGCGTGGCGGAACGGGATATATGACGGTGTCGGCGAGAAGCGTGCCCTGCTCGTCGATTGCCACTACCTTGCAGCCGGTGCGGTAGCCGGGATCGATGGCGAGGATGCGTCGGTTTTTCAGAGGCGATGCAAGCAGTAGTTGTCGCAGATTCTGAGTGAATATGTCGATGGCTACACGGTCGGCTTCATCTTTTAGTTCGGCGGAAATTTCGTTTTCGACCGACGGACGTATGAGCCGTTTCGCCGAGTCGGCCACGGCTTTATCTATTACAGCGAAGCAGGAATCCGAGGCCTGACGGGGACAGAAAGCGTCCGCCATGGCTTCGTCCAGACTTCCGTGCGATTCGTCGAGCTGATATTTCACTTTTATCATTCCTTCTTTCTCGGCGCGCCGCAGTGCCAGATACTGATGCGACTGCAGGCGCCGCACACTTCCGGAGAAATTGCCGTAGGAGGCGAACGGCGAGGCTGCGAGTTCCGATTCCTTATCTTTGGCCGGGGAGCATACCAGGGAGCCGTTGCGGCGGTATGTGTTGCGGGTCATGTTGCGGAGCCGGGTTGATTCGGACGCCCATTCGGCGATGATATCCGATGCTCCTGCCAGAGCCTCTTCTGTCGAATTCACGGTCTTGTGGTCTACAAACCGTCGTGCGGAGGTTTCGACATCTGAACTGTTGCCGCTCATGATGATTTTAGCCAGCGGTTCAAGTCCTTTCTCACGTGCAATGGTTGCGCGGGTGCGTTTCTTGGGTTTGAACGGCGCATACAGATCCTCGACTTCCGTCATGGTGGATGCCTCGCGGAGCTTGGCCGTCAGTGCAGGAGTGAGTGCTCCGGCTTCTTCTATGGCGGAGAGCACGAATTCTTTGCGTGCTTCGAGTTCGCGTACGCTGCGCAGGGTAGTCTCGATGTTGCGGACAGCGACTTCGTCGAGAGCCCCTGTGGCCTCCTTGCGGTAGCGGCTGATGAACGGAACGGTCGAGCCGTCGTCGAGCAGCGATACTACGGCGCTTACGCCTTTTTCCTGCAGACCGGTCCTCTTTGCTACCTCAGATATGATTGTATCCATTGATTCCTGATGTTTAGACGGCAAATTTACGCATTAATTCCCGGATAGCGCCTTGTTTCTTTGCCGCCTGTCCGGTTTTATTTTATTTTAAGATACTACGGCGGCATAAATACACAGGAAATTAGTACTTTTGTCGAAATTTAGACACAATGAAGCTTTACAGCCGTATCATCATATTTCTTGCTTTGCTTGCAAGCGTACACTGCGCCAATGCCCAGGTAAATACCGATCAGGTGCTGAGGGTAGGGCAGAATGCCCTCTATTTCGAGGACTATATGCTCTCCATCCAGTATTTCAACCAGGCGATTCAGGCAAAGCCGCATCTCGCGCAGCCGTATTTCTACCGTGCTATAGCCAAACTGAATCTTGATGACTTCGCCGGTGCCGCAGCCGATGCCTCGAAGGCGCTGGAGCTTAATCCATATCTTACCGACGCCTGGGAGGTCCGTGGCGTTGCCCGCCAGAACATGGGCCTCAACCGTCTTGCTATCGACGATTATACCGAGGCACTAAAGCTGCTGCCTCGCAACCGCTCGCTGCTCTTCAATAAGTCGATGGCTCTGGCCGAACTGAAGGCTTACGATCAGGCACGCGAGTCGCTGACGGAACTCATAAAATATTATCCCGGTTTCGACAATGCCTATCTTGGCCGTGCCCGCGTCGCTCTGGCGCAGAATGATACGGTGTCGGCTCTTGCCGATATAGACAAGGCTCTGTCGATCAACGACAAGACCGTAAACGGATATATTCTCCGTGCCGATATCGCCATCAACGGTTCCGGCGATTTCGAGAAGGCTCTATCGGATATCGACCATGCGATCAAGCTCAAGCCGCGTGCCGCAGGGCTATATATAAACCGTGCATTTCTCCGCTATCGGCTTGATTCTTATAGCGGAGCTATGGCCGACTATGATTATGCCCTCACACTCGATCCCCTCAACGAGGTGGCGCTTTTCAACCGCGCGATGCTCCTGATGGAGGTAAGCGCCAACGATCTCGCCCTCGATGACCTCAACCATGTGCTCGAACTCAATCCTGACGACGTACGCGCTTTATATAACCGAGCCTTGGTAAACAAGGCCAAGGGAAATTATGATGCAGCCATAGCCGATATCACACGTGTGGCCGAGCGGTATCCGGATTTCCCCGGGGCTATGTATCTTCGCGGTTCTATCTATCGAGACCAGGGTAAACTTGCCCGTGCCGAGGCCGATTTCAAAAAAGGCGAGGCACTGACCAAAGCGCTTACGCCCGAAGTTGCTGAGCGCTATGACCGCGAGATCGCTGCTGCAACGCCCGCAGCCGAAGGCGATACCGGTTCGGATGTAGGGGCTATTGGTTCTGCTCCCGCACAGGATACTCCCGCGACGCCGTCCGCTTCCGCAGTCAAGCGTAAGTTCGCCAAACTGCTGACTGTAAAGAACGACATCGATTTCCGCGAGGAATACAACAATACCGCCATCCGTGGCCGGGTGCAGGACCGCAACATCGCTATCGATGCCGAGCCTATGATGATGCTGTCGTTCTATTCCTCCCCGAACGAACTTCAGCGCTCGACATACTACATACGCGAGGTCGATGATCTCAACGCCACGCGTATGCTCCGCTTCATTCTTGTTGTGACCAACAAGGTCCCTTTGATCGACGAGGCCGCAGCAGCGCGTCATTTCCAGTCGATCGATTATTATAATTCATATCTTTCGACCCACGCTGGACGACCGGTGGATTATATCGGTCGCGCTCTCGACTTCATTACCGTGCGCGACTATGCCAATGCCGAGAAGGATGCCGACCGCGCTATTGCGCAGGCTCCGGACCTTGCCCTCGGATATCTGGTGCGTGCTCAGGCGCGATACAGCCGCTATCTCCTCGGAGAATCGGGTGCTGACGCACCGCAGGGACGCGACGCTCTTGCCCGCGCTGCCGCCACAAGACATTCTCTCAAACAGATTCTCGATGACTACGACCGCATAATCGAGCTTTCGCCCCGCATGGCTGTGGCATGGTTCAACCGTGGAAATATCCTCATGGAAATGGAGGAATTCGACAAGGCTGCCGAAAGCTTCACAAAGGCTGTGGAAATCAAGCCTGACTTCGGCGAGGCGTTCTACAACCGAGGCTATCTGTCGCTTAAAAACGGACATCAGAAAGAAGGCGTCGACGATCTGAGCAAAGCCGGCGAAATGGGTATCGCCCGCGCCTACAATCTCATCAAGCGAATGACGCTGTAAGGCCTCCGGCTTTTGCATTATGATACAAAAAATAAGGGCTATCCTCACGGACAGCCCTTATTTTCTTACACATAGTACTTAATGTTAGATTTATATGTCTATTCCAGATTTGTTTTGTATGAAAAAGCATTTATCAATGCTTGTCGTATCATTTCCGATACAAAGTTACGGCAATGTGAGTGAGTTTGCAAATCTGTTCACACCGTGTCTTCCTTTGCTCAACTTACAAATTGAAAGTTTAAATCCGAAATTAACTAAATAAAGTTAACTATTAAGATAAATTTAAACGCGATTATGACCGTTCAGATAAATTTTGATAAAAAGAGTCGCTATTGTTAAATTGAGTTAAATATTGTATCTGTTGTATCGTTATGTTATAGAACATAAAATTTTAGCGATATAAACATCGAAAATGTGTCAAAAAGCAACATTCCTGCTGAAAAACACACTTTTACAGCATGTTGTCCGGCAGGAATGTTTATTCTATAAAAGTCCTTCTTATTTTAAAGGACTGTGCGCTATTTTTTGAATTTGCGGGCTATCTCTCCAGCGAGTTTGGCGGCCTTCGCCTTTGTGGCAGAGTCGGTTGACTCCTGGAAAGTGTCTTTGGCGGGAATGATAACTTTTGTGCCTCTGGCTACATGGTCGGGGTTGCCGAGTTTGCTTTCGTTCGCCTGGTAGATGAAGACCCAGTAGTTCGTGTTCCCGTAGTGCTTTTTTGCAAGTTTGGCCAGACTCACGTCGACGGTGTCATAGACGGGGCCAGCGGGTTCTTTCGCGGCAGGCTCGGACGCGCTCTTCGGAGCTGCCGGAGCTGGCGCGGCCTCGGTCTGCGAGGGTTGTGCTGCGGGAGCATCGGGGATGATTTCGTTCTGGGCTTTTGCGGCATTTTCCTCAGCGTTGAGGTCGGCTACCTGAACTTCCTCGATAATGTTGTTGAGGCTGTCGAGAGGCTCTTCGACCGCTTCATCATATTCCGACGGCTCGGACATAGCAGCAATATAGCCTGCAGCGGCTCCTCCGACGAGCAGAAGAATGATTCCGAGCCAGAACCACCACGGGAACCGGTGACGGCCGGAGGTCTCATCCTCAAGTTCATCTGTATAATCTCGGGTCTTTTTTCGGATCCTTCTTTCAGCAAGAGTGTCCTCTTCTTCCTCCTCTTCTTCAGGCCACCTGAGAGGCGTGCGCGACGGAGCAGCGGGTTGCGGTTGTGGGCGTGGAACCACAGGTTCAGCAACAGGATCCTCTGCAGGCTCTTCTTCGGCCTCTTTTACCGGTTCTTCTGCAGGAGCAGGGGCAGGCTGAGGTTCTGGTTCTGGCTCGGGTGCCGGTATTCTTACTGGTTCGGATTCCATTGGCTTTACGGGTTCTTCGTGAACTGTCGTATTCTCGGCAGTTGTCTCCGTGTCCTGAACGTCTTCTGTCTTTTCTTCCGGTTTTTCGTCGGTGTCTTTGAATGAGACGCCGTCGGCAAGTTCAACGGCGCTGAACATGGCGAACGGCGCATTCGTCTCGGCTGCGAGCTGTTCGTCGGGAATGAACTGCAGGGCGCCGGGTGTTCCGAACGTGGGATCCTGGCTGCGGCGGAACGTGCCTATTCCTTTAATGGTCACCGACTCGCCTGCGGAGAGCTGGTCTTCGATTGTAGCGAAGAATGTGCGCAGGAAGCGGCGGGAAGTATTGGTATCGGTGTCTGCCACCTTGGCAAGACGGTTGATCAGTGCCGAGAGGGTTATGGTATTATTCATTTTTCAAACGTTTTTGTAGAACGGCGGCAGGATGAAATTCGATTGTTATTTCCGGCGGAATGAGCATTCTCTTGCCTGTAGAGAGGTCGGTGACTTCCTCTTCCCGGTGCTTGACGGGCTGGAAGGTGCCGAAAGTAGGTATCGCCACGGCATCCATGTCGGCGCAGCTTTCGCGTATGATTAGTGCGAGTCCTTCGGTAAGGGCGTCGATGTCGGCCTGTGAGCGGCCTGTGAGCTGGCATAGAAGCCGGCGGAATTGTTTATAGTCCATCTTTTGTAATTTTCACTTGGATAATATCGTCAAGCCGTGTCGAGAAGCACGGCGAGCGGTGTTCGCTTTTGGCACAGCTTTCCAGAGGCATATAGGACGCTATGTGGACGTGATCGTGGCTCAGTGATGACGAATTGATGCTGTCGATCACTTTCATCAGCTTCCGGCGCCGTTCGCGGTCGGCGGCATCGGAGAAAAGGGTCTGCTGGAGGCATGTGGCGTCCGAAAGCTCGGAGATTATTATTCCGGCACGCTTGTATCCGTATCCTTTTCGGAAGACGGCACGCAGTGCCTCGTGAGCTGCACCGGCTATCGTCATTGTGTCGTTCGAGGGTTCGTTCAGGGGCTGATATGTGCTGTTGCAGTATTGCGGAAGATCGGGACGGTGGGTATTCGTGTGGACAAATACTGTCAGGCCTGCGGCAGCAAGGTTGTGCTCGCGGAGGCGCTTCGATATTATTGTCGAGAATAGCGCGACAGCATCGGAAAGTTCTTCAAATCGTGTCAGATTGTGGCCGAACGACCGTGTGCAGCACATCTGTTTCTGCTGGACCGGCTCCGAACCTTCGATGACGTCGATATCGATGCAAGGAATGCCGTTCAGTTCCTGCCATGTGCGTACGCCGGGAATATTGAGCATGCTGTTTATGTCTTCCCGGCTGCGGTCGGCCAGCTGGATGGCCGTGTGGATTCCGTAGTTAGCCAGCCGCTTCACCAGTCGCCGGCCGATGCCCCATATGTCGCCGGCCGGAGTAAGTTCCAGAGCGCGGCGTCGTCGGTATTCGTTGTCGATAGCGCAGACCGAGCGGTAAGCGGGATATTTTTTTGCGAATCTGGAGGCTATCTTGGCAAGAGTGCGCGTGGGGGCGATGCCGAGAGATGTCGGAATACCGACATTGCGGCGCACACGCCTCACGATCTCGCGTCCTACATCCGTCACTTCAGCGTCGGGCCATATCTTGAAGTTGATGAAGCACTCGTCGATAGAGTAAACCTCGATATTTCCGGCCACAGATGCAATAGTCGCCATTACGCGGCTTGATATGTCGCCGTACAGACGGTGGTTGCCCGAGATTACTGCCGCTCCGTGTCGGTCGCATATGTCCTTGACACGGAAATACGGGTCGCCGCGTTTCATGCCAAGAGTCTTGGCTTCGTTCGAGAGGGCGCAGATGCAGCCGTCATTGTTGCTCAGGACAACTACAGGGATTGTGCGCAGACGAGGATTGAAAATACGCTCGCACGACACAAAAAAATTATTGCAGTCTATCAGCCCTATCATAATCCCCAAGGAATAATCGGGTCAGGGATTACGGAGCTTCCGTCCCGGCCGTGGCCTGCGGTTGTTCTTGATAGTGTGTGTGACGACGCCCCAAATTTCGAAGCGGTGGTCCGGCGTGACGAGGATCGGATCGAAAGCCTCGTTGGACGGTATGAGCCATACCACGTCGGGCCGCAGACGGATGCGTTTGAGCGTGAATTCTCCGTCGAGACAGCATACGGCGAGATCGCCGTCGGCCGGTTCGAGCGAACGGTCGATGACAAGCAGATCGCCCGGCTCGATTCCCTCGTCTATCATGGAATCTCCGCTTACCTTGCCGTAGAAAGTGGAGGCGGGATGGCGCACAATCTCGCGGTTGAGGTCGATCGATTCGGATATATAGTCCTGTGCCGGCGACGGAAATCCGGCCTGGATTCCGCCGTCGGCATAGGGCAGCTCAACGCTGGAGCTGACATCGGGTTTGAATATTTCGAGCGAAACGAAACGTTGCATGTGCGGTGGTCCGGATTATCCCCGGACCGCGGGCGGTTGTCAATAATTGCGTGCGATGATAACGCGGCGTGCCGAGGGCTTGCCGGTCACCATGCAGACACCGGGAGTTTCATCGCCGTCAAGGGGTATGCAGCGTATGGTGGCCTTGGTGTCGGCTTTGATTTTCTCTTCTGTCTCGGTTGTGCCGTCCCAGTGGCAGAGGAAGAAACCGCCGTCTTCGATGCGTTCCTTGAATTCGTCGTAGCTGTCGCAGACATATGTCTTTGCAGCCTTGGCGTCGCAGGCTTTCTTGTAGATGTTGGCCTGGATGTCCTCGAGAAGGGTGTTCACGTAGTCGGCGATGCCGGCCAAAGGTGCGGAATGTTTTTCCAGTGTGTCGCGGCGCATTACCTCGACAGTGCCGTTCTCTATGTCGCGGGCACCGATCACGAGGCGCACGGGCACACCCTTGAGCTCATAGTCGGCGAATTTGAATCCGGGACGTTTGTTCTCGGCGTCGTCATACTTGACTGAGATACCGAGTTCGCCCAGACGCTGTACGATAGGCATTACGTTCTCTGTAATCTGCGCGAGCTGCTCGGCGTTCTTGTAGATAGGAACTATCACCACCTGAATCGGAGCGAGGTGCGGCGGGAGTACAAGACCGTTGTCGTCGGAGTGCGTCATGATGAGTGCGCCCATCAGACGTGTCGATACACCCCATGAATTGGCCCATACATATTCGGGCTGGTTGTCTTTGTTTGCGAAAGTCACGTCGAATGCCTTGGCGAAGTTTTGGCCGAGGTTGTGCGATGTGCCTGCCTGCAGAGCTTTGCCGTCCTGCATCATTGCCTCGATGGTGTATGTGTTGAGGGCGCCGGCGAAGCGCTCGTTGGCGGTCTTCACGCCCATGGTGACAGGCATGGCCATGTATTTCTCAGCGAATTCTGCATAGAGCTTGATCATCTGCACTGTGCGGGCCTGAGATTCTTCGGCTGTGGCATGTGCGCAGTGGCCTTCCTGCCAGAGGAATTCGGATGTGCGCAGGAACATACGGGTGCGCATTTCCCAGCGCATCACGTTTGCCCACTGGTTGCAGAGGATAGGCAGGTCGCGCCAGCTGTGGATCCAGTTCTTATATGTGCCCCAGATAATTGTTTCGGAAGTCGGGCGCACGATAAGCTCTTCCTCGAGCTTTGCTTCGGGGTCGACAATCACACCGGTGCCGTTGGGGTCGTTCATCAGGCGGTAGTGGGTCACTACCGCACATTCTTTGGCGAAACCTTCGACGTGCTCGGCTTCGCGGCAGAGGAATGATTTGGGGATGAGAAGGGGGAAGTAGGCGTTCTGTACGCCTGTTTCCTTGAACATACGGTCGAGTGTCTGCTGGATCTTTTCCCAGATAGCATAGCCGTAGGGCTTGATGACCATACAGCCGCGTACAGGGCTCTGCTCGGCCAGGCCGGCCATTACCACAAGGTCGTTGTACCACTGGGAGTAGTTCTCACTGCGTTTGGTGAGATGTTTGAGTTCTATTGCCATTTTGCGAAGAGCTGTGTAGAAATGGTAAAACGGGGCATGCCG
>CABRLF010000016.1 GCA_902471685.1 uncultured Porphyromonadaceae bacterium
TCCGATCTACGGTTTCTTCATCCCGACAGGAGAGCAACCGCCGCGGATATATCCTGTGAGTGGAAGCAGCTCTTTCATGGCGATCATTTCGGCTTTTTTATCGCCGGCGGCAGCAGCGGCTTTCTTGAGATCGACCTCGCAGTTGCCGGGAACGACACACACGAAGAGCCCCGTGCGTTCACCCCTGAGAACCAGGGTTTTGAACACACGGTTGATGTCTTCGCCTATAGAGTCGGCCACATGCTGCGCATCGAGATGCTCCTCATCCACGGGATATTCGCGGGTGAGAAACGGTACTTTGGCGGCTTCGAGGAGCCGCACGGCGTTGGTTTTCGGATGCTTTGCTTTGGCCATCGGGGTATGTTGTTAAAGTATAAGGTTTATGGTTTAAAGTTTAGAAAAATGCAAAAGCATTTATCTGATAATTGACAAGTCTGTTCAGATACAATTCTATTATCTAAACCTAAAGCCTTCAACTTTAAACCTCTTGTTTATCAGTCTTCGGAATGCAACATGATGAAGCGGTCGGCGTCGATAGCGGCGCGACAGCCCATGCCGGCAGCGGAAACAGCCTGCTGATAGGTAGGATCGGCGACGTCGCCGGCAGCGAATACGCCGGGAACATTTGTGGCGGTGCCTTTGCCTTCGGTGCGGATGAATCCGGCTTCGTCGAGGTCGATCACGCCCTTGAAAATCTCTGTATTGGGCTTGTGGCCGATAGCGAGGAAGAAGCCGTCGATCTTGATGTCGAATTTCTCTTCGTCGGGCTCGCCTTTGTGGCGGACGAGATGAGCGCCTTCAAGAGCGTCCTCTCCGAAGAGGCCGAGTGTATTGGTGTTGAAAAGAACTTCAATTTTCTCGTTCTGCATCACGCGGCTCTGCATAACTTTCGAAGCGCGGAGATAGTCCTTGCGGACAATCATGTACACCTTCGAGGCGAGAGAGGAAAGGTAGAGGGCTTCCTCGCATGCAGTATCACCGCCGCCGACAACGGCAACCACGCGTTTGCGGTAGAAGAAACCGTCGCATGTGGCACAGGCAGAAACGCCGAGGCCGAGATATTTCTGTTCGTCGGGGAGACCCAGATAGCGTGCGGAGGCACCGGTGCATATAATGACTGTGTCAGCCTTGATGACGGTCTTGCCGCCGTTTATTTTTGCAGTGAAGGGACGATTGGAGAAGTCGACTTCGGTCACTTCGCCGTCGATTGTCTTCAGACCGAATTTAAGAGCCTGTGCGCGGAGATCTTCCATCAGGGCCGGACCCATTATTCCTTCGGGATAGCCGGGGAAGTTCTCGATTTCGGTGGTAGTCATGAGCTGACCGCCGGGGAGCGAACCGTCTACCATGATGGGTTGTAGGTTTGCGCGCGAGGTATAGATGCCAGCTGTGAATCCGGCGGGGCCGGAGCCTATGATAAGGCATTTGGTTTTAAGTTCTTCCATTGTTTTTAGTGTCAAGTATAGATGTGTGTTAATGTGCTGTCTTTATCTGAGATCTACGATTTCGTAGCCTGGAAAGTCCTTGGCGTTGAATGCAAATGCCGACGGTGCCTTTGCGTTGCCGGCATTCATACGATCGATCCGTACGGATATCTTGCGGTTGTCGTCGAAGCTCACCTCGAGCGACGTCGGCCAGCCTGTGCGGGGGTTGACGGCAACTACAATGTCCGATATGGCCGAGGTGCGGTCGCGCGGCACGAGTTCCACGCGCTGCATCTCCCCTGCATCTTTCAGTCGCCGGGCGGTGTAATAGTCCTTATGCGCCGTGAGGATGGCGAACGGGTTGCTCGACATAAGTTCGGCTCGGTCCGGTTCGGAGACATTGACTTCTCTGGAGGACTGGAGCAGAGTCCACTGTGTGCGTCCGTCGAACCATGCGCGCATCTGCGGCGTAGTCATGGTATATTTGCTGCCGGAAAGGATCACGGAGCCCTGTACCGGCCCTTCTCCACCATTGATGGTGAATACAGCTTCCACCGACGGTGCTCCGATAATCTTTGTCCTTAATCCGTCGAGAATCGAGGCTGCCGAAACAGTCTTGGCTGCCGAGGCAGTGAAGGCTATGAGCGCCAGAAGGACAAATATGTATGATTTCAGATTTTTCATAAGAGATAAACAGAAAAACATGGGGCTGTGTTTATTCGAACAGCCGCTGGACTTCGTCCGGGGTCATAAGCACATCGCGGGGCTTGGCTCCCTTGGCAGGCCCAACAATGCCCATCTGCTGCATTTTGTCCATGAAGCGTCCGGCCTTGTTGAATCCGATCTCGAACTTGCGCTGGAGGCTCGTGATCGAGGCCTGCGTCTGCGATGATATAAAGAGCGCGCAGTTCTTGAATTCCTCGGTGACAGCTCCGAAATCGGCTGTGTCCGGTGCCGCGGTCTCTTCGGGTGTCGGTTCCGGCAGAAGATAGCAGGATGTGAAACCTTTCTGGCTTCCGATGTGGTTGACGATCGCCTCGACTTCGGGTGTGTCGATGAATGCGCACTGCACGCGCTCCACGACGCCGTTCATCATCGTCAGCATATCGCCGCGGCCGATAAGACGCTGTGCGCCGGGACGGTCGAGAATCGTCTTGCTGTCGACGCCCTGAGTAACCTTGAAGGCTATACGGGCGGTGAAATTGGCTTTGATCATGCCGGTAATCACATCGGTCGAGGGGCGTTGTGTGGCGATAATCATATGGATGCCGACGGCACGGGCTTTCTGGGCGATGCGGGCGATAGGTACGGCCACGTTATTGTCCTTGCCGGCCACCATCACCAGATCGGCGTATTCGTCCACTATAACCACGATATACGGCAGGAACCGGTGGCCTTTCTCTGGATTGAGCTGACGCTTGGTGAAGCGGTCGTTGTATTCAATAATATTACGCACGCGCGCGTCGCTCAGGAGCTGGTAGCGTAGTTCCATCTCCGTGCAAAGCGAATTGAGTGTCGACATGACGTGCTGCGGATCGGTAAGCACTGCCTTTTCCTCGTCGGGCAACTTGGCGAGATATTGCTTGTCGATAGTTTCGAAGAGGGAGAATTCCACGGTCTTGGGGTCGACCAGCACGAATTTCAGCTCGTCGGGATGCTTGGAGTAGAGTAGCGATGCTATTATACAGTTGAGACCGACCGACTTACCTTGCCCTGTGGCGCCGGCGACGAGAAGATGCGGCATTTTGGCAAGGTCGGCCATATAGATATCATTCGATATCGTGGCTCCGAGTGCCATAGGAAGCTGCATCTTGTTGTTGGCGAATGTCTTGGACTCAAGTACAGTGCGCATCGATACCATGCGTGGCGTGCGGTTCGGCACCTCGATTCCGACTGTTCCTTTTCCGGGGATAGGTGCGATGATTCGCACACTCAGTGCCGAAAGGCTCATAGCGATATCATCTTCAAGACTCTTGATTTTGGCAAGGCGCGTGCCCTGGGCCGGAACGATTTCGTAAAGAGTGACTGTCGGGCCGACGGTCGCCTCAATACGCTGGATCTCTATGTTGTAGCTATGGAATGTGTCTACGATCAGTTTCTTGTTGGCGAGCTGTTCGTCTTCGTTGATTTCCACAGTGTCATCTCTTTGAATGAGGAGATCGGTGGAGGGGAAGACATAATTCGAGTGTTCGGCCCGGACATCATAGGGCTCGTTGATAGAGATATGGTCCCCGTGTCGGATCGGGTTGGACGCATTGTCGGTTACGGCTTCGGGTTGCCGTGCTACTATCACCATTTCAGGTTCGCCGGGAGTGGAGGCGAGGGAGCGTGTGGTCACGTTCGGCTTCTCTGTGTCCGCTGAAGGTTCGGTGTCAGCAGATGATTCATCTTCACCGAACATATCAATGGTCGGGCCGGCCGGCTTTTCGGCAACTACTGCAGGGCTTCCCATGACCACGACGGGATTCCCCTGAATATCGTATTCAATCGAAGTATTCGCGGCCGGTGTTTCGGCAGGCTTTGGTTCTTCTTCCGGAATATCCTCCGGCTCATCCTCGAAATCGTCAAGGTGTGCTTCGGGTTGATATTCGGGTACGGTATCCTCTTCTTCGGGCTGAGTCTCTTCCCGGGGGGCATTCTCTGAAGCGGCATCAACGCCTTCGGCAGCGGCGACAGGTGCCACCGTTGCAGCGATTTCCTTCTCTTCTTCTTTTTCGAGGTCTGCATCATCGTTTCCTTCCATGGCATCGAGAGGCGAAACCGATTCCCCGCTTCCTGCCGGAGTCTCAAGGTTGACGGTCTCGACGGGCTTATGTCTCATCACGCGGCCGAGCATACCGAAGAATTTCGTAAGTGGATGCAGATAGACTGCTACAAGCAGACCTGCAAGAAGAACCGATACACCGAATGCTCCGAGAATGTCGGCGTATTGGTAAAGCAGAGTGTTGACGTAGTAACCATGACTTCCGCCGAGGTTGAAAAGCATGTCGCGGTTATAGGTTATCAGTCCCATTATCACTGAAATGGCTGCTGCTGTGAACAGACAGCGGAAAGTGAATGAGAAGAAACTGATATGCACGGCACGCATTATGGCCAGTCCGATGCCGAAAAGATATATCGCAAGAACGAAAGATCCTAGTCCGAAGGTGTCTACAAGGAGATATTTGGCAAGAAAGGCACCGATAACGCCTCCGATATTGTCAACCGTATCGCCCGCCTCGACAATTTCCGACATGGAACGGCCGTACATGACGCTCTGGTCGCTTTCGTCGGTGAACATAAACGAAATGGAGCAGAGAACCATGACGATAGCGATGAAGCACAGGATGATGCCGATGGCAAGGTGTGTTCGGTAGTCGCGGATGAAAGAGACGAAATTGTAGTCGTTTTTCTGTTTTTTAGGAGCGGGACGTCTGCGGGGGGGCGGTCCATCGGGGTCGGGTACGGGTCTGGATTTGGGACGCGTACTGCGCGGACGTCCGTCGGATGATGCGACACGGCGCGGGCGCGGTACGGCAGTATATTCTTCTGTTTCTGAATCGATTGTACGCATTGTTGGAAATCTGGAGAGATAATGGGCTGGTTATTAAAGCAATGACAGGTCGCGGATGGCTGCCTTGGGGTCTGCGGCGCGGAATACCGAACTCCCGGCCACGAGTACATCGGCGCCCGCAGCGGCGCACCGGGCGCCTGTTTCGGCATTGATTCCGCCGTCGATTTCGATCAGGGCATTCGAACCGCATTCGGCGATGAGACTTTTCAGTTCACATATTTTTTTGATGGTGTGCTCGATGAAACGCTGGCCGCCGAAGCCCGGGTTGACGCTCATGAGGAGCACCATGTCCAGATCGGCGAGAATATCGCGCAAGAGAATCACAGGGGTGGCGGGATTGAGGGTCACAGCCGCTTTCATTCCGGCATTATGAATCTCCTGAACTGTACGGTGCAGATGCGTGCACGCTTCATAATGCACATTCATCATCATGGCGCCGCAATCGCGCACGGCTCCGATGAACTTCTCCGGCTGCACTATCATGAGGTGAACGTCCAGAGGTTTACCGGCCACAGCACTCACGGATTTCAGTACAGGGAAACCGAAAGATATATTGGGGACGAAGACTCCGTCCATAATGTCGCAGTGAATCCACGAAGCATCGCTTTCATTAACCATGACGATATCGTCGGCCAGATGACCGAAATCGGCTGCAAGGAGTGAGGGTGCTATTTTCATGACGGATTCTTCTTTGTTTTGAATGCATTATAGACAATATAAGCCACGCAAAGCAGCAGGAGGACAAGGCCAGCGATGGTCAGATAGCTGTTGTATTCCTCTACTGCAATGTAGAGATCGTCGAGACTAACTTTCTGCGCCAGCCACCAGCCTAAGAATGCGAGGATGCCGTTCCATACCATCGCACCGAGAGTGGTGTAGAGGCAGAATACCCAGATGTTCATCCGGGCTATGCCGGCGGGAATGGAAATAAGCTGTCGGACAGCAGGAATAAGACGGCCGACAAACGTCGAGACGGCGCCGTGCTCATCGAAATACCGTTCCGCTTTTTCCACTTTCTCCTGGTTTATGAGGCAGGCATGTCCGAAACGTGAATTTGCGAAAGCGTATACAATCGGTCGGCCGATAAGAAGCGACAGAACATAGTTGATCAGCGCTCCGGCGAGCGCTCCGGCTGTGGCTACTAAAACTATAATAAAAACATTCATGTCGCCGCGCTGTACAGCAAGATATGCGGCCGGCGGCACAACTACCTCCGACGGGAACGGAATAAATGAGCTTTCTATCATCATGAAAATGAATACAAAGAGATAGGAAGCATTATTTACAAACCAGTCGAAGAAGGTCGCGGCATTCAAATATTCGGTAATGGCGCAGGGAACGAGTAGATCTATCATCTGACAGTTTTTCGATTTATTCTACAAAATTACAATAAATCGTTGGAATAATCAACTGCATTCTTATTTCTTTGCCGTTGATTTTCGGGCAACGCGCACGAAGAAGCGGAGAATCCTTGGTGAAAGTCCGAGCAGATATGTGATGAGCATAAGTGCCACGTAGACAGAAGCGAGGAAGGTATGCAGTCGTCCGTCGTCGACGGCCCGGATATCGGCCAGAACGTTCTCAGGACCTTTGCGCTCGGGCATTGACGGATCCATCCAGTTGAGAGAGCGTTTCCACCGGATTATTCCTCCGTCGATATAAACCAATGCCTCGTCGCCTCGTACAAGCTGTTTCAGAGCGGTGTCCTCGGCAGAATAAACCGGGAATTGAGGACGGAAAAGTCCGACCCATTTGCGCAGTGTCTCTCCGCCGGCTCCGGCAATTCCTATCATGGTTATGCCATGCTGGCGTGAATATTCGTAAAGGGCGTTGGCAAAATGCGCGCGGGCGAGGAACGCCATATCGGGATCCGGAACAATGAGCATCAGGACAGGACCCTTCTCATCAGCGATTTCAGCGCTTACGTCGTTGTCTTCCTCATCGCGCACTTCGAATCCTTTCTCTCCTTTTCCGGAATCACTTTCTTCAACCCGTACAAAAGTCCATGTGCTGTCGGGCACGGCGTCCAGCGGGAATGATTCCTGCTGTCCGTCTTTCTCATAGATATATTCTTCCGATCCTCCTCCGGCGGGCTCTTCGAAAATCTCAGTGCCGATTTTATAAGGCCGGAAATCCACAAGAGGCTGAACATGATACCCGATGAATGCGAGCAGCAGCGGGAATGCAAGCGAAAATGTAACTTCCATCCACTGAATGGGTGCCGGGTAGAAGCCTCCGACAGTATGGTTCACACATATCAGATAGATGATCAGAGCGGTAAGGACGATGTTTTTTGCCAGGGTTGCTCCGTTTGAAATCACCCAGAAATCGCCGAAGCATCCGCAGTCCGATACCGGATTCGCGACAGCTATATATAATGTCAGCGGAAGCATCACCGCCATCATGGCGGCTGCTACCAAGACGGCAGTACGCTTGAATGAGCCCGTAGCAATGAGGACGCCGGTGCAGAATTCGACGCACGCCAGAGCCACGCACGCTGTCAGCACTGCCTCGCGCGGAACCGTGAGTCCCCACACAGTGAGATATTCGTTTACCTTGATGAGAAAGCCCCACGGGTCGATCGACTTCGCCCACCCGGAAATGATGAAGGTAAAGCCGACGATAATGCGGGATATCCACACCAGAGTCCGGCGCAGCCGTAGCTTAGCGACAGTCTGCATTCTCAGTGAGCTTGATAATGCCGAATACGGAGTAGTTGATCATATCGAAATAATTGGCATCGATGCCTTCCGATACCTTTGTCACGCCTTTGTGGTCCTCGATTTCTTTCGTACGCTCAATTTTCGCAAGAATGAGATCGACGTATGAAAGCACACGCATGCCGCGCCACGCCTCGTTGTAATCGGTGTTTTTCTTTATCATCAGATTCATGGCCTCGGTAGCAATCTCGTCATAGAGTTCCATCGCTCGGTCAGCGGACATATCCTTGTGGTCGGCATACCCGAGACGAAGTTGTATAATTCCGACAATGCCGTAGTTGACAATGGCTATGAATTCCGGCAAGATACCTTCTCCGACTGCAGAAGTTCCCGATTCCTGAAGCTGTCGTATGCGTTTGGCCTTGATGAAGAGCTGGTCGGTGATAGCCTCGGGACGCATGATCCGCCATGAAGGGCCGTAATCGCCGAGCTTGGCTGCGAATATGGTCCGGCAGCGGTCGAGAGCCTCTCGGAATTCGCTATTTGTATCTGTATTCTTGCACATATTTCGGTTTTTAATGCAAAAATAACAATTAAAGTCCGTCGCAGGAAGCTTGAGGTGTATTTTAGCCTTTTTTAACGGCATCGGAAAACAGGAGGCGTTTGTTCCGTTGTGACTTTTTGATTAATTTTGTTCGTCTAAAACAATCATTTCACTAAGGGACGCTATTCTTATATATGAAATCTCATTCGCTTAAATTTCTGCGCATAGCCGTCGCCCTCGTTTTTCTGCTTGGCCTGACATTTCTCTTTATTGATTTCAGTGGCCGGGCTGCTGTGTGGCTGGCGTGGATTGCAAAGATTCAGGTCATTCCGGCAATCCTTGCCGTCAATGTTATTGCAATTATTTTTCTTGTAGCGCTCACCTTCATATTCGGACGTCTGTATTGCTCCGTGATATGTCCGCTCGGCATCACGCAGGACGTACTCATCTGGCTGCGCAGGCAGTTTGCCGCAAAGAACAAACGCCGTCTCGGACTCTTCCGTTATACTCCCGAAAAGCGTGGCTGGCGTTACGGTTTCCTCGTGCTCTTCGGCGTATTGTTTATTCTCGGCCTTTTCGCCATTCCCATGTCTTTTGCGGGAATTCTTGATCCTTATAGTGCTTTCGGACGAATGGCCGGTCAGGGGTTTGTTCCTTTGTGGCGTTCGGCGATGGCTCATGTAGCCGAATCGCAGGCTGCTTCGGGCAACTATATATTTGATGCCGAGGTGCCTGCTGCTCTCGCCAACTTCAATATCGCAGTCTCAGTGATAGCTGCTGTCTCTTTTGTGGTTGTTGCGATTATGGCTTTCCGCACCGGTCGCGGATACTGCAACTCCGTCTGTCCGGTGGGTACTATTCTCGGTTTTCTCTCACGCTTCTCGCTCCTCAAGCCGGTTATCGACACCGACCGCTGTAACCGTTGCGGCAGTTGCGGACGTCACTGCAAATCCAAGTGTATCGATACAAAGAATCATAAGATCGACTATAGCCGCTGCGTGGTGTGCATGGACTGCATCAACAACTGCACCCAGGGTGCGATAAGCTATACGTTTGCCCACGGACGCCGTAAATCAGCAGTCAAACCCCAGAGTTCCACCCCTGCAGCCGACGGTTCTCGCCGCGCTTTCCTTGTCGGCACAGCAATCGTAGCGGGCGCTACGGCTGTGAAGGCTGCAGAAAAGGTAACTGATGGCGGTTTCGCTCCTGTCAGCCTGAAAAAACGGCATGGCGATGCTGCTCCGGCCGTCCCTGCCGGCGCCGCCAGTCTGGCTCATCTGCGCAGCCACTGTACGGCATGTCAGCTCTGCATCAGCGAATGCCCCAACGGCGTACTCCGTCCCGGCACGTCGCTGGACGGCTTCATGCAGCCGGTAATGGTATTTACCGAAGGATTCTGTTCTGTGTCGTGCAACCGTTGCGGCACAGTATGTCCCACAGGCGCAATCAAGCCTGTTACACTTGAAGAAAAGACTGCTATCAAAATCGGCACGGCTCATGTCGACTTCGATACATGTATTTCGGCAGCCGACGGCAAGCCGTGCGGAAACTGCGCACGTCATTGTCCGGCCGGTGCGATTACAATGGAAGAAGGCCCCGACGGCCACAAGAGGCCGATTGTCAACGCGCAGGTATGTATCGGCTGCGGCGAATGCGAATATCATTGCCCGGTCGGGCGCGCTGTGACCGACAGATCGGACAGAGCCGCTATTTATGTAGAAGGACTTGAAACCCATCAGCAAATCTGAAAACAATGGCAAGCAATCATAATATACAGCCCGAGAATCCCTCTCGCCGTCATTTTCTCCGCAATTTAGGTTTTGTTTCCGCTGCCGGCGTCCTTGCGTCCTGCGGAGCACGTACCGACTCCGAGACTGCAAGGGTAGCAGACCACAGCGGTCCGATGACTATGCGCGTCAATCCCAATACCGGCGATACAGTGTCGATTCTCGGCTACGGATGCATGCGTTTCCCGACAATCGGCATGCGCGACGGCACCGACGACAATACTCTCGATCAGGAAGCTATCAACCGTTCCATCGATTATGCGATGGAGCATGGTGTGAACTACTACGATACATCGCCTGCCTACTGTCAGGGCAAGAGCGAGGAAGCTGCCGGCATAGCCCTGAGCAGACATCCGCGCGACAAGTATTTCATCGCAACAAAACTGTCCAATTTCGCCCCTTCGCAATGGAGCTATGAGGAATCTGTCAGGATGTTCGAGAATTCTCTCAAATATCTTCAGACCGACTACATTGACTACCTTCTTCTGCACGGCGTGGGTATCGGCGGAATGGATGCTCTTCATGGTCGCTATCTCGATAACGGCGTTCTTGAATACCTCGAGCAGCAGAAACGTGAGGGCCGTATCCGCAATCTCGGTTTCTCATATCATGGCGATGTGGAGGTGTTCGACTTTCTTCTGGAGCAGATGGATAAAGGCGAGGCTTACTGGGACTTCGTCCAGATTCAGATGAATTATCTTGACTGGGAGCATGCCAAGGCTTCCAATCCTCGCAATACCAATGCCGATTATCTCTACGAAGAGTTGCATAAGCG
Organism: uncultured Porphyromonadaceae bacterium; assembly: GCA_902471685.1. Classification (GTDB taxonomy): domain Bacteria; phylum Bacteroidota; class Bacteroidia; order Bacteroidales; family Muribaculaceae; genus CAG-873. The sequence goes on from CABRLF010000016.1 coordinate 10,744, forward strand.
AGGAATACCGGTCGTGATAATGGAGCCTATCCTCGGCGGTCGTCTCGCGAAGGTTTCGTATCCCATAAACAACAAGATGAAGGCACGCCGCCCGGACGATTCTCCCGCAGCCTGGGCTTTCCGATTTGCAGGCACGCCCGAAGGTGTCCTAACAGTACTCAGCGGCATGACATACATGGAGCACCTTGTGGAAAACGTCAATACGTTTTCCTCGCTCGATCCACTTACCGAGGACGAGAATGAGTTCCTCATGCGCACTGCTGTGGAGATTCTCGAGAATAATGAAGTGCCGTGTACCGACTGCAAATACTGCATGCCTTGTCCTTACGGAGTAGACATACCCGGTGTTTTCGCCCACTATAACAAGTGCATCAACGATGACAATCTGCCCCGTGTAGACACCGATCCCCGCTATGCCGAGGCTCGCCGCGCATTCCTTTTCGGCTACGACCGTTCCGTTCCGCGCCTGCGTCAGGCCGGTATGTGCGTTGGCTGCGGCGAATGTCTGTCGCACTGCCCGCAGTCGATTCAGATTCCGGATATGCTGCGCAAAATCGACAAGTATGCCGAAGATCTCCGTAACAGCAATAAAGCCTGAACGTTTCTGAACGATGCCGCGCATTGATCAGGAGACAGTCAACCGCATTCTCGACGCGGCCGACATTGTGGAAGTCGTAAGCGACTTCGTGAAGTTGCGCCGTGCCGGTGCCAACTACAAGGGTCTGTGCCCGTTCCATAGCGAGCGCACGCCCTCTTTTTCCGTCAACAAGGCCAGGAACATATGCAAGTGTTTCAGTTGCGGCAAAGGCGGCTCACCCGTGAATTTCATCATGGAGATCGAGCAGCTTTCCTATACCGAGGCACTCCGTTATCTGGCACGGAAATATAATATTGAAATTGTCGAGAAAGAGCAGACTCCCGAGGAACGCCGCGCCCAGAACGACCGCGAGGCTATGCTCGCTGTCAACGAATTCGCACTGAAGCACTTCGAACACAATCTTCTAGAGACGGACCCGGGGCGTGATATCGCGCTGGCATACTTCCGAAGTCGCGGTATCAGCGACGCGATGATAAAACGATTCCATCTCGGATATTCGATCGACAAGGGAAATGACCTTCTCAATGCCGCCACCGACGCCGGATTCAGGTCCGAGTATATGGTCCGCACCGGCCTGACCGGTGTATCGGAACGAGACGGTCAGAAATCGTACTACGACCGCTTCCGCAGCCGTGTGATGTTCCCCGTCCACAGTATTTCCGGTCGCGTTCTTGCTTTCGGCGGACGTACCATGCGCTCCGACAAAAACATAGCCAAATATGTAAACTCGCCCGAATCGGAGATCTATAAGAAATCTAACGAGCTCTACGGTCTCTATCAGGCCAAGAATGCCATTTCCAAACGCGACAAGTGCATAATGGTGGAGGGCTATTTCGATGTCATTTCCATGCATCAGGCCGGAGTCGAGAATGTCGTGGCTTCGTCCGGGACCTCGCTCACCGAGGGGCAGATCCGGCTCGTCGGGCGGTTTACGAACAATATCACACTCATCTACGACGCCGATGCTGCCGGTATCAAGGCATCGCTCCGCGGAATCAATATGCTTCTGGCCGACAAGATGGATGTCAAGGTTCTGCTTCTTCCACCCGGAGATGATCCTGACAGTTTTGCTCAGAGCCATTCGTCAAGTGAGGTGGAAGAGTACCTTTCCACGCACGAGGAGGATATAATCGCGTTCATGACACGTGTCCTGATGAAGGATGTGCCCGCGAACGACCCTATGGCGCGCGCCAAGGTGGTGAATGTGATTCTGCAGTCGGTGGCGCATGTCGACGACGGCGTGAAGCGTCAGGAATACATATCCCAGTGCTCGCGTATGCTCGGTATTCCCGAGGATGTGCTTATCCGTCAGCTCAATATTTTCATCACACGGATCTTCGAGGAGAAATCCAAGACATATGAGCGCGGAAAATCTGCGGATACGATAGCGGATTTGCCAGAGGAGAAAACTCAGTCCGAAGTGGAGGCTGCCGCAGAACCGGATGCTCCGTTGCTTAACCTGAATGCCAATACCCTCAAGCCGTACGAAGAGATGCTTGCTCGCTATCTGATACGGTACGGACTTCTTTACTTCGTCGATATAGATGCGCCGGACGGAAGCAAGATTCCGGCTACGGTATACGATGTGATTTCGGGCGAACTTGCCGCCGATGGTCTTTCTTTCTCTTATCCTCCTTATGCCGCCGTATTTGAGGCCGTGCAGCAGTTGCACGACGGACCGTGGCAGAGCGATCGTGAACGGCGCCGGTCGGAGATAGATGTCGAAGCGGCGAAGATACTTGAAGACGAACGGGAAAAGATACGTCAGTCTGGAGGTTCGATGCAGCAGATAGAGCGCCTTGACAAGGAGGCGGTGGATAAGGTCAATGAATTCAGAATCAAGGCTCTGAACGACTTCGATGTTCAGTATTGCCAGACACGGCTGGTCAACTCGTCGGACGATACTGTGCGCAACACCGCACTTGAGCTAATCATGGACCGCTATACAATATCCCGGTTCTATTTGCGCCGCGGCGACAATATCGTAGAGCAGGACGAGCTTGCGGTTCTTGTGCCAAGTGCTATCTATGAGTTGCGCAATGCAATCGTATCAGGAGTGATTTCCGACCTCACATCGCAGCTGGCGGCTCTTCCACCCGAGCGCTCCGGTGAGGCTATGTCGTTGCTGCAGCGTATTACGGAATACAAGGAACTCCAAAAACGACTTTCCGCAGTCCTTGGCACCCGCATTATACTTCCGGGGCGAAGATAGTATTATATAATCCCTTCCGCCTCGAAAAAACGGCGGTAGACTTCGGCTTTCTTTTCCGGCGCCAGAGGGTAGGCGCGGGATGTGGAAGGCAGACGCCAGATTGCTATTGTGGATCCGTCCGACCGATGCCATTCAACAGAGGTTCCTACTGCCGGAGCCTGTGTGCCGGTCATCGTGGCCAGCGTTATGGCGGCTTTCTCGCCGGTGGTGGCTATGGCCCGGCAGCCGGGTATCTGCTTCAGGATGCCTTCGAGATCGACCGGCTCGAGAACTTCAAGGAATTTGTCCGAAGCATTACCTTTCAGTCGGCGTATGCGGAATGCGGTATCGGTCAGGGCGATGCCTTTTCGGGTGAGCATCTCTTTTATTCTGTCCAGTCTGTAGCTGCGCGTGGCGGTATCATAGTATGCACCGGGATCTCCTTCGAAAATGATGCCGGCCACTTTCCAGAAATCATTGGTGCGGTTAGGATAAAAGAAGTCCATGGCCCAGCGTTTGGGCGCCGGGGGAAATGAACCCATGATCAGAACTTTGGCGTCGGCAGGCAACCACGGTTCCCAGGGATGTGTCTCGATATCTGTCGCTGTCATGAAGTGATTGTTTTAATCTGCGTTCGTACCTCCTTTGCGGTAAGGCGCCGGGGATATGCCGAACTGCTTTCGGAAACAGCGCGAGAAATAAGCTGCGTTGTTGAAACCTGTCCGGTCTGATATTTCGGTTATCGTCAGCGATTGGTCGGTGCGCAGGAGCATGGCTGCGTGTTTGAGACGGTAGTTGAGGATAAACGCGTTCGGCGTCATGCCTGTGAGGCTTTTGAATTTATTATAAAACAACGAACGGGATAGTCCAAGTTCAAGGCAGAGGCTGGGAATGTCGAGATTCTGGTCGCTCATGTGCTCGTCGATGAAGTCGGTGATGTGCTTTATCATATCCCGGTCGAGCGGATTGACTACCGACATGCTGATTTCTTCCAGGGGCTTGTTGCCGAACTGGCTGCGCAGGATGTTTCGGTTACGGATCAGATTGTCGACTCTCGCAAGCAGGACAGCCGACTCGAACGGTTTCGTCACGTAGTCGTCGGCATTGGCGTTCAGGCCTACGATAGTCGATTCGGTGGTGCTCAGGGCGGTGAGGAGGATAACCGGAATATGGCACAGAGCAAGATCGCTCTTGATGCGCCTGCACATCTCTGTTCCGTCCATGACCGGCATCATGACATCGGATATGATAACGGCGGGATTGAGTGCACGTGCCTTGGTGAGGCCGTCCTCGCCATCCTCGGCTTCGGCTATCCGGAAATAACTCTCGAAGAAACGCACCAGATTGAGTCTCAACTCGGCATTGTCCTCCACTAAGAGAATCAAAGGCCGTTCGTCTTCGGATTCTTTGGTTTCGGAATCCTCCGTCGTAGTCTCAGGTATTGGGGCGACTGTTTCCTCGGGTTCCGGTAGGTTGGATTCTTCTTCGTAAATGACATTATCGTCCCCTGCGAAGGCTTTGGGCGAGGTGGGAATCACAACGGTGAACGTAGATCCTTCACCGCGGCGGCTTTTCACGGAAATCTCGCCGTGATGCTTGTCTACTATGGATTTTGCGAATGCCAGCCCGATACCGGTGCTCCGGTAATCGATTGCTTCGCTGTGGATCTCTTCGGGTGTGCCGTTATAGAAGCGGTCGAAAATATACGGGAGATCTTTCTCGGATATGCCGCGGCCGGTGTCTGAAACCTCGAATATAACAGTGTCGTCTTTGCCGGAGCGGACTCGGCATGTGATTTTTCCGCCGTCCGAAGTATATTTGAATGCGTTGGAGATGATGTTTACCAGCACGCGGTCAATCATCGCGGAGTCGTAGAAGCCTGTAGGATGTGAATCCTCCGGGATTTCTATACTGTAATCTATTTTACGCTGGGCTGCATAGTCGATGAAGGGTGAGGCGTTCTGCTGCAGCGATTCTGCTGCGTCGTGGTAGGCAAGACGAAGAACCTGATGGTTCTGCTGAAGTTTGCGGAATTCGAGCAGCTGAGTTATGAGATGGCTCATCTGCAGCGTATGACGGCGGATATTCTTCAGCGTCTCGAGGAGTTTCTCGTTGCGCCCGAATTTGGATATGAGAAAGTCGACATGGCTGATAATGAGCGTGAGAGGAGTCTGGAATTCATGGCTCACGTTTGTGAAGAAGACCAGCTTTTCCTGATTGAGTTTTTCAACCTGGGCACGCTCGACCTGCTCTTTCATCAGCGATGTTCTCAGTCGGGCGGCGATATTGTTCTTTCGCCATATATAGAACAGGAAGAGAAATACGGCCAGACCGTAGAATAGCAATGCCGGCCATGAAAGATACCATGGATGTGCCACATTGATCCGAATGCTGATTTCCTCCGGATTACCGGCACTGCGCACCCGCAGTCGGTAGCTTCCCGGCTCGATGCTGTTGTAGCTTATCTGTCCGTTCGCCGAAGTCATCCAGTGGGAATCGTTTCCGTCAAGGAGGTATTCGATCTGCGGCATCGCCGGTACGTTCGTGCAGTCGGTCATACCCACGGTGATGGAGATGTTCGTGCGGTTGTGCGGCAGTTTGATTTGCGAGGCCATCGGAAGGGCGCATTCAAGGATATTGCTGTTGTCACCGGGTGATATAGTTGTGTCGAAAACTTTCAGATGCGAGAAATAGAGATTGGGCGTCTGTTCGTCGCTTTTGTGGTCGCGGAAGATATCTCTACGCAGGCGTGTTATGCCTTTGGTGCTTCCGATCAGGATGTCGCCGTTGTCGCGCACCAGCAGTCCGCATTCGTCGATGATTCTCGAATCGGGGAAATAGCTTGCGAAAGGAACGCTTTCCATTGTTTTGTCGGCGGAACGGTAGCGCACCAGATAGCGGTTGGTGAGGATATAGACATCGCCGTCGGATGTTTTCTCCATGGTATAGCAATAGTCATCCGGTATCGTGGAGGTCTCTGTATTGAGCAGACGCATTTCGTCGCTTTTGTATCCCGGAAAAAATATAAGGCCGCTGCCGAGAGTGCCTACGAGAAGGCCGTCGGCGTTGCAGCATACACTGGTGGCCAGAGATGCATACTTGCCGTGTTGGGCAAAAATTCTGGTCTCCGGGTTTTCTTTATCGAGCCCTGATATTTTATAGATGCCGTTGAAGAAACGTGTGCTGGCATATATGTTTCCTTCAGCGTCGAAATCGAAACGGTAGGGAGCAATCCCGGTCTTTACTTTAGTGACGGTCATCGGATTGGCTCTCAGATCGATATACGACAGCCCCTCGCGCGATGCAATATACAGCCGGTCGCCATGGATTTTTATGTCGTGTATTGTCTGGCCAGCGTCTTTATAGGCCGGATGCTCGATTAGATTGAGGGTAGTACCTTTGTCCAGATCGTAGACCGAAACACCGCCAAGATGAGTACCGATGAAAAGACTGTTCGAGGGCGTGTCGTACGCGAGGCATTTTATATTGTTTTGTCTCAAAGAATTAGGCCCCTCTCCTGCGGTAATCTGTTTCTGAATCTCCAGATGACGGTTGATGCAGCATACGCCGGCACCGTCAGTACCGAACCAGATGCTTCCGTCGCGATCGAGCACCAGAGAGTTGATATAGGAGTGGTAGAGTCCTTTGGGCGCCAGACCCTCGTAATTGAAATTGGTATAGTCGTCATGCTGCGGAGAGAAATAGTTGACACCGCCGAAATAAGTACCTACCCATATGTTTCCTTTTCGGTCGCAGTACATGCCGAATACCGATGGATGGTTGAGGCCGCCGGCATTGGCGGGTGTGTCGATATGTCGTGTTTCCTTAGTGGAGGGATCGTAGCAGTACAGACCGGTGAATGTGCCGTACCATATGCGTCCGTCGTTGTCTTCTACAGCATGACGCGACTGCTGTGCGCCAACCACGCTTTTGGGAACAGAGGGGCTTGATACCAGCGTCGGTACGGTCTCGTTGAGCCCCTTGCGGTAGAGTCCGCCGTTGGCGGCACAGATCCACAGCGCGTTGTTGCGGCCGATGAATGTGGAATAAATGTTTTCGTTCTCCAGGAGCATTGTATGGCGGCGTGTCGTGCGGTCGATCGCATGAAGGCCGCGTTCGGTACTTATATAGTACATACGGTCGTCCATGGCGAGGTGCGTCACGTTTGCCGCCGGAGGCAGACAGAACCGGAACCGGATACTGTCGTCTGTGTCATTTATTTCGAAAACAGAGTCACGCGACATGAAGGTGGTGGTATGGCCGTACGAAGCCAGACCACGGATATTGCCTCTTTCGGTGATGCGAACAAAGCGGTCCGCGCGGATATCGTATTTCACGATGTTATAGTCCATCAGCATGAACAGGTCGCCGGAGGGAGTGGACGTTATCGCCATGACATGATTGCCTATCCATACCTTTCCCGAGCCTGCCGGATCGTCAACCCAGCCCTTGTATGGAACGACCGATACGCCGTCGTATACGTTCACGCCCTCGCGGGTGCCGAACCACATGCGGCCGAAACGGTCCTGAATGATAGCGATCACTGAAGGCTGACTGAGTCCGTCGGCCAATGACAGATGCCGGAAGTATTCGCCGCGGGCCGGAAGTATGGCGGCGAATATGAATAGCAGGGCAATAGCAATGTGTTGTTTTAGATTCATGTATTATTCTTTCTGTCCTTATGCGGAAGTCTCAGGCGCGTGTTCGGTTAAAATGAGTGACAATAAAAAGGTTCAATCGGTGTGCGAAATAAGGTTTTGTAGTGCGAAGTTACTAATTATGCTGTTTGCATACAAATTTTTCGGGTATAGTAATTTAAACAGGGGAAAAAGGTAGACTTAAAAAGTGTTAATGGATATTGTTATCTTGTGGAAAATCACTAATTTTGCGGTCGGAAAAGCGTATGCTGTTCCGTTTCTATTATATTCACACTCAAAATACTTCAAAGAATGCACTTAAATTCTGAAGAAAAAGCACAGATCTTCGAGAAGTACGGTAAGAGCAAGACTGACACTGGCTCGCCTGAAGCACAGATTGCATTATTCTCGGTCCGTATCGCTCATTTGACTCAGCACCTGAAGTCAAATCACAAAGATCATACAACTGAACGCGCTCTAAAGATGCTTGTAGGTAAGCGTCGTCGTCTTCTCGACTACCTGATGCGCAAAGACATCAACCGCTACCGTGCCATCATCGCTCAGAAAGAGCTCGGCATCCGCAAATAATAGCGAGTCAAAAATCAACAAAAAACGCGATCCTTCGGGACCGCGTTTTTTGTTGTGGATTATTCTCAGCAACCTTCGGGACGGAGACGGCGGACAGTTTCGGCAGCGCGCCAGAGTTCGCTTTCACGCATAGCCTTGAGTTCTTCTTCAAGAGCTTCGCGATAGCCGGGTTTCGAGTTGGAATCGATGGAGATCTGGGCCTCAATGCCGTCAGCGACGCTCTTGTAGAGGCGTTCCATAACGGGTTTGATCGCATCGTGGAAGGGAGTCATCCAGTCGAGGGCGCCGCGCTGTGCGGTGGTGGAGCAGTTTGCGTACATCCAGTCCATGCCCTTGGCTGCGAAGAGAGGCATGAGGCTCTGGGTGAGTTCTTCGACGGTTTCGTTGAATGCTTCCGAGGGTGTGTGTCCGTGTTCGCGAAGAACTTCGTACTGGGCAAGGAAGAGTCCCTGGATGGCACCCATCAGGGCACCGCGTTCGCCGGTAAGGTCGCTGGTGGCTTCACGCTTGAAAGTGGTCTCGAAGAGATAACCGGAGCCGATGCCGATACCCATGGCGAGAGTGCGCTCCAGAGCGTGGCCGGTATAATCCTGCTCGACGGCGAAGGAAGCATTGATGCCGCGTCCTTCGAGATAAAGGCTGCGTACTGTTGCGCCCGACCCCTTGGGGGCGACCATTATTACGTCGATATCTGCGGGAGGAACGACGCCGGTGCGGTCGGGCCAGGTGATTGCGAAGCCGTGCGAGAAGTAGAGTGCATTGCCGGGCTTGAGGCATTTCTTTATAGTGGGCCATACGCTGAGTACGGCTGCATCGGAGAGAAGACAGCAGATTATGGTTCCGCGTTCTGCCGCCTCTTCGATAGAGAAGAGAGTCTCGCCGGGTACCCAGCCGTCTTTTACTGCTTTGTCGAAAGTTTTGCCGGGACGTTGGCCGACGATCACATTGAAGCCGTTGTCGCGGAGGTTGAGTCCCTGCCCCGGACCCTGGACTCCGTATCCGAGGATTGCGATTGTCTCGTCTTTGAGAACTTCACGAGCTTTTGAGAGAGGAAATTCCTCGCGGGTGATGACAGTTTCGTCAACACCGCCGAAATTCATGATTGCCATATTATTAATTTTTGGTCATTGATTGTTTTCTGAATTATTGTTTTCCATCATGCGTTTCGTCTGCGCCGCGATGTACTGGTCGATATATTCGACAGGCGATTTGGTGACGCAGATACGTCCGGAGCGCACGAACTGGCGTATGTCGTATGGCTTGAGGCATTCGAAGAGTGCGTCGGTCTCCCAGCGGTGGCCGGCTTTTTCAAGAATGGTGTATTCCGGCGTCATCTCGAGAATGCGGACGGAATGCCGCCGGATCAATGTCTCGAGATTCTGCTCCTCAAGCATTTTCTGAGTGGGCACCTTATAAAGGGCGATTTCCTGGTATACTATGTCTTCGTCGGTGAAGAGGCTCACTTTCAGAACATCGATGCGTTTCTCGATTTGCTTCACCACTTTCTCCATTGTAGGACGGTCGGCCCAGCAGGTGATGATGAGTTTCGTAATATCAGGGACAGACGATTTTGAGGCGGCGACGTCCTCGATATTCAGACAGCGGCGTGTGAAGATGCCGGACACCTGATTGAGGAGACCGACGCAGTTCTCGGAGTAGACAAGCAGCGTGAACAGCTGTTGCGGTGCATTCGGACTCATAGTGTGAACTTGGTGTTTTGGTCGGTAAGTATTTCGTCGATAGCTTTTCCCGGCGCAATCATCGGGAATACCATATCTTCGGAATCAATGGCTACGCAAAGGACGAAAGATCCGTCATGGCGTAGCATTGCCTCTATGCCGTCTTTCAGGTCTTTGCGTTCCTTGACCATCATGCCGTCGATATTATACGCTTTGGCGATAGTGAGGAAATCGGGATTGACCAGCGGGGTCTGGGAGAAACGTTGACTGTAGAAGAGTTGTTGCCATTGGCGCACGTTCCCGAGGAAGTAATTGTCCATCACGACAATCTTGACGTCTACGCCGTATTGCATGATGGTGCCGAGTTCCTGCATGGTCATCTGGAAGCCGCCGTCGCCGAGGAATGTGACAACGGTTCTGCCGGGGCATCCTATTTTCGCTCCGATAGCGGCAGGGAGACCGAATCCCATAGTGCCGAGACCTCCAGAGGAAATGAAACTGCGGGTATGCCGGAACCGCGAGTAGCGTGCGCTCATCATCTGATTCTGGCCGACATCGGTAACGATAATTGCGTCGTTTCCGGTAGCGTCGGCGACGGTACGCACCACTTCGCCCATTGTCATGGGGGCGTCGCCCGAACGGTGCAGTTCAGCTTTTATGACCGTCGATTCCTCGCGGCGGTTGCAACTGTCGATGAATTCCATCCATTCTGTCCGCGGCGGCTTGCTTTCTACCAGAGGAATGAGTTTTTCCAGTGCTTTGGCTGCGTCGCTGTGAACGGCTACGGCTGCAGGAACAACCTTGTTGAATTCCGAGACATCGATATCGATGTGTATGATTTTTGCGTCGGGCGCATAGGCTGATGCATCGCCGGTCACGCGGTCGTCGAAGCGCAGGCCTATGCCGATAATTACATCGGCGCGGTTGGTGGCCATGTTCGGACCAATATTGCCGTGCATGCCGAGCATACCTTTATATAAAGGATGATCCGACGGCATCGTCGAGAGGCCGAGCAGGGTATTTGCTACAGGAATGCCCGCTTTTTCTGCAAGTTTGCGCAGTTGCTGCTCCGCTCCGGAAATGCTTACCCCCTGGCCCGCAAGGATTATCGGGCGTTCGGCGGCGTTGATGAGCGCTGCTGCAGCCTCGACTTTCTCCATGTCGAGTTCGGGAGAAGGATTGTAGCTACGGATGAAGTTGATGGGGCGGAAAGGCTCGGTCACTGTGCCTACCTGTGCGTCGCGCGATATGTCGAGCACCACTGGCCCGGGACGCCCGGTGCTGGCAATGAAGAATGCGCGTGCCACGGCATTGTTTATGTCCTCGGCATGGCGTACCTGAAGGCTCCATTTGGTGACGGGCTGGGTAATTGCAATTACGTCGGTTTCCTGAAATGCGTCGGAGCCGAGATACTGGGCTCCGACCTGACCGGTGATTACCACCAGAGGCGTGGAGTCCATCATGGCGTCGCTCAGTCCTGTGATTACATTTGTGGCTCCTGGACCGGAGGTGGCGATTACGACGCCGACGCGTCCCGTGGCTCGGGCATAACCTTCGGCTGCATGGGCCGCGCCCTGCTCATGGCGTACAAGAATATGACGAAGCGAGTCGGTATAGTCGTAAAGGGCATCGTAGATGGGAAGGACTTGGCCTCCGGGATATCCGAAAACTGTATCCACACCCTCGTCTATGAGGGCACGGACCAGTGCTACCGCACCTGAGACAGGATTCTCTTTTGATATTTGGTCCATCTTGGTTCCTATTTGAGTGTTCTCACTCCGCCTTTGTCGGCGGAACTTACGAATTTTGAATAGATTTTCAGAGCGTTGCTCACCTGGCGGTCGCGGCCGCGCGGAGTGAAAGCCTCGTCTCCGAAGGTTTCTTCCTCGGCACGGCGTGCGGCAAGTTCTTCGTCGGTGAGACGTACGCTTATGCTTCGGGCAGGAATGTCTATATCGATGATATCACCGTCTCGAACAAGTCCTATGGGACCGCCTGCAGCAGCCTCGGGCGAAACATGTCCGATCGAAAGGCCCGATGTTCCGCCGGAGAAACGTCCGTCGGTAATCAGGGCGCAGTGCCTGTCGATATGCCGCGATTTGAGATAGCTCGTGGGGTAGAGCATTTCCTGCATTCCGGGACCGCCGGCAGGACCTTCGAATGTGATGAGAACAGCATCGCCTTCCTTTACGGTGCCGTCCAGAATGCCGTGCATGGCATCTTCCTGACTGCGGAAAACACGTGCAGGACCGCTGAAAGTGAGAAGTGACGCATCTACACCGGCTGTCTTTACAACACATCCGTCCGGGGCGAGATTGCCTTTGAGAACGGCAAGTCCTCCGTCGGTGGTGTAGGCGTGGGCTGTGTCGCGGATACAGCCTGCACTACGGTCGCTGTCAAGTTCTGCGTAGGCATTATCCTGACAGCCGAGTTTTGTGGTGCGCTGATGTCCTGGAGCGCTTTTCCAAAGTCCGGCGGCGCTGTCGGAGAATTCGGTTCCTCCCACTGCGTAGCGTTCGATTGCCTCGCCGAGAGTGAGGCCGTCGGCGCGGAGTACAGATGTGTCGACGAGTCCGGCTTCGGCAAGTTGCCGCAGAATGGTGAGCACGCCGCCGGCGCGGTTTACATCGTCGATATGATATTTCGAGTTGGGTGCTACTTTGCAGAGCACGGGAGTGCGTCGGGATAGAGCGTCGATGTCTTCCATGCCGAAGTGTGTGCCGGCTTCCGCTGCCACAGCCAGAAGATGCAGAACTGTATTTGTGCTGCCGCCCATGGCGATATCCATTGTCATGGCGTTGAGCATGGCCTGTCGGGATGCTATGTTGCGCGGAAGCACGGCTTCGTTACCGTTGTCGTAGTATTCATAAGTGAGTTCCACTATCCGGCGTCCGGCCTGCTCCATGAGCGCGCGGCGGTTGGCGTGTGTGGCCGGGATAGTTCCGTTGCCTGGCAGCGAGAGCCCGAGCGCCTCGGTGAGGCAGTTCATGGAATTCGCAGTGAACATGCCCGAGCATGAACCGCAGGTAGGGCATGCGCGACGTTCTAGGGCCTCCACTTTCTCGTCGCTTACCGTCGGATCGGCAGAGCGGACCATGACGTCCACAAGGTCGACGGCCTCGTCGTCTACTTCCCCGGCTTCCATCGGTCCGCCGGAGACGAATATCGTAGGAATATTCAGCCGCATGGCGGCAAGAAGCATTCCGGGGGTAACCTTGTCGCAGTTGGAGATACACACCAGAGCATCAGCACAGTGCGCATTGACCATATATTCGACAGAATCGGCTATCAGGTCGCGCGAAGGCAGGGAATATAGCATTCCGTTGTGGCCCATCGCAATGCCGTCGTCGACGGCGATTGTATTGAATTCCGCCGCGAAGCAACCGGCTTCCTCTATAGCTTTTTTCACGATCTGACCGGCCTCTCCGAGATGGACATGACCCGGAACAAACTGAGTGAAAGAATTGGCAATAGCAATTACGGGTTTGCCGAACTGGTTGTCTTTCATGCCGTTGGCTCTCCATAGCGCACGAGCGCCTGCCATACGGCGACCCTGAGTACTAATACTGCTTCTTAATTGATTTTTCATTGGAACGACATCTTTTGCAGCAAAATTACAAAATTAATCGAATCACAACGATAAATTAATCAAAAAAATGCTGTAAAATGTAGTTTTATAACATAAAAATCAAAAGAAGCGATGTTTTATTTGCCCAGACCTTCCATCACGGTTTTTGCTTTGGCCGGTCCTACGACGGCGGCGATATCTTCCTGCGAGGCTTCGCGGATGCGTTTCACGCTTTTGAAATGCGAAAGGAGTGCTTCGGCAGTTTTCGGTCCTATGCCTTTGACTCCGTCAAGCTCGCTGACCAGCGCCGACTTGCTGCGGCGGTTGCGGTGATGTGTGATGCCGAACCGGTGCGCCTCGTCGCGAAGGTGCTGCACCACGCGTAGCGTTTCTGAATTCTTGTCGATATACAGAGGTATGCTGTCGCCCGGGAAGTAGATTTCTTCCAGACGCTTGGCTATGCCGACAACGGCTATCACTCCGCGCAAACCCATCTCATCCAGAGCCTCCACGGCAGAACTCAGCTGACCTTTGCCGCCATCGACGACGATGAGCTGGGGCAGTTCCTGTCCTTCCTGCATCAGGCGCGTGTAGCGACGGGTGAGTACTTCTTTCATCGATGCGAAGTCGTCGGGACCCTCGACGGTCTTGATGTTGAAATGCCGGTAGTCCTTTTTCGATGGTTTGCCGTCACGGAACACCACGCACGAAGCCACGGGGTTGGTGCCCTGTATATTGGAGTTATCGAAACATTCTATATGTCGGGGAAGTTCCGAGAGGTGGAAATCGGCCTTGATGCGTTCAAGCAGACGCGAAGTGCGCTCTTCCGGATTGTGGCGCTCCATGTGCTTCAGATCGTCGATGCGGTTCTGTCGGGCGTTCTTTTCGCTCACTTCCAGCAGTTTTGCCTTGTCGCCGCGGCGCGGGATAGTGAAAGAAATGTCTGCCATCTCCACTTCGGGAGCTTCCGATACTATTATCTCGTCGTATTTCACATCGAGACTCTGACGGATTTCTTCCATGGCGTAGCCGAGAATCTGGGCTCGGGATTCTTCCAGCGACCGGCGGTATCGGAGGGTGACGCTCCGGACCACGGCACCGCGCCGAACATGCATGTAGTTGACATACACATCGTTGGACCCGTCGTCATCGAAGCCGAATACATCGACATCTCCGATAGTCTGACTGACGATCACGCTCTTCGAACGGTAGTTCTCAAGAAGTTTGTAGGCGTTTTTCAGCTCCTGGGCTTCTTCGAAGCGCAGTTCGCCCGCAAGCCGTTCCATCTCGGAGCGCAGATGGGCGAGAAGTTCGCCTGTCTCGCCACGGAGAATCTGTCGGATGCGGTCGATATAACTGTTGTATGTGGCCGAATCTATTGCACCGGTGCAGCATCCTTTGCAGTTCTTGATGTGATACTGGAGGCACAGACGTCCTTTTCCCTTGGCGATATATTCGGGAGTGATGGGTATGCGGCAAGTCCTCACGGGATAAAGATCGCCGATGAGTTCGAGGACCGTGCGTGCGACGGCAGTATTGGTGTAAGGACCGTAGTATCTGGAGCCGTCCTTTATATGCTGGCGTGTGAGAAAGACGCGCGGATACATCTCGTTGGTGACGACAATCCACGGGTAAGATTTGTCATCTTTCAGCAGTACATTGTAGCGGGGCTTGTACTCCTTGATCATGGAGTTTTCCAGATTGAGGGCGTCCTGCTCAGTCGGTACCACTATATACTTCATGTCGACGATGTTGCGCACGAGAACATTTGTACGCAGTACGTCGTGATGCTTGGTGAAATATGAATTGACACGCCGTTTCAGGTTCTTGGCCTTGCCGATATAAATTACCGTACCCTCGGCATCGAAGTACATGTAGACCCCCGGCGTCTCGGGCAATATGGCAAGCTTTTCCTGAAGCGCTTCTGATTTGTCTTTTTTGCTCATCGGCAGTCGTTTCTATGAAAACAGACCTCCCTCGACATTGTTCATGCCGAGGTGCTCATAGGCAAGCTGAGTCACCTCGCGTCCGCGCGGAGTACGCTTGATGAAACCTTCCTTGATCAAGTACGGCTCATATACTTCCTCAATGGTGCCGGAATCCTCACCTAATGCTGTGGCTATGGTAGACAGACCTACCGGTCCGCCTTTGAATTTGCGGATTATCGTTCCGAGAATCTTGTTGTCGATTTCGTCGAGTCCGTACCGGTCAATGTTCAGAGCCTCAAGCGCATATCGGGCTATATCGAGGTCTATGTTGCCGTTGCCTTTCACCTGCGCGAAGTCGCGCACACGGCGCAGCAGTGCATTGGCGATACGTGGTGTGCCGCGGCTGCGCATGGCGATTTCGGTAGCGGCTTCTTCGGAGCACGGCACTTTCAGCAGCGCTGCCGAACGGAGAACGATGCGTGCCAGTACCTCATGATCGTAGTATTCGAGGTGACATTTGATTCCGAAGCGGGCACGGAGAGGCGACGTCAGGAGTCCGCTGCGCGTGGTGGCTCCCACGAGGGTGAAATGATTTAGCGAAAGCTGTACACTCCGCGCTCCGGGGCCCTTGTCTATCATTATGTCGATGCGGAAATCCTCCATGGCGGAGTAGAGGTACTCCTCGACTACCGGGCTAAGACGGTGAATCTCATCGATGAAGAGTACATCGTTTTCCTCAAGTGCCGTGAGTATGCCGGCGAGGTCACCGGGCTTGTCAAGGACGGGACCCGAAGTTATTTTCAGCCCTACGCCGAGTTCGTTTGCCACGATACCGGCCAGTGTTGTCTTTCCAAGTCCGGGAGGCCCGAAAAGAAGCACATGGTCGAGCGCTTCCGAACGCATCTTGGCCGCAGCGGTGAAGATGCGCAGATTTTCTATAATTTTTTCCTGTCCGTTGAACGCCGTGAAGCGGTCGGGGCGTAGAGCTTTCTCGAATTCCGCTTCTGTCGCTCCGGCGCTCTTTCGAATGTCGAATTCTTCTTGTTCCATAGATTGCCGAGGGTAATTATCTGGATAGTTTCTCCCTCATTTTATTATAAATGAAATCAGGTTTTATGGCCGTAAGACAAAGATAGTCGCCGCGGAAGCAAGGCTTGTCGCCGAATACAGAACAGGGACGGCAAGGCACAGGCAGCTGTACCATATCGGATTCCTGCTGGTGCCACCCTTTGAATCCGCAGTAGTAGTGGGTTGCACCCCATACACTGACGGTAGGAGTTCCGGCAATGGCGCTCAGATGCATGTTGGCGGAGTCCATGCTCACCATTACGTCGAGATGATTGATCAGGGCGAGTTCGGCCCTGAATCCATATTTTTTACCAGCCAGCGACGTAACGCATGGATATTTTGCGGCCCAGCCATCGAGAATCTCCTGTTCTTCGGTTCCGCCGCCGAAAAGGAAAATCCTCAGGCTCTCGCCTGCGTCAGCATCCTCCTGAAAGCGTGCGACAACTTTCTCCATCAGATCAGGCGGATAGATTTTTCCTTTGTGGGCTGCGAAAGGAGCGAATCCGATCCACTTCTCGCCATCCGGTTTGGGTGTCGATATGGCCTCGTATAGCTGATGTGGCGCCGTTCCGGAACCATTAAATAGGCCCTTGAAGTTTTCGGAGACGGGAAGCCCGGCCTTGAAAAAAGCCTCGCGGTAGCGAGCACGCTGCGACACTAATGGCAGCAATATTTTATTGTGCTGGCGGGTAAGCGCCCGGCGCTTGGCCCTTGGCTTGAAAATATGTACCGCCGGAACGCCTTTCAGACTGAGAAAAACAGCCAGAATACGCGTGCGGAGCACATTGTGGAGATCGATGAAAAAATCCGGTCTATATTTTTCCTGCAGATAAGCCGCAAGACTGCGGATTCCGCGTACACCTGTATATTCGTTCTTGAGATCTACCCCTTCGACAATGAGATTCTCGGGAGCATTGACGAAGATAGACGTCATCGACGGGCGTGTAACCATTATAAACCGTACATCGGGGTGAGTCCGGCAGGCGCTGTATACCACCGGAACGGTCATGGCGACATCGCCCAAAGCGGAAAACCGAGTGAGCAGAACAGTGCGTATGTCTTTCTTACTTTGCGCCATAGAGTACGGGATTGGTATCCGCGTCGTTGTACATCTTCATCTGGCGGTAGACCTTCATGTATTTCCGTCCGGCTGCAATGTCTTCGAGGAGAGCGTCGATGGCACTTGTCAGGTCGGCCCGCTGTTCTTCGAGGACTGCAAGCTTGGCGGCGCATTTGGCGCGGTGAGCCTCCGAGGCATCGGCACGTTCGGCTTCCTGACGCATATGATATATTTTAAGTGCGAGAATCGACAGGCGGTCGAAAGCCCATGCCGGACTTTCGGTGTTGATTGTAGCATCGGCCGATACTTTGACTTCGGCATAGAGATTGCGGAAATATGTGTCGATTTCCTCTACCATATCGGTGCGTTCCTGATTCGAGCGGTCGATGCGGCGCTTCAGTGCCAGAGCAGCGACAGGGTCGATTTCCGGGTCGCGGATTATGTCTTCGAGATGCCACTGCACGGCATCGATGCGGTTCTTGGCATACAAGACTCCTTCCACCGATTCCGGTTTATAAGGATTCCTGGTAGCTGCGTCAACATCATCGTCGATATGATAGTCGCGGACGGATTCTTCGAATATAGAGTATGCTTTTTCAGCAAATTTCATAGTAATAGGCTTTTTTGTCGATTGTTTCACAAAAATAGATATTTATTTCCTTTCTGCAAAATTTTACATAAGCGGGCGCAGAATACGTGCTATTCCGCGTCCTCCCGATCTGGTATAAACAAATGCCATGCGGAAGAGAAAACTCCGTGTGCCGGCGGCTGTCAGCGCTCTCCGGAGAATTTCATTTCCAATACTTCCGGAGATGGATGCGGCAAGAATCGTCTCTTTCAGAGTCACCCAGTGAGGTTTGCCGTAGCTTCGGGCTATCGAGCTGAGAGCCCGTTCGACAGCACCGATGTCGGTTTGCGATGTCGTTATGGAATCAGGTTGAACGAACACCTCGACGGTCGGTTCTCCTTCCGATCTATATATGACGGGATTCAGCTTGAGAATGCGTGCGGCAAGTTCTATGTCATCCCAGATCCCCATGTCCGGATCCCAGCTACCTGCGGATTCGAAAACAGATCGGCGTGCGAAATAACGAACGGTACTCATCGTGCCGTTGAAAAGCGAGCGGTATCTGATATCCGATGTTACAAACGGCTTGAGAGTCCGACGATTATTTTCTGTGTGCCAGATATCCCATCCGATGAGGTCGGCATCCGGATGCCGGCGCACTGCATCCAAGGCACGACCGATGTGCCCGGGGAGCATTATGTCGTCGGAATCAAAGAACATAACCCACTCGGTATTGCATATTTTCAGACCGGCAGCGCGTGCTGCTGCCGCGCCG